>CACYWW010000022.1 GCA_902778145.1 uncultured Ruminococcus sp.
CTGATGAAGAAATTCGAATTCAACGGTTTTCTTCAAGCGGGCGGCTTCGCTTCATTAGGCAACGCAGTTGCCGTCTTCATTAGGGCATAGCCCGTCTTCGTTAGTGAGCGAAGCGAACGTCTTCATTATACCGGTTGAACACGAAAAAGCAGACTGATTTTGTTCTCAGTCTGCTTTTGTTAAGTGCGCGCTTACTCACCACTCGAACGTGAGGTGAAAAACTTCCTTATGACGGTCGGGCTGTCTTTTCATTTTGTTTACCGTCCGGTATCCCCGGACGTTTTTCATATTTTTTCAAACGATTCGACGTTCAGTACGAAGATCGTCGCGCCGCCGACTACGGTCTCCTCCGCCACGCTGTCGTTGCGGAGACCTCTGCCGAACGAATTCGTCGACGGGGTGACCTGTTTTCTCGTGCTGCAGTGTTTTTTCAGTATCTCCTTTATCTCACCGACGCGGTCCGCCTCGGTACCTATGAGAAGCGTCGTGTTTCCGACCATGAGGAAGCCGCCCGTCGTCGAGAGCTTCGTTACGAAAAAGCCTTCTTTTGTAAGAGCCGACGTCGCGTTCACGCTGTCGTCGTTCGGGACTACCGCAAGAACAAGTTTCATTTATTTATCTCCTTTACAGATCAATATTTATTTTGAGCCAGCTCTTTCTGTCGAGCTTTGTGATATCCGGTATCTCATATCTGTTGTCGTCGCTGTCGCGGAAGAGGACGCGGCCGTCGTACAGGTTTTTAATATCCGAATGACGGTTGCGAATGTCGAACGAGCGCTCGCCGTAATTCGTCATCACCGTGTATTTGAGCAGTCCGTTCTTCTCCTTCCGGTCTATGATCTCCGTTATCTTCGGGATCATGTAATACTCGTCGAGGCATTTTTCTATCGCCTGCCGCGACTCCGGCAGGATCGCCGCAAGATCGCGTATGAGCGCGACCTCCTTCATGTCGTGATCGAGCAGGGTTATGTATTTCGTAAGACCCGAGAGCGGGAACAGGCGGCGCGGCTCGAGATCCTCAAACTTTCTTCCGTCGAACATCTCAAGATCGACGTGCGCGAAGCCGCGGTACGTTATCCTCGCCTCATCGGCGTTTATGTAAAGTCTTTCAGCCATATCGCACCTCACTCAAAATTCTCTTCGGCCTTCTGCTTGCTCACCTGCTCGGACATAGACTGTATCTGTATGAGCCTGTAGAACTTGCCCTTCAGCGCCATAAGCTCGTCGTGTGTGCCGCATTCTATTATCCTGCCCTTGTCCACGACGACGATCTTGTTCGCCTTACGGAGCGTTGAAAGCCTGTGCGCGATCATCAGCGTCGTCCTTCCGGAGATTAGGCGCTCGATCGCCTCCTGTATCTGGTTCTCGGTCTCGGAGTCGACGGACGCCGTCGCCTCGTCGAAGACGAGTATGCTCGGGTTTTTCAGCACCGCGCGGGCGATCGAGATCCTCTGCCGCTCGCCGCCGGAAAGACCGACGCCGCGCTCGCCAAGCATGGAATCGTAACCGTCCGGCTGCAGGATTATGAAGTCATGCGCGTTCGCTATATCCGCCGCGTTTATTACCTGCTCGACGTGCGCATCGGGCACGCCGTAGGCTATGTTGTTGAATATGGTGTCGGAGAACATCATCGGCTCCTGCTGGACGTATCCGATCTTGCTCCTGTAATACGTCATGTCGATATCCTTGATGTTCGTTCCGTCAAGAAGTATCTCGCCCTCGTAGTTGTCGTAGAAGCGCATCAGCAGATTTATCATCGTCGATTTGCCGGAGCCGGTCGTTCCGACGATGCCGACGATATCGCCGGGCTCTATCGTCAGGTTTATATCCGACAGCGTCTTTTTCGCGCGGTCGAAGCTGAAGTTGACGTTTCTGAACTCTATTTTGCCCTCGATCTTATCCGGGCAGTTTCCTTTACCGAAGTCGGGCTCGGGCTCCGCGTCGAGTATATCGAGCACGCGCTCCGCGGAGGCGAGCGCTCCCTGATAGCTGTCCGACAGGTAGGCGAAGAAGTTGACCGGGCCGTAGAACATCGAAACGTAGCTTAAAAACGCCACGAGAAGACCGGGTGTGAGTCCGCCGGATTCCTTTATCGTCCAGCTGCCGCCGACGCCCCAGATGAGCAGTGAGCCGCATACCACGATGAAGTTGACGGCGGCGGGGAACGCGTTCGTTATTTTCGCCGAGCTCGTGTCGACCTTATACCATTCATCGTTGTATTTCTTGAATTTCTCGGTCGCTCTCTGCTCTCCCGCGAACGATTTCACGACGCGTACGCACGGGATCGTATCGGTGAGCACGGACGAGACCGCCGCCCATCTCTTCCAGATCCTGCGGTAGAACGGCGCGATCTTCCGGCTGAAGTATTTTGCGCCGAGCACCACGATCGGCACCGGGCAGAGCGCGAGCAGAGAGAGCTTCCAATCCTTGATGAACATTATGATAATAATGCCCACGAGCAGGAAAGCCTGAACGACTATCTCCTGCGAGATCCTCAGCATAAACGCCTGCAGCGTGTTCGTATCTCCCGATATACGGTTGATGACGGAGCCTGTCGACGTTTTGTCGTAGAATTTCATCGGCAGATGCTGCGCCTTCTCGTACACGTCGTTGCGCAGATATCTGACGATCCTGTCTCCGGCTATTCGGAGCATATAACCGCGGAAGCCGTTAAGAAGCGAGCCTGCCACGTACGAGCACAGAAGTATGAGGACTATGACGAGGAGCGAATGCATACGCTGATCGAGCGGCGTGCCGGTATTCGGCAGCACACGGTCGACGAGCCTCTGAGTGAGGGACGGCGGCAAAAGCGCGAGCGCCGTGGACGCGACGGACATCAGAAGCGCCGTGAGCAGCAGCGGGAACTGCGGCTTGACGTATTTCAGCAGCTTCGATACTATTTTGCCCTTCGACTGGCATTTGATGCACTCCGCGCCCGGGCGCAGAAGCGTCCTTCCGCATTTCGGACAGACGCGCATCTTTTTCTCGTACGCGGCGCCGACGATCTCCATCTGCTCGTCGACGTTCTCTCCTTTGCCGACCGCCTCGATGAACGCGGCGGCGACGTCACAAAGATCGGCTACGGCGTACGTGTAACGGAACACTGTCTTCTCTGTCCCGTCCTTCAGCTTGAAGTTCATACGCGCGTTGCCGTACATCCGCTTTACAGTCACGCTTTCAATATCGGAAAAAGCCGCCGAAAATAAGCCGTTATCGTGATTTTTATCCACGACCACAGTCCGGCGGCTCGTAACGAGAAGCGTTGCGGTATCGTATTTTTCAAAAAGCGACAGATCGCCGACGACGGCAAACAAAAGCTTTTCACCGTCGCAAAGCTGATGATCGACCCACCCTCGGGCGTCGTCCGGCATTGCTTTGTTGATCAGCGGCTTGGTTTCTTCCATGGTAACCTCCCAAAAGCCCGTATCAAAAAGAGTCGTTTTCACCGCGGCGTTTTCCGCAGTTTAGAACATTATAAGTATGATATCATCCGATTTCAAGGCTTTTTTCCGAAAGTTATCTGACGAGAGGTAAACAATTTGTGAACGATAATCGGCGTCGGCGGAGCCGCCGTCCCGCTGCGGAAAAGGCAGCCGTGAGGCTGCCTCAGAGTGAAGACAAACTCCCTCAGTCATCCGGGAAGCTTCCCGGATGACAGCTCCCCCAAGGGAGGAGCCTTGTTTTGCCTCCCTCTTTGAGGGAGGTCAGCCGTGAGGCTGCCTTTCTCTTATTCGATCTCCAGATATGCCTGAGCTTCTCCCCCGAGTTCCAGACCGAACGCCGCATTCCCGTAAGTATACGTTACCGTCAGGGTTATGCCGTTATAATTGATATTGTAATCGCCCGCGCTTACAGGATTACCGTTAAGCGATACTATCTCTTCTTCCGTATAACCCATGGCTGAAAGCGCTTCTTCCGGGCTCATATCGAGCGTTACGCCGAACGGAAGACTGAAATTCGTGCCGGGACGCAGTATCATCCTTGCTTCTCTGATCCTGAACGTGTCCTTTTCCGCAAAATACAGGAAATCGCAGTATCCGGTCTTATACCTTACAAACGTTCCGTCGTCCTCACGGTCGATCTGATCATACGCCATTGCAAAGATCGCTTTTTTAAGATCCTTTTCACCCGTCGCCATATCAAGAAGCTCACCCTCGTTCATACCGTTCCACATACGCCGCGACAGCCAGCTTTGCAGTTCCGCGATCTGTATGCCGTGTTCGACCGGTACGGTCGGGATCCTCTCGGTCGTTTCCTCCGGCGCGGGGGTGGTCGTCTCCGTCGCGTCATGTCCTGATTCGCCCGAAAGCGTCTTTATTTCGTCTGCGGTAAGCTTCATCGACGCGACGAATCCGCGATCGGAGCCGTGATACCGCATAACGTTTACGGCTCCGTCATGCGACATTTCAAATGCGTATATTGTTTCACCGTCGAGCATCATCCGGAGCGTGACAGACGGGACAAGATCCCACGGATCATCCATGGCGTCATGTCCGTTGAGCATTGCGAAAAGCTTATGTATATCAAGCTCCGACGCTTTCATACCACCGCTTTTTTCGACGGTGAATTCCGGCTCCGCGGCGATACGTATGAAGCGCAGCTTTCCGTCAGAGTATTCTATCAGCACTCTCTCATCCGCCGGTACGTTGTCATGCAGCATCCGGTACTCCGCCGTGAATCTGTAGCTGTATTCCGTGCGGTCGTCGGCCGGAAGCCTGTCGGAGCCCGGGACGGTGTCCCACGTGACGGTCACGGTTATCTCAAAGCCGTTCACCGTGCTTGAAGAGACCCTGATCCGGTCTTTGATCCACTCCTCGGCAAGGGCGACGCTTTCAAACATCTTATCGCCGACCTCAACGGATATGACAGCCCACGGGGTCCTTATATTGTTGTGCAGAGGCAGAAGGTCGTTCAAGCCCTCGTCTCTTGAGATCTGACAGATGAAAACCTTCGCTTCGTCAGTCTTTTGTGAGATCAGCTCTCCGCCATTATAAACGCGGGAGGCGTATACCGGCGGATATGCGTCTCCGTTGTGATATGCGTCACCGTTGTCGCATTCTATGGCAAGACCGTATTCGCCTTTGAATTCCGTGCCGGTATCAGTCGTGTCGGTCCCGGTACCGGTCGTGTCCGCGCCGTCGTCACCGATATCATACGGCTCGCCGAAATAATAGTTTCCGTTATCGTATCTGAGATAACCTACGAAAAAGTCTTCTTGCGTTTCGTTATTTCCGCGGCCTATGGGAACAACCGTGCAGGTGCAGCCGATCGTTTTTCCGTTTGCGGTATCCTCGGCGCTGAGCTTTGCCAGCTCATAAGTTCCCAGATAACCGCTCGAGTAAACGTACTCGACCGCGCTTTCCGGCAGATACACCCGTATCACCCCGGTCTCTTTCGTCTGCGTATCGAAATATTCGATCAGCGTAGTGCCGCCGTACAACCCGGAATACCCAGCGAATCTGGTATGAATGAACGTCACCTTGCCGGTATCCTTATCCTCGGTGACGATCAGCTGTCCGAACGTGACCACCACGTCGGGCTGCCAGTGATCGGTTTCAGCGATGATCAAAGGAAAGAGTCCGTCCCCGCACGCAAACTCTTTGACGCCGGTACCGTCTTTATCGACAATAATCAAACTTTCGCCGTCCGTGTAAATACCGTAGCCGAGCTCCGATACGTGTTCGTTTCTGATCTCGGCGAAGGCACTGCCTTTGAGCTGCGGGGGCAGGTCGGCATCCGTGACGATCCCGTCGGCCGCGGGGTCGATCACGGTCACTTCTTTGAAAAAGCACACGTTCTTATCCGGCTCGTCCGGCGACGGCAGCGTGGTGTCGTCGGGCTGAACATCCTCATAAAAGCTCGTGACTGACCCGTACTCCGTATATACGGAATCTATTCCCGGGTCTGAGCCGGGCGCTATCCTTGAGCCCCTGTATTCCGCGTATTTCAGCGCGCCGAACGTACCGCCGCCGACTATCGCCGCGGCGAGCACGGTGCCGATTATCTGAAGCGCGGGACCCGGCGCCCTTTTTTCTTTTTCTTTCTTTACGGATACCTCTTCAATGTTTCTGAAGCGGATATCCCTCTCAACGCCTTCGAAGCCTTCTTTGATGCGCTTCTCGATCTTATCGTAATCGTAATTCTTTTTCATCGGGATCACCTCTTATAACAATCCTTTCATATCAGCCATTTTGCGCAGAGCCCGGTAATACTTTGATTTTACCGTATTCAGGTTATCGCCCGTAAGCTCCGCGATCTCCGGAAGCGTGTACCCGTAGAGGAAATACAGCATGAATATCCTGTGAGTTTTTTCATCGAGCCTCGCGCGGCTCAGGATATCGAAGAACACAAGCTCCGAATGATCCGTCTCGTACGAAAACGCCTCCGACAGCTCGTCTATGTCCTCGTAATGACGGTTCCTGCGCCGTATGTTCTTCGCCTCGCTGTACGTGATCTTCAGAAGCCACGCGTCGATCTTGCCGTCGTCCCTCAGCTCGCCCAGATGCTCCCACGCGTATGCGATCGCGTCTGCCACCGCGTCGCGCGCGTCCTCCGTGTTGGCAACCACGGAAAAAGCAGCTATGTAGAGCTTTTTTTCACTCCGTCTGACGGCTTCCGTAAAAACGTCCTTGGTCATGATTTGCTCCTTCCTCCCGGGGGTCTTCACATATAAAGGCGTACAGAGCGCCCGAAAAGTTGCACGTGATCCCGTTTTTTTTCATTATACACGGAAAAAACGACAAAGTCAACCTCAAAGGCGCCGTATAATACGGTACTGAGGCACCGCAATCTGAAAATTATGTGAAAAAAAGCCCGAAGCTCTTGACAAATGCGAATCAATTTGATACAATTTATTTGCGCACAAATAAAGTGCAGCGAACACGAAAAGGAGAACATCGATATGACGATCTATGATTTCAAAGTCAAAAAAAGAAAAGAGGGCGAGCTTGATCTCTCAACGCTGCGCGGCAAGGTCATACTTGTCGTAAACACGGCGACGGGCTGCGGCTTCACTCCTCAGTACGAAGGACTTGAGGATCTTTACGAAAAATATAACGAAAAGGGTCTTGAGATCCTTGACTTCCCGTGTAATCAGTTCATGGGTCAGGCGCCCGGCACGGACGAGGAGATCCACGAGTTCTGCACCGCGAAATACAAGACGAAATTCGACCAGCTGGCGAAGATCGAGGTAAACGGCGAGAACGAGTCGCCCGTCTACACGTGGCTGAAGGAGCAGGCGCCCGAGGAGGATATAAAAGGTCTGAAGAACAAGGCGACGATGAAGATGATAGCAAAGCTCAGCACAACGACGAAGAAGCCCGGCGACATCAAATGGAACTTCACCAAATTCCTGATAGACAGGGACGGAAACGTCGTAAAGCGTTTCGAGCCGACGTTCGCGCCCGAGAAGATAGACGAGGAAATAGCGAAGCTGATATGACCGTGAAGGACAGCCTGAAGCTGCGGAACCAGACGGGCTTCCCCGTTTACCTCTGCGCGAAGGAGCTTTACAACGAATACAATTCCCTGCTCGAGCCGTACGGACTGACGTACACACAGATGATCGTCATGATGTATCTGTGGGAGGTCGGAGACTCCAGTCTGAAAGAGGCGTCGGACGCGCTGCTGCTCGATCCGAGCACGCTCACACCGATACTCAAAAGGCTCGAGGCGAAGGGCTACGTCTCACGCGAGAGATCCGCGGGGGACGAGAGGAGCCTCATAATAAGACCGACGGAGACCGGCATGAAGCTGCGCGAGGCGGCGTCCGCCGTCCCCGGCGAGGCAAAAAAGATACTGGGACTGACCGAGGACGAGGAAAAAACGCTCCGGTCGCTCATATACAAAGCACTTGACAATATAGAAAGGAACAAAAACAATGGCAGTGATTGAAGTAACCGAAAAGACGTTTGAAAATGAAGTAAAAAAGGCGGATAAGACCGTGCTCGTGGATTTCAACGCTGGCTGGTGCGGGCCGTGCCGCATGCTGAAGCCCGTCCTCGAGCAGCTTTCCGAAGAGACGGGAAACGTAAAATTCGTATCGGTCGACATCGACGAGAACGATGAGATCGCCGATGAATACGACGTGACGAGCATCCCCTGCCTCGTACTCGTTAAGGACGGCGTCGAGATCGACAGGCACGTCGGCTTCATCCCGAAGGACGCGATAGTCGATTTCATCGGTGACAGATGATGCATGATATCATCATAATCGGCGCGGGACCCGCCGGCATGACAGCCGCGATCTACGGCAGACGCGCGTCAAAAACGGTCCTGATGATCGAAGCCAAAAGCTATGGCGGACAGATAATAAACACGCCGGATATAGAAAACTATCCCGTCGCGCCGCACATCTCCGGATTTGATTTTGCGATGAAGGTGTTCGAACAGGCGACGGCGCTCGGCGCCGAAACCGTGTTTGAAAAGGCGGTAAAGATCACCCCCCACGACGGGATCTTCACCGTAACGACGAACAAGGCGGATCACGACGGGAAGACCGTGATAATCGCTACGGGCTCCGAGAACAGGAAACTCGGGCTCCCGGACGAGGACAGGCTCGTCGGCCGCGGCGTATCGTACTGCGCCACGTGTGACGGAGCGTTCTTCCGCAGCAAGACCGTGGCGGTCGTCGGCGGCGGCAACACCGCGCTTGAGGACGCGCTGTATCTTTCGGAGCTCGCAAAGACCGTGTATCTGATACACAGAAGAGATGAATTCCGCGGCGCGGAGGCGACGGCGGAACAGCTCAGAGGGCGCGAAAACGTAAAGTTCGTGCTGAACAGCACGGTCACGGCGCTGCACGCCGAAAAGAGGCTGAAAAGCATAACCGTGAAAAACAAAAACGGCGACGAGACCGAGCTTGAGGTGAACGGACTCTTCGTCGCGGTGGGAAGGATCCCCGAAAATCAGAATTTCGCCGAGGTGGCAGAGCTCGACGGCGCGGGCTACGTGATCGCGGGCGAGGACTGCAGGACAAACACACCCGGAATATTTGCAGCCGGTGACAACAGGGTAAAGGAAGTGAGACAACTGGTAACAGCCGCGTCGGACGGAGCGGCAGCTGCAACGGAAGCCGTGAAATATCTCAATTCTAACAGATAGGAAAAACGAAAATGGAAGTCAGAGAAATGATCCTTCAGACAATGAGAGCCGCAGGACAACCGCTGAACGCAGGAAGGATAGCGGAGCTTACGGGACTTGACCGAAAGGTCGTTGAACGTGCTCTGGCTTTACTTAAAAAAGACGGGGACATAGTATCCCCGACCCGTTTCAGGTGGGAACCGGCAATCAAGGAAAACGTTGAGTAAAAAAAGCAAACGGCGGCACGTATGCCGTGCCGCCGCGGTAGGTTAAACGCGGCCGATGGGGGAGACCGCGTTTTTTCTGCGTCTGTCGCAGGGGGCTTTCCTGCGCCCTCATATATATAGACGCTGTTTTCGCCGAAAAATTTCCCGTTTTTCGAAACTTTTTTTCGCCGGACGATATAATTTACAATAATACCGTCTTTCCATAATCTAATTTATGTTATTCTATATAATCCAATCGCTTTTTTCGTTCATCCGCTGTGACGTCCGCGAGCAATCGCATGCACAGAACAACGGGTACGTCCTGAAGACCGGAAAAGGATCACGGGCGATCGCCGTGATCCTTTTTTTACGCCCTTTATCAGCCGTTGTTCTTGTAAAGCTTATATGCCCGGTCGAGCTGGTCGAGCGTATAGCCCGGGTAGCCGCCCGACGTGATCGCACGCTTCAGACGCATATACGTATCGTAATGATACTCGTTCTTTGCCTCGACGAACCGGTCGATCAGCATCTGCACGACAGCGTCGTCGCGCTGCTTCGTCTTTGCGTCGGTCAGCCTTTTCGAGAACGTCCTGATAAGATCCTTATACAGCTTCTCGCCGTAAATCTCAGCCGCCCTCTCCGCGTTGACGCCGGTCACCGTGTCGTATATCCGCTGCATCTCACTTATGTCATCGGTCGACTCGAAGTCGCGTTTTATCTCCTCATACATCAGCTGCCTGTACGAATTGAGCTTTTCCTCAAGCGCCTCCGCGTCCTTTTTCTGGGACGAGGTCGCCGCGCTCGCCTTCGCGGCGGCGGTCTGCGCCTCGAGCAGCTTTATCTCGTACTCCTTTTCCTTCAGGCTGTTCTGCTGTGACAGAGACCTGTTCCTGTACTCGTCGTCCGCCCTCTGCGCCTGCTCCTTCAGCTGCAGCTCCTTCTGCTCCGTCTGCCTCTGAAGCTCGAGCTTCTGTCTCTGCAGCTCGTCGTCAGCCTCAGCGGCGGCGGCTTTGTACGAAAGCTCCGCGCCGTCTTTGTCGGCGTTTCCGAGCTTTTCCGCGCGTTCCGCCTCGTTTTTGAGCAGAGCCGAGGCGTACGCGGCGTCAGCGTCGGCCTTCGCCCCGTTCTCCGCCGCGTAAAGCGACGCAAGATCCCTGTTGTAGCCGATCTCCGCCTTGAGCTTCGCGTCCTCCTCGATACCGCTTCCCGCATACCCTTTTTCGGTCATGAAGTAATCGAGATACTTCTCCGCCTTCGCGCGGTTCGCGGAAAGGGCGTCGCGCTTTGCCGCGTACTGCTCCTCGGTCTTTCTCTTCGTCTCGCCGTAAGACTCCGCAAGGACGGACGCGAGCGCGTCATACGCCCGGTCTATGTTCTCCCTGCGCTCGGAATTGAGCAGCTTTGCGAGCATCTCATAGCTTTCAAAAGCCTTGCTTGCCATTTTTCACATCCTTTCGTATCCGTAAATGAACACGGCGCCGCCGGTAGGCGGAAAGCCTGCCCAGCCGCCCGCGCCGTAGCCCTCGGCGGGGACCGTGGCTTCGTTCAGTCCGATCGCGCGTACTCCCCTGCCGAATTCGTTGTCGCCGCCGTGACCCTCGTTTTCGCCGGATCCGTTAAAGCTGTCTCCGCCGCCGACGCCTCCTCCCATGCCGGTCATGGACGACTGCGAGGACGCGCCGCCTCCCCCGGCTGTCAGAAGCGCCGCCCCTCCGTCCGCCGAGAGTATCGAGGCACCTCCTCCGACGCCCGCGGTGATGCCGCCTCTTCCGGCGGCGCCGACGGTAACGTTGTACGTTCCGTCCTCAAGCGTCATGCCGTACGCCTTTGTGACGGCGCCGGCTCCGCCTCCCGTGTTGAGGTTGAGCGTCGGATTGACGTTGGCGCTCCCGCCGCCTCCTCCGCCCACGAGCACGATATCGTACACTCCGCCGACAGACGGATACGAAAGCGTATTGAAAACGTAGCTTCCCGGCTGCGTGAACGACGCGAGCAGTCTTCTCACAGTCTGTGTCCCCGCAGCGCCGCTCTCGATATCCGGCAGAAGCGTGCCGTTCAGATACGCCTTTATCTTCACCGCCGCCTCGTCGAATTTCGCTTTAAGTATGGAGGCGTTGTATTCGGGCGGAGACGGTACGTCCGGCAGTGCGGAGACGACGTTCACGTCCTCCGTAAATCTTCTCAATGCCATTTTTACATTCCTTTCGTCGTTATTTTTCCGGTCTTATCTTCGTGACGTAGTCGACCGACGCCCAGGAATCGATGGAGCCGCCGTGCTCCCCGGTCCTTCTGTCTATCCGCTCACCGAGCAGAACGCATCGGTCGCCGTTCCGGTACACCGCGCCGCCCCTTGAATCGGCGGTCTTCTTTACGGCGTAATCGTAGTTCTTCACCCACGCGGAAAAGCTCTTGCCGCCGGGATAATACGTGTTTTTGTCGGACTTTATCCTGACCGTGTCGCCGACCGATATCTCCGCGTAAAGCGGTATCCTTATGATCTGCCCGTCGTAGATCAGATCCGGATCCTTTATACCGTTATACTCCGCGAGCACTCTGTACGTCGTGCCGTACCTTCGCGCGATCGAGATAAGCGTGTCTCCGGGCGCCACGGTATACTCTGTATATCCGTCCTCAGCCCCGGTCTTTTCAAGTCCGAAATAAGAGGCGATCACCTCAGCCTCGACACGGGCGATGCATTCAAGCGACTCGTCGCGGAACATATATCCGCATTCCGTCGGATTTGTGTGGAACCCGTGTTCGATGATGAAGGAATACTCCACCTCAGGGTATTTCACAGAATTACGGATGACGCCGTAATAGTCCTCGATGCCGCCGTGTCCGTCGTCCTGCGTGCGCGTCATCACACCGCGCAGATACGTGATATCCGTCTTTTTTTTCATCTCCGCGACCACCGCTTCACCCAAAAGCCTGCCGAGCTTTTTACTGTCCTTGCGTCTGACGCTGTAAAAAACGGAAACTCCGTGCGCCTCGGGATTCGAGGCGGCGTTCGTATGAAGTGAGATGAAAAGCCTGCTGCCGCGTTTGCCCGCCATCGAGCCGCGCGCTGCGAGCGACGGGTCGTCTTCAAGCTTTTCCCGCGTGACGTACACCGTCGTGTCCCTGTATTTTTCAAGCTCCCTTTTCAGGGCGTACGCGAGCATGAAGACGCGCGTGCCCTCGTAATAACCCGGCAGAACGCCGGGGTTTTTGAATTGCCCGTGACCGGGATCAAGTGTTATTATCATCATTGTCCTCCGTATCAGCCTCCTCCGTCAGATGCGCGATAAGGTCGTAGCCGCCGTTCGACGAAAGCGAGACGAGCGCGGCGTTGACCGTGCAAAGCACGTAATCGCCGCCGTCCCGGCTTCCCGAAAAGAACGCCGCGGCACAAAGTATTATAAGCGCCGTGAGATACGATACCGTCCTCATGCTCACATGAAACGGCAGCCTGCGGACGAGCGGCTTCAGTACCTCCGTGAGCGCGGCGACAGCCGCCGAGGCGCCTCCGTACGTGAGAAGAGCCCCGAAAGTCAGAAAATCCGCCATGCTCACCTCACGTGAAAAGCCGGGCGAGCGCGTAGCCCGCCGCGCCGCACAAAAGCGAGCTCAGAAGAGATATGATGAGCGTCTCCCATCTTCTGCCCGGCGCCGACTGTATCTCGCTTATCCTGTTCTCACAGGAGACAAGGGAGGCGTTGGTATGCTTGATTTCATTCGTTATCTTTACGAGCGTTTCGTTCATCACCTTTATTTCCCGCTGTACCGCCTTCAGCTCGTCAAGCTGCTTCTGAAGCGACCTGAGCATCTGCTCATGACGCTCAAGCACAACGGAATGATCCTCATTTGACATTTTTTACCTTCCTTTCAGTTATTTTATGCTCCATCGACCGTAAGTGACACGGACGAGACGGTTACGTCGCGCCCGTCCCCTCCGCATTCGATCCGGAGCTTCAGAGATTCGAACGACGAAAGCGGTATCCTCTGCTCAGTGTGCACCGGCTTTCTGCCGCACAGAAACGACAGATGTCCGAAATCAACCGAACCGAAGTCAAAGCCCCCGTCATACGGCGCACCGTAAAAGATCAGCCTTTTCGTATCACCCCTGTTCGGTATGATCACAAGCTTTACCGCCGCGCCGTTTTCCGCGGTGAACACGACGCCCGCGCGCCTCAGTCTTCTCCGCTTCACCGTGCGGTCGAGCACCGCGTCGGACGTCTCGCAGCACGCGTCGATCTCAACGCCGTCGTCGTCTCTTGCCGTCCGGTCGAACGCGTAAAGCGCGGAGCCGGAGAAAAACGCGGCGTTTTCGCCCAGGCTGAACGGGTATACCGCCGGCACGTTGTCGTAGCAGTAGAAAACGTCAAGCCCGTAGTTGTAGATGACCGCAGTGCCGCCGTAACACATCCAGATCTCACGCTGCCTCTCGTGGTCGTGGACCGCGGCGTGCGCAAGGAACGCGGGAGACAGATACGGCGCGATCCTGTCGGAGATCCGCTTTGCGCCGCGCTCGTCCCTGACGGTGCTCTGACCGAATACGTATATCCCGTCATATGAAAGCGTGAACGGACTGTTATCCGCGTACGCCGCGCCGCCGCCGGCGCACCCGACGACGTGATTGAGCGGTGAAAGCGGAAACGACGGCTTGCTCACGCCGTCATACGTCACGGCAGACGGAGACAAAAACCACGTCTGTCTTTCGGTGAAAACGATCAGCCTGTCGTAATGCCTCACGGCCGCCGTGACGCGCTCGCTCCCGTCTCCTACGGTAATGAAGTTGTCCGCGGGAAAATACGAGGGATCGGCGCCCGTATACGTCACGTCCGAGTATCTGAGCACGCCGTCCTTTCCGTACGCGAAGACGCGGGTATCGCGGTCTCCGCCGTATACACAGAATTTGTCTCCCGGCTCCGGCATTGACGAAACGACACCGTCCGCGAGTCTGAACGTGACCTCAAGGCTGTCCGGCACACCGCCAGCCGGCGGTGAGGGAAAGCTCAGGGTACGGCTCTCCCTGTCGTACGAATACGACCCGGGCGAAAGCTCCGCGCCGTTTTCCGCGACTGACAGGACGGACGCGGCGGAGGACGGCAGAACGTAGCCGGTGCTTACGCCGTCGGGCGAATAGGATATACGCGCCTTGTCCGAGAGCACGTTGAGGCTTTCAAGGACGGTACCGCCGCCGGACGGCGAACACGTGACGGCGATCTTCGGGACGTACTCCTTCACACGTGTGAACGAAACGCCGTCAAAACGCAGAAAGATACCCCTCCCGACGGCGTAAGCCGCGCCGCCGAAGCTGAAATATCCGACCCGTGCGTCATTTCCGCAGTCGAATACCGTGTCGGTACACTCAGGCAGAGTAAGCGCGTGCATCACGGAGCCGTTTTTGTAGATGAACCGGTCGGCGCCGCCGATGACGCAGTGATAACAGCTGTCGGCTCTGATGCCGTCCGCGAGCTTTTTATAACCGCAGCGTTTTTTCAGCCTGTAATTTTCCGTCACCGTGAAGTTTTTCATATATACCGAGGAGGAGAAGGAATTCTTCTCCCCCTCGGTGAGATCGAGTCCGCGGAATTTGTCCGTGTAAAGGACCTCCGCGGTCGCTCTTCTGTATCTTGCCATACGCCCTCCTCAACGGTATTTCTGCACCGTGCCGGAAACGACTCCGGGAAGCGACGATATGAACGTCCGCTTCGCGTTTTCGTATTCCGCACGCAGTACCTGATAAAGCGCCGTGTTCTCATCCGCGGCGAGCAGGTACGCGAGCTTGTATGCGCAGACGTGCGCGAGTCCGTCGCAGAGCGGGAATTCCTCGTCGAGCCCGCTGAAAGCGGACGGATACTCCTTATCCTCCCCGGTCGCAGCGCGGTCGAGCGGCGTCAGCTCCGACACCGTCTGATATAACAGATACACCGCCCTCTCGCGCAGATCCGCGTTGTCGGCACCGTCCGGCTGCTCGGATATCAGCGCCGCCGCGGCGCTGTATATATCGGACAGAAGCATTATTCCGCGCCTACGGAGATATTGAGCAGGATGATCTCCTGCGGATAAACGATCTTCGCGCCGTACAGGTGCAGTCCCTTCACCGCGTCGGCGAAACGGAGCTCGGGACGGTACGCCTCCACCTCGTTTATCTGCTCGGCGAAAGCTATCGCACGCTTCGTTCTCGCGTAGCATTTATATATTGTATCGCCGCCCGATCTCTCGTTTGCCACGTTGTTTGAGACAAAGATCTTAAAGCCGAGGAAGCTGCCGATACAGCCCTTGTCAAGCGCGGCGGAGTTGTTCGTATCCGTCACGATCTTCGCCTTGATTATCTTGGAGGCGACTGCGGGCGGTACCTCTAAGATTATCTCCTCGTTGCCCGGCACGTTCTGCTCGAGCAGCTTCTGTCTCGCCGTGAGCAGCATATCAACGACGCCCGCGCTCGTGAGACCGGACACCGTCTGAGTATTGGAGGAGCCGATGCCGGTATAGAGCGAGAAGATGTATTTGTCCGCCTCGTCCGCGAGGGCGGAAGCGGCAAGACGCATCGCCTCCTTCATCAGCGCGGGGAGCGCCTGTGCGCGGTCGATATCGTCCACCGCGAAATTGAACGCCTTGGCGCGGTCGACCGTGAGAAGCCTCTCGTTGTCGGAGAGTACGGTGGGAGGGAGCATATCCGTGTTCTTCGTATAGTCGAAAACGGTCACGGGTGAGATGCCGACGATCTTGACGGTATCTCCGACGTTTCTGATATCGCCCTCAAACTGCCTTGTGCAGTTTTTTACGGCGACGTATTCCTTGTCGAGTGCTCTGTAAAGAGTCTCCGACCAGACCGTGGGAATGAAATAATTGAGTGACATGTTTTTTCTCCTTTATCAAATATAAAATCCTTCCGAATCCATACTCGCAAGTATGTCATCGTAATTGCCGCGGACCTCCGCGGCGCTCATGGCGGCGACGTCCTGCGCCGTGTATACGGCTTTTTTCGTTACGCCGCCGATCCTGCCGCTCGACAAAGCGGCGTTTTCCTCGTTCCTTTTACGTGCGGCGTCCTCCGCTTTGCGTCTTTTTTCCTCATATCCGCCGTATGCGCGGCTGAGGGAGACGCCCTTTTTCACCTGCTCCCAGACGCTCCCCGGCACAAGATCGAGATCGGCGTCCGGGAACCTTTCCGAGAACTCGGCTATCTCAGCCTCAGCTCTCTGTCTTTTGTCCATTTCCGTACAATTCCTCCTTATCGTCGATTATCCCCGCGGGCAGACGCTTCAGATACTGTTCGAGCGTTATGTATCCGCCCGAAAGCAGCTTGTCGAGCGTGTTGACGCACGCGACCTGAGAGTATCTTATCCCGACGCCCACGTCTATCCTCGCGCTGAGGAGCGCCCGCTTCATGACTGCAAGATCCGGGAACCTCTCCGCCTTCTCCGAGCCGTCCGCGTCCCTCCGGATAACGAGTCTGTCCTGCGGATAATACTCGAAAAGCATCTCCGCCCAGATCATCGCGAGATCCTCAAGGCAGGCGTACAGGTTCTGCCGCAGCGTCTCGAGCGGGATGGCGGACGTCTCCTGCAGAGCGAGGATCGCGGACGTGTTGTCGGGCTCCACCTCGCCGAGCGCGGCGTCTGTCGCGCCCATCATCTCCTTCGTATGTGAAAGCGTCATCGCTATCACCTCGAGGAACCCGGACTGCAGCTGACCCGTACCGATCACGGAGGCGGCGTTCCTTACGTCGCCGCCGCCGCGCACGCCTATCGCCTCTCCGACCTCGTTCGTCCACTCCGGTATGAGAGTCTTGTCGTATACGATCTTCGAGAACGCCGTGTCGGTCATATGCTTCATGACCATCGCGTACGCCTTGTTTATATACTTCTGATTCTCGATCATCGGAGTGACGGGTGAGGCGCCGATGAAGCTTCCCTTCACCTCGCTCCACGCGAAGTACGCGACGGGATAGCGGCGCATGGTCGTCTTTTTTCTGAAGATCACGACGTTTTTCGTGCTTTTTTCAAAGCACACGAAGCCGTTCTTGTCACGGCAGAACGTGATGAGATACGTCGCCATGCCTGACTCCGAGAGTCCGGCGGCGAAGGCGTCCGCCGCGTCGGACGGGTATTCGTCCGCCGTTATGTTCTCAGCTTCCTTCCGTCCGACACCGTTCTTCACGGCTTCTTCGAACAAATGTTCGACCGTATCTCTGCCGGCGAGCATGACATAGTCCTGCTCCTGTATATCGCGCCGCGTGACGTCCGCGACGAAAAGATCGGTGTTGTCGCAGAGAACTGTCCTGATGTCGCCCGTGTGCGGCTGACCCGTCTTCACCTCCGGCTCCCAGTAGCAGTAGAACACGCCGTCTCCCGAGATCGCGGCGTCGAGCAGGGCGCGCCTGATCAGCACGTCGAGCTTGCATTTGTCGAATCTGTACGCGGCGTTGCCGTTGAGCAGCTCCAGACCGCGCTGCAGCTTTTTCTTGTTCTCGCACATCTCCGTCACGGGCATCGAATCGTCTCCGTATACGACGGAGACCGGCTGCCGCGCCACTGACGACACCATGAAATCGGTTATGCGCTTTATGATGTTGAATACCGGCGTCGGCAGTCCGGCGGGATCCACGCCGTGCCACTGATCGCCCCTGTAAAAGCGCTCGTTCGTGCGCACCGTACCGTAAAGACCGATACGTCTTTTATAGTCGACGCCCGCCTCGTAGCGCTCCCACGCCTTTGTTGTTTGTGTCATTCGATCATCCTTTCAGTATTTTGCAACGGTCACCGCGCCGCGGTCCCGTCTGAACGTTCCCGTATATCTTTCAGCGCGCCTCTCCGGAGGCGAGATGCGCGACATCACGGCGTAACGCAGAGCCTCCGGCAGATGCGTTATATCGTGCGGCTGATCCGAGCAGTCCTCCGCGCGTTCCTTATCGTAGCACAACGCGCTCATGCTTCCGATAAGCGAAGGACAACGGTCGCTGATATACAGATCGGTGGAAAGAAGCTCTCTCACCGCGCGCCAGCCGGCGACACGTCTGTCGTCGGCGCGGATGAGAGCGGGCATCCCGGAAACGCCCGCCATCGTCTCATAGCCGGATATACCGCTGTCCTGCCGCCTGTTCCACAGGTCGGGCGAGGCGGCGATATAGTCGACGCGAAGACCGCGGCAGATCTCCGCGACGCGACGCGCCGCCGCCGACAGCGTCAGATCCTTCTGTATGAATTCGCGGAATACGGTGAGCCTGCCGTAAGCGTCCGCGCACAGAAGCACGAGGGCGGTCGAGTCGAAGCCGTAATCGAGGCCTCCGGTCACGCGGCATATTTCCGGCAGCCGGAAATCACGGACTATCCGGCTGCCGTCCGCCATCTCCGTGAAGAACTGACCGGAGAACACGTCCCAGCTGCCGTACAGCCACGCCTGACGCATCCCGTCCGGCAGGCTCTGAAGCTGCGCGACGTAATCGGGATCGGACGCAAGCAGCGCGGTGTTGTCAAAGACCGTGGCGTGAATGAAGCCGTAGTCCTCCGCGCGCTCCCCATCCCGGTAGACCCGGTCGATGAAAAGCCTTTTCACCCAGGCGTGGCCGACGCCTCCGGGGTTGCAGGTGAGATACATGCGCTTCGGGTTCGCGTTGCTGCCGCGCAGACACGCCTTCAGCGCGTTGAAACGGTATTCGGTAAGCTGAGTCGCCTCGTCTATCGCGATGACGTCGAATTCAAGGCCCTGATACTGCAGCGTATCACCGTCATCGGACAGATAACCCAGCTTGATGCTCGATCCGTTCGGGAAGGATATGAGCTTGTTCGCCTCGGAGTATGAAACGGCTCCCTTCAGCTCCGAGAGCAGCGGAAGGATATGGTTGTAACGCAGCTCCCCGTAGCTGCGCCTCACGAGCAGACACCTCAATCCCGGGTAGTGGATGCACATGAGCACGAGCTTCCTCCGCAGCGCCCAGCTCTTGCCGCCGCCCCGCGCGCCGCCGTACGCCGTATATTTTTTTCGTGAAGCGAACAGAAGCTTCTGTTTTTCCGACGGCGTTCCCTCAAGTATCAGCTTTTTCACAGCGCGTCCTCCGGCGGCTGCATGCTGATGACGCCGACGGTACCGTCGTCGTTCTGTCCGAGCAGGCTCTTCAGATACAGGCTCAGCACCGTCGCCGAAAGATTCTTCGCTCCGGTGTTCAGCGCCTCGTCCTCGAATACCGCGTCTATAAGCTCCGCCTCGTCGCGGTTTCTCTCGCAGTATTCCCTGAAGGAGCGGGGACTTATCCGCTCGCGCCGCAGGAACCCGGCGCGGTTGGCGAGCATGTTCCTGCTCCGGCATTCAAGCGCGTAATCCTCTGCGCGGGACAGATATTTATACTTTTTCACGAAGACAGCGCTCCGATCAGCTCGGATACCGTTTCAAACCCGAACAGATCCATCACGTCCCGGATATCCATCTGCTCCGCGCACGCGGCGCAGATCGTATAGCCGTCGGCGCAAACGCTGTCCTCCGGATCGCTGTCTCCGCAAAACGAACATTTGTTCGTCCTTGAATTTTCATCGTCCCCGAAGGGACCGCAGCCATCTCTTGTTTTCGGCATATTATCGGTAAGCATTTCCTCCTTTTTTTCTTTTACCGCCTGTTTTTTCCGCAAATTCATCAAATACCGCTTGACAACCCGGGAAGTATGTGATAATATATGTATGTTCGCGGATTTCCCTGACGACGGGTACATTATACCACAAAATCCGCGTTTTGTCAAGAGTAAAGTTCGCAAATTTCGAATTTTGTGCAAATTCACGGACCTGAAGAGGTGGATCATGGATAAAACACTGCAAAACATACTCATACTGATCGGTACGGAAAAAGGCGCTCAGCGCAGGTTCACGGACGCGCTCGGGCTCTGTCCGTCGACCGTCGGAGACTGGAAGAGCGGAAAAAGCAGATCCTACACAAAGCGTCTGCCGCAGATAGCCGAATATTTCGGGATAACCGTTGACAACCTGATCACTGACGCGATCCCGGCGAAAAACGTCATCTCGGCGGAGGGTCTGCGACCGGTCCCGGTGCTCGGGACGATAAAGGCCGGCGTGCCGATAAACGCCGAACAGCATACGGAGGGCTACGATTACGCCAACGTCGACGACCCGTCGCAGTATTTCTATCTGCGCGTCAAAGGCGACAGCATGATCGGCGCCGGGATAACAGACGGCTCGCTCGTCCTCGTCCACAAGCAGAATTACGCGGATGACGGTCAGATAGTCGCCTGCCTCGTCGACAGCGAATACGCGACGCTGAAAAGATACAGGAAAAGCGGCGGCACGGTGCTTCTGATGCCGGAAAACCCGTCATATCAGCCGTTTATACTGAACGCCGCGGACTTCGAATGCGGCGGCGCCGCGATACTCGGCGTGGCTACGGAGGTAAAGAAAAAACTCATATGAAGGTAGAATATGAACGGTAAAGAAATAAAAAGAGCCGTGGACATCTCGGCGCGCACCGGTTCGATACTGCTGAGATCCGGCGCGGACATAACGCGCGTAGAGGACACGCTCAATCACATGATGCGGTCCTTCGGCGTAAAGAAATACGACATTTTCACGATAACGAACGGCATCTTTCTTTCCGCGTCCGCGGACGACGCGCCGGAGGGCATGGGTGACTATACGCGCATATGCGAGGTACCGAAAAACTCCTCCGACCTCGGAAAGATCGACCTGGTCAACACGCTCTCCCGTGATATAGAGGCGGGAAAGTGTGACATGGACGGTGCGGAAAAGCGGCTGGAGGAAATAGAGAATTCCAAAAAATACAACGTTTTCGTAAGTCTCGGCGCCGCGGCTGTCGCCTCCGGCGCGTTCAGCTATCTGTTCGGCGGCAGCTTCGTTGACGCGCTCCTCGCCGCGCTGATCGGTTTTTCTTACTATATCCTGTTCATACAGCTCGACAAAACGAAGCTCTCAAAGCTTCTGACGAACGGTATATGCGGTTGTCTTCTCGCGCTTTTATCCGTCGCGTGCTTCAGGCTGATCCCCGGAGTCAATCTCGACAAGGTGATAATCGGCGCGATAATGCCGCTGATCCCCGGTGTCGCGTTTGTGAACTCGGTACGCGACATAGCCGCCGGCGATTACATTTCCGGAACGATCAGGATGATCGACGCGATAGTGACCGCGTCGGGCATCGCCATAGGCGTCGGTGTGACGATCCTCGTCTTCACACGCCTGAGCGTGATATGAGGAGGCGGACATGGATCTTCAAACGATAGCTCTGAACGTCATTATGTCGCTCGTGGCGACTGCGGGCTTCTCCATAGCGTTCAACATACCCAAAAGACATATATTCTTCTGTTCCCTGCTCGGCGTCGTAAGCTGGATCGTATATATCCTGCTGAGACCCTCCGTCGGTGAGGTCGCGGCGACGTTCTTCGGGACCTGCGCCATAGTCCTCATGTCGCGGATCCTCGCGGTCGTCCGGAAGTGTCCGGTCGCCGTGCTGCTGATCCCCGGGATAATCACGCTCGCCCCCGGATCCGCCATATACTACACCGCGTATTATTTCGTGACGAACGACACGCAGTCCGCCGGCAGGTACGGCTTTCTGACTCTGAAGCTCGCCCTGGCGATCGTCCTCGGCATCATAGTGGTCACCGCCATCCCTATGCCGCACGTCAAAAAGCTGATAAACAGAATAAAGAGCGAACACAACGGCGCCGGTGATCTCCGGTGACCGACGGATAAAAAGAGGGAAAAACGTTGAAAAAAAGATTTATAAGATTCGCCGCGGCGGCTTTGTGCGCTCTTTTCACGGCGCAGCCGGCAGCCGGCGCCTCACGGAACGGTGAGTATGTTTCGCATTTCGAATGCGAGGACGCCGAGGTTTACGATCAGAACGGAAAGCGGATCTCAGTACCGAGGCTGACGGACAAAAACGCCTCGGCAGGCGCCGTCGCCGGCAGTACGGGCGGCAAATACTTCCGCTTCAGAAACGCGGCGGAAGGCAATCTGATCCATATATCGTACGCCACGCATTTCACGGATACGATGGAGCTTTTCATTCGTTACCCCGGCGAGGACGAATTCAGATACGCGGGGCAGATACCGTTTTCAACGTCAAATTCATGGGAGATGAGCTCGTCGTACACGGCGACGTCTCCCGTGGTATATATCCCGGCGGGCTCGGATATTCAGATCAAGCCGAACATCGACGTCAATCTCGACTGTCTCCGGATAACCTCCGAGCCGTCGACCGAAGCTCCCGCGGCGAACACTCTGTCGGCAGCCATGCTTTCCGAAAAAGCCGTTGACGATATAATGGCGCCGTACGCGAGCGCCGTCCGGATGAAGACGGGCGATAAGATCACATTTTCCGCCCCGGGCGAGGGCAGTCTCAACGTTCTGACGCTCTCATACTGTTCATCCGGCGCCGTGATCCGCGTCACGACGGGTGACAAAAGCTCTTCCCTGACGCTGCCTTACAGCGGGCTCCGCACGTATGCGAGCTCCGGCGTGAGGGTCGGGGAATATTCCGCAAAGGACAGCGTGACGGTCGAGTGCGTTTCCGGCGAGCTTGAGCTCGGCGCCGTTTCCGTCAACTACGCGCCCGAGCCCGAGACCGTCAGGACGGACGGCGGGCGTGAGGACGGCGGCAGACTGACCGTACCGCTTGACGGTATCTGGGCGTTCGGTCTCAGCGACGCGCCGCAGCACGATGTTCCCGAAACGGTACCGTCCGGCATAAGCTTTATAAACTCGATACCCGTACCGGGGCTTTACCGCTCCGCGTCCTTCGCCGAGGGACCGTATTCAGGTAAAGAGGCGTGGTACAAAAAGACGGTCGTCATCGATAAGATCCCGTCCGGCAGGGCGTTTTTATACATAGGATCCGCGGAATACGGCAGATACGTCTACGTTAACGGAAAATATGCCGGCGGATATGAATACAATTACTCCCGCTCCTACACCGATATAACGGAATACCTGAGACCCGGAGAGAACGAAATAGCCGTCATGCTCGGCTCATGGACTCATCAGTTCAGCGACAAAAACACCCCCGCGCACGTCCTGTTCGACGGTGAGTCAACGGATGACGAGCCCGGCTTCACAGGTTCCGTAAAGCTGATATTCACGGGCGAAAAATACGTCGAGGCGGCGCAGACCGCGCCGGATTTAGATAACGGATCGGTCGACGTCAGGGTAAGGCTCTCCGGAAAAGGCGAGACTGACGTGACCGTCAACGTATATGAGCTCGGCGTCTATAAAAACGGCAAACCGTCGTCGGACAAGGTCAGGGTCGCGAGCGTGACGCGCAGGGTCAGCGCCGGCGGCACGTCGGACATAGAGGACGTCAGACTTGACGGCTTTACGGCGGACAAATGCTGGACGCCCGATAATCCGTTCCTGTACCTCCTTGAAGTGAAGACGGGAGACGACACGTTCACGTCACGCTTCGGCATGAGGGTCTTCGACTTCGACCCCGTGACGCATTACGCGCGCCTCAACGGAAAGACTTTTTATCTGTTCGGCACGAACGTCGCGATAGAACGGTATTTCGACGATCCTCTGTGCGGCACGACTCCCTGGCAGGAGGACTGGGTCAGAAAGCTTTATTCCGAATTCCGCGACGTCGGCTGGGTCTGCTTCCGCACGCACCTCGGACACGCGCCGGAGCTCTGGTTCGATATCGCCGACGAGACGGGCATGATGATATTCGACGAATACCCCATCTGGGGCGACAACGACGGATGCACCGTCAAAACGATAATGCCTGAGATATACGCGTGGATAGACGCGCGCGCAAACCATCCGTCCCTGATAGTTTTCGACGCGCAGAACGAGGGTCTGCACGCGGCTTTCACGGATGAAATGATCAGACTCGGACGGGATTACGATATACAGCACCGTCCGTGGGACAACGGCTGGCGTCCGCCGGTCGGTGAAAATGATCCCGTCGAGTGCCATCCGTACATAATCGGCGGAGAGGGCATCCGCGGGCTCGGCTCCATGAACGTGAAACAGCCGATAGTCACAACGGCTGACATAGGCTGGGGATACAAGGATCACCCGGATCATCCGTATATCATAAACGAACACGGCGAATACTGGATCAACCGCGAGGGCGCGGCGATGTCCGGAACCGCGGGAACCTGGAAAAACGCCTATCCGAAGGCGGACAACGAACAGCGCCTTGTGATCTACGCCGATCTCATGGCGGCGCAGATCGAGAAATTCAGATCCGGCAGGGCGTATTCCGGCATACTGTTCTTCTGCGGTCTCGGCTCTTCGTTCCCGAGTGCGCAGGGCGTGACGTCCGACGTGCTCAGTCCCGACGTATCGACGGCGAAAACGCTTGAAATAAGACCGTATACGAAGGAAAGGCTCAGATGCGCCTTTGCGGATATCGGCATAATGATAGACAAATTCACGGATAAGGTCAAACGCGGCGACTCCGTATCGCTCAAGGTCGTCCTTGTCAACGACACGGGCTCTCCCGTAAACGGACTTCCGGTGACTCTGAAGCTGAAGCGCGGAGATACCGTTCTGTATAAGGAAACAAAAACGGCGGACCTCGGCACACTGTCAGATAAATCAAAGGGAAAGGCCGCCGTATCCTTCTCATTAGAGGTACCGGCTTATAAAGAATACTGCCCGGACGGAGCGGAGCTTCAGCTGATCGCGTCATATGAAGCAAACGGAAAAAGCGCGGACAGCCTCAGAAGATGGACCGTAAAGGGAGGCGCGCTCGACGAGGGACCCGCTCCGGAATTTGAAACGGAGACGGTACCCGTGACGGAGACCGAGACCGAGACCTCCGCCGATACGGCGCCCGCGCCGGAAACAACGGACGAAAATGATCGGGAGACGGACGGTGAAAACGAAGGCGGCGAAAGCCGAAAGAAAGAAAACGGAGTCCTCATCCCCGTGATCGCCGCGGTCTCCGCCGCCGTTGCGGCAGCTGCGATCATCGCCGTAAGGCTCATCAAAAAGAAAAGAAAATGAAGACCGTTCCGCAAACGGAACGGAAAATGAAAGGTAAACGACTATCATGATAAATCTTGCAGTCTTCGATCTTGACGGCACCCTGCTCGACACGGTGCCCGATCTCACCGCCGCGATGAACTACGCGATGGACCGTATGCGCCGCCCGCGTATAACGGTGGAGCAGGGACGCGCGTACATAGGAAACGGTATCAAAAAATTCGCGGAAAGGGCGCTCAGGGCAAGCTATGAGTGCGGTGAGCCCGGGGAGGAGGCGGATGAGGCGGTCGGTTATTTCAAATTGTACTACGCCGATCATCTGACGGATCACACACGCCCGTATCCCGGCATAGAGGATCAACTCTCGAAGCTCAGGGCGGCGGGTATAAAGCTCGCGGTGCTCTCAAACAAATACGATTCCGCGACAGCGTTCATAATAGACCGCTTCTTCCCGCACGTTTTCGAATGCGTTTACGGCGAGTCGGAAATATGCAAAAGAAAGCCCGATCCCGCGGGCCTTCTGCTGATCAGCGAAAAGACCGGCGCGGATCTCAAAAACACGGTCATGATCGGAGACTCCGTAACGGACGTTCAGGTCGCGCTCGCCGTCGGCGCCCATCATATAGCAGTCGAATGGGGATACAGGAAACGCTCCGTGCTTGAAGCCGGAGGAGCGCGCGTATTCGCGCCCTCCCCCGACTGTCTCTTCGATATCATAACGTCGCTATGATATACGACGACGAGGCTGTATGCCGTAAAAATCTGAAACGCGCGGCAAACGAGCTTGACCGTGCACGCGAAAAATACGCGGCTTACATTTATGAGCTCACCGGATCCGTTTTGCCGGAGGACGGTATAGACGGAATTCCCGGAGCCGCGGCGCTCTTCGACCGGCTCAGCTCATGCGCTATGCCCGACGGCGCGGACGGCGTTTACGGAAGAGTCATACTGTGCTCGGAGATAAGACGAAGATACGGTATAGGCGGGACCGTCTCCGGTTATATCGGAAGACCCGAAAGGACGGCGGAAAGACCCGGCTCCATTTCGTACTTCAGAAGTCCCGCGGCGGATCAGGCGTTCGACATTTTCGCGTCGCGTATCGAATCCCCGTCCATCCTTTACGGCGGCGATTTCAGCGCCGTATGCGAGAACGTGTATTACGGCAGGACGCAGTTCTGCATACTGCCGACCGCAAGCTCCGCCGACGGCAGGCTTTCCGGCTTTTACGCGCTGGCGGAAAAATACGAGCTCACCGGCACCGATGAGTGCAGAGTGCAGTACGGCGACGGCGAGACGGTTCTCACGCTTTTCACGGCGGGCGTACTGACCCATGAAAACGACGACCGGATCAGAGTGCGGATCAGGACCCCGCACGATCCGGAAACGCTGACGCGCGTGCTTTGCGCCGCGTCGTATCTGTCCGTGAGATGCACGGAAAACGACAGCCTCCCGACAGGCTACGGCACGTCTGACATGCTGACGTTTGCGGGAGAGCGCGGGCTGATCTCCGATCTGCTGTTCTTTTTATACTGTGAAAGGACCGATTTTGATATAACGGGGGTATTCGGATATGAGAATGTGTGAGATAACGCCGGCGGAGCTTGCCGGAAAACACTTTTCCTGCGCCTGCGGCAAGGAGCACGCCTCGACCGTGCGCCGCGTCGTTGTCGGCTCGGGCGCTTACCTCGGATTGCCGGACGCCGTGCGCGCCTTCGGCGGAAAGAGCGTATTTCTCGCCGCGGACGAAAACACACACTCCGCGCAGGGAGAAGCCGCGGCGGAGCTGCTCCGCAAAAACAACATAAAATGCACGGTACATCTGCTGAAGGCGGAGCCGGGTTTTGAGCGTCCCGAGCCTACGGAGGCGGCGCTCGGCAACCTCGTCATGGGGAGCTGCTCCGGCTGCGACGTGATCGTCGGCGTCGGCGGAGGCGTCGTCAACGATCTCTGCAAGCTCCTTTCCCGCCCCGGGAACGTACCGTATATCTATATGCCGACGTGCCCGTCCATGGACGGTTACACCTCGGACTCCGCCTCCGTCATATACAACGGCGTGAAGTCATCTGTTTCCTGCAAATGCCCGGACGTGCTTTTAGCCGACACGGACGTTATCTCAAAGGCGCCGAAAAAGCTGCTGCTCGCCGGTATCGGCGACATGATCGCAAAGTACGTTTCTATCTGCGAATGGCGCATCAGCGCGCTTATCAACGGCGAATACTACTGCGAGGAGATCGCGGAGATGATGCGCAGATACCGCGCGGCGGCGTTCGATAACGCGGAAAAGGCGGTACAGGGAGATCCCGCGGCGGTCGAAGCCATAATAAACGGCCTTTGTCTCGTCGGTACGGCGATGACGTACGCCGGCTGCTCCCGTCCCGCGTCGGGCGTCGAGCATTACTACTCTCATCTCTGGGATATGAGATGTCTTGAAGAACACAGGCAGTGCGAGCTGCACGGCATACAGGTAGGCGTCGGCACGCTTCTCAGCCTCAGAAAGTACGAGAATTTCAGAAAAATAACACCGGACAGAAAAAAAGCCGAAAGATCGATAAGATCCTTCGACCGCGCCGCGTGGGAGCGTGACGTGCGCGGTTATTTCGGAGCGTCAGCCGGTAATATAATCGGCATCGAGGACAGAGAGGGAAAATACGACGCGGGAAAATGTCTTGACAGGCTCGGCCGCATCATTGACAATTGGGACGGCATCACGCGCATCATCGACGAAGAGCTGATCCCGTCGGAGAAGCTTGAGGAGCTTTTTAAAAAGATCGGCCATCCTACGTCGCCGGAAGAATTCGGGGAAAGCAAAAAAAGCGCCGGCGAGGCGTTCCGTCACACGTGCGATATCAGGGACAAATACATACTCACAAGACTTTTGTTCGATCTCGGCATCTCGCCGGATGAGATATAGGAGGAGATCATGACTGTACACTGCATGGGCAACGGCAGAGTCTGCGTATACGGCAGAGGCGCCACGGTATTTCAGGCATTCGGTCCGGAATACTCTTCGCCGCAGGCTTTCTGCGTCGTACCTGACGGGGACGGGTGGAAAACGGCAAAGCTTTCGCGGATCGCATACAAGCACGTATCGGAGCAAAGCGTCACGCGCGACCTCATACCGCAGGACGCCGATCTGTTCATCCGCGCGATCAGCGGGAAATGCGCCTTTACGGTAAGCTTTGAAAACGGACACGTAAGCCCGACGCCGTATGAAAACACGGTGATCTCGATCACAAAGCCCGGCGCGCCGACTTACGTATATGAATTTGAGGACGGGCGTCCGAACGCTTATACCTCGGGCAAATTCAGATACACGGCGCTCAGATACTCGGGCGATATCGCGGCTGAAACCGTATCGAATTCCGTGATCAGGTTCACCGTGAACGGCAAGGCCCTGCTCACGTTCGCGTTCTCGCTTACGCCGCGCGGCGTCTTCCGTCAGCTTGACGCGGCGGACGCGTACTCCGCGGCGTTATATGACGAGACCGACCCGCGTCTTTATCCCGGAAGAGATATGACAGTCGGCGCGGATCATCCGTATTACAAAGAAATATGCGAGGGCTACGACGTCATAGCCGCGCAGCAGTCCGAGCGCGGCTCGGTGCTTGCGGGATACAATTATCATCTGAGCTACGTGCGCGACAATTACGGCGTGTTCAGATTTTTCCTCGCCTGCGGCGCCTTTTCCCGCGCGAAGGCCATGCTTGAATATTATATCGGTGTCTTCCGCGAAAACGGCAGGATACAGAACGCGCAGGGCATGACGGAATACGCCTTCCATGTTCATGATAACGACGACGTTGAGATAACCGGTTATCTCGTGCTGATGTTCACGTCGTATTATAAAGCGACGAACGACAGGAAAACGCTTCTTTCAGGCATGCCGCTCATCGTTTACTGTCTTGAGGCACAGCATGACAGTATGACGAACGGGATGCTCACCTTCAACGGCGACGAGACGTACATAGCGGGAGGTTTTCTGCCGCGGAGCGCGATAAACGACGGCTCGGCGGAGGCGACCGCGCTGTATCACAAGGCGATAACCGAGGTGACAGTGTCCCCGGGAGATCTTATCCCTGCCGTTCTGTCAGAACGGATAAAAGCGGACGCGGAGGAAATAGAACAAAAATATAAAGCAAACTTCTTCGGCGCGGACGGCACGTTTTACTGCAACTGTCCGGAAAGCGGCTACGCTCCGGACGTGCGGCCCGGCGGTCCTCTGCTCTGCGGTCACGGTCTCGGTATGGGCTTCAGGAACAAAAACGGTGACTACGTCTGCCCCGACTGCCTGAAAAAGGATATCCCGCCTCTGTTCCCGGGACTGTACGGCAGGCGCTTCACAACTGAGGCGGCGCTGCTCTGCCCGGCGTTCACCGGTGTGACGCTGATACCGGGGGAAATACTGAAAAAAACGGGGGAGAGCGTGCTCGCGTCTCTTCCGTCAAGGGAACGGTGCGTCGGATATGAATACGGAATGGCGATGTACGCGGCGGGATACGACAGCCGCTCCGCCGAACGTATGCTCTCGCAGAGGGATGAATTCGGCGCGTGGAGCGAATACTACGACCGCGGCGTTCAGTCCGGCACGCTCTGCCGTCCGTGGGAGACCGCCGTGAACCTCGCGGCGCTGATAGAAACGCAAAATCATGAATCATGAATTCAGAATGCAGAATGATAAGTGCGTCGTCATCCTGAGCGCGGCGAAGGATCTCATTCGGCATCATTGCACGCCGCCACATGCCGCCACGCTTCGCCGTAGGGCGGGGGCTTACGGGAACCCCCAACGCTCACAAGTTCGCGTCGGGGAACCCCTTTTCTCCCGCCGTTTTCAGTTATGAGTTATGAGGGACTTGACCCTGCCTCTTCGTTTCGTGTTGATCACTTCACACTTGAATTCAGAATTCCGAACCGTCTTGTACCGCTTTCTCATTCTTCATTCATCATTCCGAATTCCGAATTCACATTCATCCTTTCAACGTATCTATCTCCCTGTCGATCTCGGATTCTGTGTTGTCAAGCTCGGATGAGATGCGTTTTTCGAACTTATCCGCCTTTTCGGAAAGCGAATCGCCGTACAGATCGACCGAGGCGATGGCGTCAGACAAAAGCGCTCTGATCTCTTCGAGCTCCGCCTTTACCTCGTCGCGGAAATTCTCCGTCGCCGTCACGGTGTTGTTTTTGGCGGACGACGCGATGCGTGAAAGCTTTGAAACGAACGCCTGCTTCGCGTTTTCGGCGTCCTTCACGGCATCCTCGTTTATCTTCGCGGCTTTTGCTCTTGCCTCGGATACGATATCGTCCGCGCTCTTGTTCGCGGCGATCAGTATATCGCCCAGCTGTGACGACATATCATCGTACAGTCCCGCCTTGCGGTCTTTTTCCGGCGATGACGCCGGGCCGTTTTGCGAGAGCTCCGCTATCTTCCCTTCTTTTTCCGCCAGAAGCAGGGCCTGATCCGCTATTTTGTTCTGCAGCGCGGAGATCTGCTCCTTCGCCTCGTCGAGTCTTGAGCCGAGCTCCTCCGCCCGCGCCTCCGCCGCCTCAAGCGAATCCGCCTTCTTCTCCGCCTCGGCGAGCCGCTCCGAAAGTCCGGATATCTCCGCTCTAAGCGAATCTATCTCCGCGTCCTTTGAGGCTATCGCTTCACTCTGACGGGTCGAATGATCTTTGAAATCGGCGTTCTGCTTTTCAAGATACGCCATGACGTCGGCTTTATTGAAGCCTCCCATTGCCGTGCGGAACAATACTCCGTTATCTGCCATACGGTTTTCCCTGCCTTCCTTCGTCTTACGATCAGGATAAAAGAATTCTTACTTTTTTTACAGTATAACACATAATCCCCTTTTTTTCAAGGGCAAGACGTAAATAAATTTAAAAAAAGAATATCCGCGTTTCATATTTTTACGTTATAATCGGATTGAACTCTTCTATAAGGAAAGGTATGATGGACAATGTTTAATAAATCCGGACAAAAGATGACAGCGCTCATTCTTGCGGCCCTGCTGTTCATATCGTGTCTCCCGCTTTCGGCGTCTGCCGTCACGGATCAGGATATGGCGCAGATAAGCGTGACGGCGTCGAATACGAATCCTACGAAGAACGAGACGATTACCGTCACGGCTTCGATAGACAATTACCGTACGATGTCGAAACGCATCTCCGCGATGATGCTCTCGGTCAGTTTTGACACGTCCTGCTTCGATTACGTGGCGGGATCGGAGACGTCGCTGCTCAAAATAAATAACGACGACCTTACGAGCGTCGCCTTTGACGGCATCGATAAGGTCAGCTTCGCGTACGTTTACGCAAACACGAGAAAGCTGACCCTTCCCACGACCGCGAAGGAGATATTCAGCTTCAAGCTGAAGGTCAAGGACACCGTGACGGAAAAGACCGTCACCGATCTCATAGTCGCCGATCTCAAGCTTTACAACGGAAAGACCGAGAGCACCTACTCTCTGATCGACTGCAAGGATCCGAAGACGGACACTGTCACCGCCTGGGCTTCGCGTCCCGGCATACTGCTCAACGGCTCCGATAAAAACAACGGAAAATACACGGGAAACGTGACGATCACGTTCGACGCCTCGACCGGAAGCCTCGTTTACGAGGGCAGACCCGCCGTATCCGTTACGAGCCCGTATCTCTGCGATAAGAACGGCACGTATTCGATAACCGTAACGTCGAACGGCGAACGCATCACGGAGACGTTCAGGATCGAAAAGAGCATCTCACACATCTCCGTCAAGCCCGGCACATATACGACCGACTATCCGCTCGGCATCGCGCCCGACTATTCGTCGTGGGTGCTTCTTGTGACCTACAGCGACGGTACATACAGCGAGCTCGCGATGGACGACCGCGACATCGAGATCACCGGTTTCGAGCCGGACACCGTGGGTGAGCAGAGGCTTCTGATCAAATACAAGGAAAAGACGACGTACGTCATCATAAACGTAAGCTCAAAGAACGTGCGCTCCTTCAGCATAGGCTCGCCGATCGCTAAGACGGATTACCTGATAGGCGACGAGATCGACACAACCGGCGGCATCCTGATAGTCGACTATGACGACAACACGAGCGAGCAGGTACAGATAACGAAGAACATGCTCTCCGGTTTTGACAACACGTACCCCGGCGAGCAGAACGTCACAGTAACGTATTCCACGGTATCGCAGACCTTCAAGGTCACGTTCTATCCGAGAGAGGCGGTGGACGAGCTCATCACCGAGATCGACGCACTCGATCTCAACACGATCAGCAAGGACAGCGGCGATCAGATCCTTTCCATGATACAGAAATACAACAGTCTTATGAACATTCAGAAAGAGGCTGTCGTGAACTTTACGAAGCTCGAAGAGGCGCGCGAGCGTTATAACAAGCTCATACGCGGGACCGATCCCGTCACCGAGGATACTACCGTGCCCGAGGGCGACACAACGGACGACACCGGCAAGAAGGCGAAGACGCCCGGCAATATCATCTGGTATATCGTAGCCGGCATAATAATCCTTTCCGTTCTCGGCGGCGTCGGCTACTTCCTGTTCATCTATTTCAAACGCAAGAAAGAAATAGACGATGACGAGTATTACGACGACGGCGATTTCGACGACGATGACGATGACGACGGCGACCTCTCCTACGAAGAGGACATAATCAACATCGAAGACGAAGACAACGATTTTGACGCGGATGAGGAGGAAAAAGATGAATAACAGATCTTCCGATATAACTCTTACACGCATAGTCCTGACGGTGCTTGCCGTTATGATGGCGGCGATCATTGCCGCGGCGGCGATCCTTCCCGCGATAACGGCTCACGCCGAGGAAGGCGAGGCCGCCGAAAAGGAGACCGAGACCGAGACCGAAACCGAAACTGAAACCGAGACTGAGACAGAGACCGAAACGGAGACGGAAACCGAAACCGAAACAGAAACCGAGACTGAAACGGAAACCGAGACCGATCCTCCGGCACCCGCGATCACCGAGATCAGATTCAGGGAATCGACGGTAAGACTCGCCGCGGGCGATGAGCTGACGCTTGAGATCACGGCGATACTCGACAACGGCGAAGAGGCGTCCGAGCTTCCCGCGCTCACCTTCACCTCGTCGGACGAAGCCGTCGCCGCGGTCGACGGTGACGGCAAGGTCACGGCGGCTGCCGCCGGCAGGACCGAAATAAAAGCCGAAAACGAAGACGGATCCCTCTCCTGCACCTGCACGGTGATCGTATCCAACTCCACCGTGAAGCTCCGCACGATCGCGGGCACCGGTGAAAAAATAGCGACCGGCATCAACCCCGGCGTTACGGTCGGCGAGATAGTTGACGATATAACAGTGTCGGAATCGCTTGAACCCGGCAAGGTCACGGTGACGACCTCCGCCGGTGCGACCGCAGTTTCATCCGAGAGGATGAAGACCGGCATGACCCTGAACGTCGACGGAACGCCGTACATGGTCGTCATCTACGGCGACTGCAACGGTGACGGCGTGATCAACTCGCGCGACGTACAGACGATACTCGATTATCTCACCGCGAAGTCCAACCTTCTGGCCGACAACAGAGCGAACTTCCTCTCCGCCGATTTTCTGAACAACGGCGTTGACCTCGAATCCGCACTGTATCTGCAGAGATACTACTACGGGCTTGAGACGATAGAGCAGTAAAACAGCATATTAAACCGGCGCGGACGCTGATCCGCGCCGGTTTTTCGTACGTCTCCGCGCAGCCGCTCCAAAATTTTTAATTATGCCCTTGATTTTTACGGATATAAGGTGTATAATAAATCCATATTATAAAATAAGGACAAAACGCAATGGATTACAACAGACTTGCAGAACTGCTTTTCCCCGGCGTCACGGCGACTCCCGAGGATATGGAGCGGAGATATCCGGAAAGACGGCTTCCGGAAGGCGCGAAGGTAACGCGTATCGCACCGTCGCCCACCGGTTTCTTCCATTTCGGAGGGCTTTTCCCGGCGACTGTCGGCGAGCGTCTCGCACATCAGTCGGGCGGAGTTTTCTTTCTCCGTATAGAAGACACCGACTCAAAGCGTGAGGTCGAGGGCGCCGCGGCTTTCATAACGAAAATACTTAGCTATTACGGACTTGATTTCGACGAGGGCGTCACCGCCGACGGCGACAAGGGCGATTACGGTCCCTATACACAGAGTCAGCGTGTTGACATTTATCACGTTTATGCGAAAAAGCTCGTCCGTGACGGTCTCGCATACCCGGTCTTTTCGACCGATGAGGAGCTTGACGAGCTCAAAGCCGCCGACAAGAAGGCGGAGATAAAAAGCGTCAAATGGGAAGAGGAGGCGCAGGCTCGCCGCGACGCGATGATCGCCCGCCGCGATTTCACGATGGAGCAGGTAGAGGCGGAGCTTGCCGCAGGCCACAAATTTGCGCTTTTCGCCCGCGCCGACGGCGACCCCGAAAAGAAGATAAAGATAACGGATCTCGTAAAAGGCACGCTTGAGATCCCCGAAAACGACGAGGACGTCGTCCTTCTCAAATCCGACGGCATACCTACGTATCATTTCGCCCACGCGATCGACGACCACCTTATGCGTACGACTCACGTTATCCGCGGCGAGGAATGGCTGCCGAGCCTTTCAAAGCATCTCATGCTTTTCCGTTATCTCGGCTTCAGGGCTCCGAAATACATGCACATAGCTCAGCTGATGCGCCTCGACGAGAACGGCAACAAGAAAAAACTCTCCAAGCGCGACATGGGTGCGAACCTCGACGACTACCGCAGGATGGGTTATCCCGTCCCGTCCGTCAGCGAATACGTCATGACGCTGCTCAACTCGAACTACGAGGAGTGGCATATGCAGAATCCCGACAAGAGCTGGCGCGACTTTCCGTTCTCGATCAAGAAGATGAGTGCGTCAGGCTGCCTCTTCGACACGGAAAAGCTGAACGACGTATCGAAAAACGTGATCAGCCGTATGACCGCGGAGCAGGTGTTTGACGGAGTATGCGGATACGCAAAGACCGAGGATCCGGAGTTTTACGAAACGCTGACCGGCGATCCGGAATACGCAAAGCGCATCCTCTCGATCGGCAGAGGCGGCGCGAAGCCGAGAAAAGACTTCGCCGTCTGGGCGGACGTAAGACCGTACATGGCGTTCTTCTACGACAAATACTTCACCCGCGACGATGAAATGCCCGCGGACAAGGATAAAGCGGATATAAAGACGGCGCTCGAAAGCTTCGTTTCGACGTACGACGAAAACGACGATCAGAGCGCGTGGTTCGAAAAATGCAAGGATATAGCGGAGTCGATCGGCTACGCCCGCGAGACGAAGCTTTACAGAAAGGAACCCGATAAATACAAGGGACACGTCGGCGACGTCGCGTCGTTCGTCCGCCTTGCCGTCACCGGCAGACAGAATTCGCCCGATCTGTATGAGGTAATTAAGATCATCGGCAAGGACCGCATGGTCGACAGGATCCGCGCGGCGATCGCTCTGTTATGAAAAACGTACTTCTCGTCGGTGACTCCATCAGGCTTATGTATCAGTCCCGGGTGGCTGAGCTTCTCGGCGACGGTGTGCGCGTATTCGCGCCGGACGAGAACTGCAGATATACGAAATACGCCCTCTGGGGGATGTATTCGTGGTACGAGGGCTGGGGATGCCCCGCGTTCGACGTGATCCACTGGAACACCGGCATATGGGATCTTCACCGCTGCACGGCGGACGGCATGATCTTCACACCGCTTGACGAATATCTCGAATACAACCGCCGCCTTGCGATACAGATGGAAAGCTATTGCAAAGATCTGATCTGGGCGACGATAACGCCCGGCGGCAGACAGCTTGATGAAAAGAAAAAGACGAACTATTCTCTGAAGGAAGGCGACACGCGCGTATATCTGTGCGACTACACGGACGTCTGGAACGGGGACGTAAGGCGTTATAACGCGGCGTGCTCGGAGCTGCTCTCCCGCCGCGGGATAAGGATCGACGATCTGTACGGCGTTATAAGCGCGGATCCGGACAGGTTCATATCCGAAGACGGCATACACCCGTCGCCCGACGGTGTTGAGGCGCTCTCTCAAAAGGTCGCATCCGAGATAAAAAAACTGCTTTAAGAGGTAAGAAATGGAATCATCTAATTTTATACACGATTTTATAGACGAGGATCTTCGCAATAATCCCGGGATGAAGATACACACACGCTTCCCGCCGGAGCCCAACGGTTATCTCCACATAGGTCACTGCAAAGCCCTTGTGATCGACTTCGGCACGGCTCAGAAATACGGCGGCATCTGCAATCTCAGAATGGACGATACGAACCCGGCAAAGGAGGATACCGAATTCGTTGACGCGATAAAAGAGGACATCCACTGGCTCGGCTTCGACTGGGGAGACAGATTTTTCTACGGCTCCGACTACTTTGAAACGACGTATCAGCTCGCCGAAAAGCTCATAATGTCGGGCGACGCGTACGTCTGCGAGCTTTCAGCTGATCAGTTCAGGGAATATCGCGGAGACCTCTCCACACCGGCAAGATCGCCGTACCGCGACAGACCGGCAGAGAAAAGTCTCGATCTCTTCCGCCGTATGAGAGCCGGCGAATTCCCGGAGGGCAAATACACGCTCCGCGCGAAGATAGATCTCGGCAGCGGCAACTTCAACATGCGCGACCCGGTGCTCTACCGCATCCGCTATATCGACCATCACAGACAGGGCAGGAAATGGTGCATCTTCCCGATGTACGACTTCGCGCACCCGATACAGGATATGATCGAGGGCATCACTCACAGCCTCTGCTCGCTTGAATATGAGGATCACAGACCGCTTTACAACTGGGTACGCGACCACGTGGATCTGCCCGCGAAGCCGAGACAGATAGAGTTTGCGCGTCTGAACGTCACTCACACCGTGATGAGCAAGCGTTTTCTCCGCCACCTCGTGGAGACCGGTCTCGTAGACGGTTGGGACGACCCGAGGATGCCCACGCTCTGCGGTCTGCGCCGCCGCGGCTTCACCGCCGCCTCGGTGCTCGACTTCATAGAGCGCGTCGGCGTCGCGAAATCGAACAGCCTCGTGGATATCGGACTTCTCGACTACTGCGTCCGTGAGGAGCTGAACAGGACCGCAAAACGCCGTATCGCCGTGCTCGATCCCGTAAAGGTCGTGATCGACAACTACCCGGACGGCAAGGTCGAATACTTCGAGCTCCCCAACAATCCGAACGACGAGAACTCAGGCACACGCAAGGTCCCGTTCTCGAAGAACATCTTCATCGAAGCCGACGACGTATCCGCCGATCCGCCTCCCAAGTTCCACCGTATGAAGCCGGACGGCGAGGTAAGGCTCATGGGAGCGTACATCGTCAGATGCACGGATATTAAAACCGACGGCGACGGCAGGATCGTCGAGGTGCACTGCACCGCTGATCTGGAGACCGGCAACGGCATGCCCGCCGACGGAAGGAAGATCAAGGGCACGATCCACTGGCTCTCCGCCGACCACTGCGTCACGTCGAACGCGGCGCTCTACGACAAGCTCTTCACTTACGCGAACATGAACGAGATAGACTCCTCCGAATACGAAAAGTATCTCAACCCCGATTCAAAGAAGCTCATCGCCGGTATCAGGCTCGAGGAATCCATGAAGGACGCCGTTCAGGGCGAGCGTTTCCAGTTCGTCCGTCTCGGTTATTTCACGAAGGACAGCAAAAACGACGACGTTTACAACCGCATAGTTACGTTAAAAGACAGCTTTAAGCTGTGACCTATTGACAAAAACGGATTTTTCCTGTATTATCTATACAGGATCACAATACTGAAAGGAACGGTATTACCATGAAAAAAACGATCGCTTTACTCATCGCCGCCGTCATGATAATGACGATGTCGGTCATCTGCTCGGCTGAAGCCGAAGCGGAGGATTTTGCGACTGTTGAGGCGCTCCAGTTCGACCGCGAGCCGACTATCGACGGCAAGGTCTCGGTCGAAGAATGGGGCCAGCCTACAGTGGCTCACATCAAGTATCCCGAAAATCCGCAGACTGACGTAAGCAAGGACGATCAGACCGACGTGGAATTCACGATCTGGTTCCGTTACACCTTTGACGGCTTCTATGTAGCCGCTCAGACTCCCGACGACAGCCCCTGCAACGACAACGTAGACGGCGCTCAGATCTGGAACGGCGACTGCCTGCAGATGAGGCTTGACCCGTACGGCTGCACCGAGGACCAGGGACTTATCCCGTCCGCCAACCGCGACGCGAACTACTCCGAGGATTTCCAGGAATTCGCGTTCGCTTACAGCCCCGCCGACGGCGAGTGCTACGCATACTGCTGGTCGGGCATAATGAACGGTCTCGCGCTTCAGAGCGAGGGCGGCAAATACAGCGCCTCGAACGACGGTACGACCACAACGTACGAAGTATTCATCCCGTGGGATGAGCTTCTTTACGACGCTCCTCACGCCGGCAGCAGCTTCGGTATCGCCGCGGCTCTGCTCACCGCCACCGAGGGCGAGAACGACAACAAATGGCAGAACTGGCTCGAATGGGGCTCCGGCGTCGTAAACAACCGTGACGACAATATCTGCGGCACCAACCGTCTGATACTCTCGAAGACGACGGTATTCGGCGGCGCTTCTCTCACCGACCCGAACCCGAATGACGAGACCACGACGAGAGCTCCCATCCCCGAAGCCGAAGGAAACTTCGTTCCGGTAGACTTCACGAAGCTCTCCGCTCCTCACGAGATGCACTTCGACGTCAACGACGACGGCAGCGTGACCTTCACGTTCGACGAAAGCAACGACCCGTACATAACGCTCTCGATCTCCAATCAGATCAAGATCAAAGCCGAGGATTATCCGTACTTCGCAATGTATCTCAAAACGAACTACGCCTACGCGAACGGCGAGATATTCTACTGCTGCTCCGACGGCGTCGGCGACTTCACCGGCGGCTACAGCGTCCAGTATGAATACTATGAGGTCGAAGGCAACCAGGTCGCGGTCGTGGAGCTCGACGGAGCGAACGGCTACGAAGGCAACGTCCTCAAATTCCGTTTTGACGCGTACGACGGCGGAGTCGACGATCCCGACGAAGCCGAGCTGACCGTATACAAAGCCGGATTCTTCAAGGAACTCGACGACGCGCTGCTCTTCCGCGCCGAAGGCGTGGAGGTCGAGCTCGACCCCGATTATCTGGCTGAAGTCTCCGACGAACCGGCGGATTCGACCGACAAGTCGACCGACCCCGACACAACGGAAAGCACGCCCGCGACAGAGCCGGATGGCACCGAAGCCGACAGCAACGGCACGGATGCGGGCACTGACAAAGCTCCGACAACGTCAGACGAGGGCAAGAAGACTGAAAAGAAGAACAACACCTGGATAATATACACGGCAGCCGGAGTAGCGGCGGCAGCCGCGGCGGCTATAGCCGTTGTGCTCATTGCCAAAAAGAAGAAGAAATAATCAATAAAAGATCATGGCGGACAGTCACCTGTCCGCCTTTTTTGAAAAGAGGTCGTATGTATAAGATTTCAGTTCCCGTCGACAGCGGAACAATGGCGCGTTTCGGACGTGAGGAGACTCTGACACAGATCCGGCGTTTTGACACCGAACGCGTATTTCTGTCGATCAACTGCTATGTTCCGGATGAGGAAAGAAGAAAAAAGGAGCTTCAGACGCTTTGCGAGAACGCCGCTTTTTTACGCGCGAACGGATACGAGGTCGGCGCGTGGATCTGGACCTTCATGTTCGAGCAGGACACGCCGTTCACATGTATGACCGGTCTTCGCGGAGAGCGTTACGGAACGTACGCCTGCCCCACCGATGAAGCGTTCGTCAGCTTCGCATCGGAATACATCTCTGATATAGCGCGCTGCGGTGTTGACCTGATAATGTTCGACGACGATTTCCGCTACGGCTTTTTCGGCGGCTCCCCCGCCTGCCTCTGCGAGAACCACGTAAAGCTGATAAACGGCGCGCTCGGCACGTGTTATGACCGGCAAAGCCTGTGCGACAGGATACTGACGGGCGGCAAAAACGAATTCAGGGACGCTTATATCAAAGCGAACGGAGACGCCTTCCGCGCCTTCGCGCGCCGTATGAGAGAAGCGGTCGATTCGGTCGACCCGTCGATCCGTCTCGGCTTCTGCACGTGCATGACCGGCTGGGACATCGACGGCGTCGACGCCGCGGAGATCGCCCGCATCCTCGCAGGCGGCACCCGTCCCTTCGTCCGTCTGATCGGCGCGCCGTACTGGGCGGTAAACCAAAACTGGGGAAATCTTCTTCAGGACACGGTCGAGCTCGAGCGGATGGAATCGGTTTGGACCCGTGACGGCGACATTGAGCTTATGGCGGAGGGCGACGCGTATCCGCGCCCGCGCATAAACTGCCCCGCAAGCTTTCTTGAGGGGTACGACACGGCGATCCGCGCCTCCGGCTGCACAGACGGTATCCTCAAATACGGGATAGACTACACGAGCCGTCCCGATACAGAGACGGGTTACGCCCGCATGCACGAAAGAAACCGCCCGGCGTACCGCTTCATCGATGAAAATTTCAGCGGAGAGCCGTGCGGCGTGAGGGTGTATTCAGAAATGAGAAAATTCGCGCGGTGCATGATAAAGGACGCGTATCCCGATCCGCAGGACCTCATATTCCCGATGGCTTCGCGCTCGCTCGCCTATTGCTCGGTACCGACAAAATACAAGGGAGCGGGCGTCTGCGCCGTGTTTGACGAAAACGCGCGTTACGTCTCCGAGGATCAGCTGTCACACGGCGCGATCATAGATATCACAGCCGCCGTGATCCTGACGGAACGCGGGACAGACTGCGGTCTGAGATCCGCCGCGAACGAGATACGTCCGGAGTACGAATATTTCGCGGACGGCGACAGGATCGCGATTACCGGCGCCGTGATAAGAGATATAACGGTCGACGGCGGCGCCGAGATCCTGAGCCGCACGGAGGACGGCATGCCCGTGTCGTACTTTTATGAAAACGCCGGCGGCACGCGCTTCCTCGTTCTCAACGTGATCCCGCGCAAAAGCACTCAGACGATCATGCGTCACGGCAAACGCGGCAGACAGTACGCGGACGCGGTAAAACGTCTTTCCGGCAAGGCGCTGCCGTTCTTCATCCCGGATTCTCCCGCTCTCTACGTACAGTGCAGACGTGACGGAGGAAAGCTCTCGGTAGGTATCTGGAACTTCTTCCCGGACCCCGTACTGAACCCCGTCGCTGAGCTTTCGGAGCTATTTGACAGCGCGGAATTCTTCAACTGTTCGGGAGAGCTATCGAAAGACAGGCTGACGCTTTCAGACATCCCGCCCTACTCCTTCGTCTCGGTCATCCTGAAATGAACAACAATAAAAACGCGCAGTGATCGCTTGACACTGCGCGTTTGAATTCATAAAAAATCCTTCGCTCCGCTCAGGATGACGCCGTTTTTTATCGCTTTCTCATTCTGAATTCTTCATTCACTTCAAGCGCGTATCTCACCGTCTCCATCGCGTCCTTTGCGTATTTATCGGCGCCTATCTCCTCGGCAAACTGCTCTGTCAGCACCGCTCCGCCTACGATCACGCGGCACCACGGCGCACGCTCCTTGAGCATCCGCACGGTCTTTTTCATCGCCGGGGTCGTCGTCGTCATCAGGGCGCTGAGACCGGCGAACGGCGCATGCTCCTTTATGACCTCAAGGCAGACCGTCTCCGCCTTAACGTCCTTTCCGAGATCATGTACGTCAAATCCGTAATTCTCGAGTATCAGCTTCACTATGTTTTTGCCTATATCGTGTATATCGCCCTCGACCGTCGCCAGAACGAATACGCCGTTTGATGCATTTCCGGCGGGCATTTTTGTTTTTACCGCCTCAAAAGCGCTTTGCGCAGCCTCCGCCGCTGACAGAAGCTGAGGCAGAAACAGTCTTCCGGACTCAAATCCGCGCCCCACACTGTCAAGCGCCGGTATGATATACCGTGATATGACGTCGAGCGGCGGCGTGCTTTCAAGCAGCGTCTCCGCCTGCCGCCTCGCTTCGTCCCGCATACCGTGCTCGACGGCGTCCCTCAGATCATGAGAAAACCTCACGCCCTCTTCTTTTATTTCGCTTACCTGCGCTATATATCCGGCGCAGTCCCTGTCGCGCATCATCAGCGCGTTATATGCTCTGTAAGCGTTCATCATTTCCGCGGAATACGGGTTGATGATCGCCGCGTCGAGTCCCTCATTCATGGCGAGTATGAAAAACGCCGAGTTTATCACCTGTCTCTGCGGCAGCCCGAACGAAACGTTTGATACGCCGAGCATGGTTCTGCAGCCAAGCTCAGATCTTATCCGTCTCATCGCCTCAAGCGTCACCGACGGAGCCGCGGGATCCGCGCTCACCGCCATTGTGAGCGTGTCGAATATGATCCGCTTCTTCGGTATACCGTATTCCTCCGCCCGGGAGAGAATATTTTTCGCGATCCTCACGCGTCCGTCCGCCGTCTCCGGTATGCCGTCCTCGTCAAGCGTGAGCGCGGCGAGGATGCCTCCGTACTTTTTCACGAGCGGGAAGATCGCGTCCATGCTGTCGCGTCTGCCGTTCACGGAGTTTATGAGCGGCGCACCGTTGTAAATACGCAGAGCAGCTTCCATCGCGGAAGGCGATGAGGTATCTATCTGAAGCGGCAGATCCGTAACACGCTGAAGCTCGGGAACCACATGAGAAAGCAGCTCCGCCTCGTCGATCTGAGGGATGCCGACGTTCACGTCGAGCACCTCCGCGCCTGCCTTTTCCTGGTTTATCCCCTCGCTCACAACGTATCCGATGTCATTTTCCGCAAGAGCCTGACGGAACCGTTTTTTGCCCGTCGGATTTATGCGCTCGCCGATGATCACCGTCCGTTCTTCGAAGCGCACGGAAACGGATCCGGACGTAACGGCGGCGTAACCCTTATCCGTCAGAGGTACCGGCCGATCTATGACGGCGGAAACGGCTTTTATATGCTCCGGCGTCGTCCCGCAGCATCCGCCCGTCACGCGCACGCCGCGCCTGATGAGCTCGGCAGAGGAACGCGCGAACTCCTCCGGCCCGATCCGGTAAACGCCGTTCTCCGGAAGTCCGGCGTTCGGCTTGAAGATAACAGGGACGGAGGCGTATTCAAGATATCTGAGCACAGTCGGCGTAAGCTGTTCAGGTCCGGACGAGCAGTTGACTCCGACGCCGTCAGCTCCCATCCCCTCAAGCATCGGGATGACGCTCTCCGGCGTGCCTCCGGTCAGCAGTCTGCCGTTCTCACCGTAAGCGCAGCACACAAGAGTCGGCAGATCGCAGTTCTCCTTTGCCGCGAGGAGCGCCGCCTTCGCTTCATATCCGTCCGTGAATGTCTCGATAAAGATAAGGTCTGCTCCGTACTCAGCGCCGAGACGCACCGTTTTCGCAAACGCTTCCACCGCTTCCTCAAACGTCATGTCCCCGTAAGGCTGAAGCATCCTGCCGGTCGGTCCCAGGTCGAGCGCTATGAATTTCGGCTGCGCTCCCGCGCTCAGCTCCCTCGCGCGCAAAGCGCAGTCAAGCGATGCGCGGACAATCCCGTCAAGCTCAGCCTCGCCGTACACCGAGCCGTTCGCGCCGAACGTGTTCGTACAAACGACGTTCGAGCCCGCGTCGAAATAGCTCTTGTGCACGTCCGTCAGGATATCGGGATCCGACAGACTGTAAAGCTCCGTCCGCTTGTCGAGCAAAAGACCTCGCCGCTGAAGCTCAGTCGCCGTCGCCCCGTCGAGCAGGACGGTATTTTTTGAAAGAAAATCTCTGAATTTCATTTTACCTTTTTTCCGATTATGGACGACAGAGCGCCGGTGATGCCGGCAGCCACAGCCGGCTTGTTCATTGAATAAACGTGTACGTGTCTGATCCCGTTCGCAAAGAGATCGATGATCTGATCCGTCGCGTACGCGATGCCCGCCTGAGTCATGGCTTCGGGATCGGAGCCGAACGCGTCGACCAGGCTTTTGAACCTCTGAGGCATGAACGATCCGGAAAGCTTTACGGCTCGTTCGACCTGATTGCCGTTCGTGATCGGCATTATTCCGGGAACCACGGGGACGGTTATCCCCGCTTCCCTGATCTTATACATAAAATTGTAGAAAAGGCTGTTGTCAAAAAACATCTGCGTCGTAAAAAAATCGCAGCCGGCGTCGGCCTTCTCCTTCAGATGCTTTATGTCCTCCTTCTGATCCGGGCTTTCCGGATGCGTCTCCGGGTAGCAGGCGCCGCCTATGCAAAGCCCCGGATCCGCCGACCTCAGCTCGGCTATGAGCTCCGTCGCGTGACTGTACGCCCAGAGGCTGCGGTCGGTACGCTCAAGCTCCGGCGTGAGATCTCCGCGGAGCGCCAGGATGTTTCCGATGCCGCGCCGCCGCAGCTCCGCGATCGCCTCTCCGAGGCTCTCCTTAGTTGACGAGACGCACGTCAGATGGGCGAGGACCGGGAAGCCGTATTTTTTCTCCGTCTGATCGGCTATCCGCATCGTATATTCTCCGGTGCCGCCGCCGGCGCCGTATGTAACGCTCATATAAGCCGGCTTCAGTTCGGCTATCTGCTCCGTTGCGCGGACAACGCCGTCAAAATTCCCGTCCTTTTTCGGCGGGAACACTTCAAACGAGACGGAATATTCCCTTCTCTCCAGTATTTCCGTGATTTTCATAAGCGCCTCCGTTTCTTTTGCTATGTTTTTATAATATCACTTCTCCGTTTAAAATTCAAGTTACATTACGTTAATTTTAAAAATTCAAAATTGCCTGCAGTATTCCAAAACATTTGAGCGTTATAATATACGCGGAAAGGGGGGCGGTACGGTGAAAAAGCTGCTTTTCATATACAATCCGGGCTCAGGCCGCGGCAGGATTTCGAAGAATACTGAGAAGATCATCGGAATATTCAAAGAAGCCGGGTATGACGTGACGGTGCGGCGGACCGTCGCTCCGCTCGACTGCAGGGACTTCATCGCAGAACACGCGGGCGAATATTCGCATACCGTTGCCGCGGGCGGAGACGGCACGTTTCACGAGCTGATAAACGGTCTTGAAAGATCCGGCGCGGCTGTTCCCGTCGGATACATACCGTCGGGCACCTTCAACGATCTCGCCGCCTCGCTCGGCATACCGAAGGATCCGGTAAAGGCGGCGCGCGTCGCCGTTTCAGGAAGCTATATGAACATAGACGCAGGATCCTTCAACGGCAGTCTCTTCTCATACGCCGCCGCGTTCGGTCTTTTTACCGAGACGGGATACGAGACGGGCGAGACTTTGAAAAAAGCTCTCGGACATATCGCCTACTATCTCAAGGTCGCCTCCGATATGCGCCCGTCGGTTTTCGAGGACTGCTCGCACAGGATCAGTATCGAAGCGGACGGCGATATATACGAGGGCGAGTTCATATACGGTCTTATCAGCAGCTCCTTACGCGTGGCGGGAGCCGTGAGCGTGCTTCCCCGGGACGCCTCTATGAAGGACGGACTTTTTGACTGTCTTTTCATAAAGACGCCGCGCACTCAGCGCGATATAACGCGGCTGCGCGATTCACTTATCAGCCGCCGGTTCGATCCGGAGATCTCCGTATCGCTGAAGGCACGGGAGCTGACGCTCGCCTTCGACCGTCCCGCAAAATGGACGCTCGACGGCGAATACGGCGGCGTCACCGATCACGCACGGCTGGTCTGTTTGCCTTCCTCCGTCAGGATCGCGGTGCCCGCAAAAGAATAAAACGGTCAGATCTGTTTCTGACCGTTTATTATTTCGCTCATTTTCGCGACTTCATCCGCGTCAGGCACCCATTCCGGTCTGCCGTTGTCCTCTCCGCCCAGAAATACCGCCTTTGCGCCGGAGTACGCGTGGTACGGCAGAACGTCCGCCCCGTCAAAGCCGCGGAGACTCGCGGCTATGCGCGCGACCTCCCTGTAATGCTCCTCACTGTCGTTTACTCCTTTCACCAGGATACAGCGAAGCCTGATCCGCGCGCCGAGCGAGTCCGCAAGCCTCAGATTTGACAGTATCCCCGCAAAGTCCGCGCCCGTGTACTCTTTCAGCCGTACGGAATCGGTGTCCTTGATATCCCATAAAAACAGATCCGTGAGCGGGACGATCTTTTCAAGATACCGCGGGTCGAAGGCTCCGCAGGTGTCCACAGCGGTATTGAAGCCCTCCGCGCGGCACGCCGCGAGCAGCGCCTTCAGCCCCTCCGGCTGTGCGAACGGCTCGCCGCCCGAGACCGTGACGCCTCCGCGTTCACCGTAGAACGCGGCGTCTTTTTTTATTTCGGAAACGATCCGGGAAACACTCATGGTCACGCCGCTTATCTGAAGCGCGGACGCGGGGCAGGCGTCGGCGCATTTGCCGCACGCCGTGCATCTGCTCCTGTCGAGCGTGTGTTTTTCGCCGAGCGAATGGACGCCCTCGGGACACACGAGGCACCCGCCGCAGAACAGGCATTTTTTCTCATAGAACAGAAGCTGTCTTTTCGCGCTCTGCGTCTCCGGGTTGTGACACCACCGGCAGCGGAGCGGACAGCCCTTCAGAAAGACCGTCGTACGGACTCCCGGTCCGTCATGCATACAGAATCTCTGTATTTCAGTTACATTGAGCTCAGAATCCGCAGCCGCACTCATTTTGTCTTATCACCATATCCTGCCACTCACGGTTGAGTGTGACGAATCTCGCATTCCAGCCGGAGACCCGGACCGAAAGGTTCTGATAATCCTCCGGTTTCTCCTGTGCGGATCTGAGGATCGCGGCGTCAGCGACGTCCGGCTGCATGAAAAACCCGCCGAGCAGGACGAAGCCGCGCAGAAGCGACGCGAGCGCTTCAAGCCCCTCCTCTCCCGCCGTGCACGACGGCAGAAGCCTTATATCGAGCGCCGCTCCCACCGGGAGCTTTGAAAGCTCGTTTTTACAATACGAGCGTATCACCGCCGTTGCTCCGAGCGTGTCGGTGCCGGGCGTCGGCGACGCGTTCGCCGCGAGGACCTCCCCGCTCTTTCTGCCGTACGGACAGGCGAGCCTGTGCGGCGACCATTCGAGCTGGCGTCCGAAGGTGCTGACGCCGCCCGGGAATTTATACCCCGATCTGCCGTCAAGACCGGCGCAGAGATCCGCGAAATCGGATAGGAATCTGCGGCAGATACCGTCCGCTTCATCGTTGTCGTTGCCGTAGTACGTGTATTTTCCGCTGACGTAACGGCGCAGAGCCTCCGCGCCCTCCCAGTTGTTCCGGAGTATTTCCATAAAATCGGCAAACCCGATCTTTTTTTCCTCAAACACAAGCTTTTTCAAAGCGTAAAGGCTGTTCACCGTATCGGCAAGACCGCCGACATGCGGCGAGATTACGTTATACACGGGCCCGCCCTCAAGATAGGAAAGCCCCTTCTCAACGCATCCCTGCTCAAACAGCGATACGGCGGTACACGGCATACGTTCAGTCCACACCCACGGATCCTCCGACGAAAATCCCGCTCTTACCGAGGAAAGCAGCCCCTCGAGAAGCGCCTTCACGTCGTCGAGATACGCGCGGTAAAGCGATTCGAAATCGTCGAATACGGCGGTATAGTCCTTCAGCGTGTTATGCTGAAGGAGCTGCAGAAAATCATACGGGCAATATGTGAAATACGTTTTGCCGGGGATCTGCACCTCCCAGCATCCGTCGTTCGCGAACCTTCTCGCCTCCTCGGGCGCGTATCCGTAGTTTTCGAGCGACTTTATTATCAGATCCTCGTTGTAAACGGCGAGAACGCCGCCGCCGAGCCGCATCACCTCCGCGACGCGTCTTATCAGCTTTTCATCCGTGCTGCGGTTAAGCCTGACCGTCGTCGGGAAATCGCTTATCCCGAATTCCTCTATAACGTCGAGGATGAGATACGTTACCGGGTTCGTGACATCTCTGCCCTGCTCGTCAACGCCCGAAATGACAAGGTTCTGATAATGCTGCGCGTCGCCCGAGCCGTAGTTTCCGCCGCGCACCCATTCGCATCCCTTGATGAAGAAATGGGCGATGATCTCACGTGCGCGATCGTTTGTGAGCGTGCCGTTCTCAATATCCCTCTCGTAATAAGGCTTCAGCATCTTATCGAGCCTGCCGATACCGGGCCAGTTTCCGCAGAGCCGTAAAAACGCAAAGCAGATCCAGACGCACTGCACCGCCTCGTGAAACGTGGCGGCGGGCTTGTGCGGCACTCGGAGGAGGTTTTTGCGGTTTTCCTCATATCCCTCCATACCGTCAAGCGCGTCAAGATATCTCTTATGCCATATATCGAAGCTGTCGAGCGTGTGAAGACAGCTTTCAAGAAACTCCTCACGGTCCGTGCCGCGGTGCTTTTCAAGCGATGAAAGAACGTCGTCTCTCACCCCGTCAAGTCCGCGAGTGAGCACCGTTTCAAAGTCGACCGTCAGATGACTTATACTCGGAAAAACGGCGCCTTCACCGTATTTCGCGGGAACGAGATGCGAGATCGCCGTGCCGAGAGTGGCGGCGCCGCTCAGAAGCTCGTTTTCGCATATGCGCAGCGGCGCATCCTCCGCTATTTTGCGGATCGCCGCGTCGTACCGCCCGGTCGGACTCATCTCACCGATCCCGAAAACGTCGGAAATATCGACGTACTGCGTCTCCCACGTCTGTTTCCCGTATTTGTGTCCGAGAGATTCCCACGCGAATAGTCTCGTCTCCTCACAGCACCTTACGGGTCTTTTTATTCCGTTCACTGACGCGAATTCCATTGTGTCATTCTCCTTTGATCTTGTGATATATACGCGCGGCGAACCGCCTGAGATATCTGTACGGCGCGGTGACGGCGCACCGCAGGCCGTATCTTCCGCCCCACGTCATAACGTACGCGCGGTAAGGGAACCCGCCGAGATCCACCTTTTTTCCGCGGCGCACGAGCCCGGTCATCACTCCGAGTATCTGTTTTTCGGCTACGTTTTCTTTGAAGTAATTGTTGTCGCCCGCGGCTGTATACCCGTTCTCCTTCACCTTCAGTATCCTGTGCAGGATATAGGTGCCGCCGGTCTTGTAAAACGCGACGTCGTATTTTTTCAGTCTTCCCGCGGGCGCCGATATGATCACGAGATCGCGCCCGGTCTTTATGAGCGGCCGCATGCTTCTGCCGCTCGTGCGCCACATCAGCTCTCCGTCTCTTTCAAGAAGAGCCTCAAAAGTTGTCGTTTCCGCGTTCATATCAGTAAAGCGTTCTGTACAGCGTATCGAGGAGCTCCGTATCGGTCACCGCCTTGTCGGCTATGACCAGAAGCCCTTCCGCCGTCATAGTGGCGACCTTTCCGGAGGCCTTCACGGCTTCGTCGGCCTGAACGTATTCCACGCCGTAATGGTCGATCCTCGTAAGGCCGTCCGTCTTTACGCCGATGCTTTCGAGCACGTCCGCCGGCAGCCAGAATTTTTTGCCGGACGCGAGCAGAGTCGCCTTTGTACAGCCGGGAACAAGCATTTTCTCCGCTCCGCCGATATAAGCGTTATATCCGTTCGCCTTGAAAACCGCCATATCGGAGGTCAGTCCCTCGGGCGCCGGGTTCCCGGCGCTTTCCGTCGTATAGCGGTAGCTGAAGCGTCCGTCAGGCGCCGCGTCCCCCTTGTCCCAGAAGCCCATCACGTCGCCGTCGTCAACGGAATTGTCAGCCCATTTGAAATCGACGGTTTTTTTATCGTATCCGATCAGTCCCGCGTCGACCCTGACCGTCATCGTATTTCCGGAGATAACGTAATCCGCCTCTCCCGCCTTTTCCGTGCTCCAGCCGTCCGTGAATTTTTCCACGGAAGCAGCCTTTCCGTCGCGGGCGCGGTTTATGACGAAGTCGAAGCCGTACCAGCCGTTCTGACCGTCACCGTCTGAGTTGATGAACAGATTCATGAAGTTTGACCCGTCGCCGGTCTTTATATCTTCGGCGCATTCCGCAAAGAAATACAGATACTGTCCGTCATACGATACCTTCGCCGCGGTGATGTCGTTTTTGCCGGTGTCGTTTTCATATCTGAAGCCGCCGACGTGCGAGTTCGCGCTGCGTTTCGCCGTGTCACAGGCGACGTCGCGGAATTCCGGTCCCACGCCGTACCACTGAACGGGATCGCCGTCCATCGCGATGCTTCTTCCGCCGAATGATGCCTCGACATTCCTTGAGCCCTTATAAGCTCTTGTGTTTATGACGGTCTGATAATAATAGTTGTCGCCGAAGCCGCCCTTCATCGGCTCAAGGTCACGGCTGTACTCCGGATTGAGGTTGTCAACGTAGTAATTATACTGTTTCTTTGTCTTGTCGTCTGATACGACATACGCTCCGGCTATCGTCTGACCTATCGCGGGCGCGCCTTCCCAGCGTCCCGCCCACCATTCGTTCCAGCCGGTGATCATGATAAGCTTCGGGTTGCTTTCTATCGCATGGTCGAACTGCTCCTGATACGCAAGACCGAGTCCGCTCGTCTGCGGATACAGCCCGAAGCCCATATTCCAGCTGCCCTCGGCAAGCTTTTTCGGTTCGCCTGTCTTTCTCGTATAGCTTCTGCCGGCGTTCGTGCCGTAGCTTCCGTTCACCCAGAAGCCGCACATTACGATCATCTGCTCAAGAGTTTTCACGCCGTCGACCGTCGTGAAGCCGCCCTTCTGCGGAGCCATCGTGCCCCACGCCCAGCAGTCGATGCCTTTTCTCTTTTTATACCAGTCATCGTTTTCGTTTGCCCAGGAAACGCGGACGGTGAAGAATTCCTTCTGTTCCTTTGAGAGCTTGTAGCTGTCTCCCGTGAACATTATCACGGGCCGTCCGTCCCATCTGAACCACATCTCGCTGTAAAGCCCCGAGCCGTACAGATTGTTCCAGAGCTCGGAAAGCTCGCGGCTGTTGCCGTTCTGCATGAGGAAGCAGACGTCGGGCGTTCTGAGCCCCTCTTTTCTCATCTGCGACCACACACGGAGCACCGCCTCATAGCATGGTCTGTAGAGCAGACCGTTCGTCGCGTCGAAGTATACGAAATCTATACCGGCCTCGGCAAGCATGGCGCCGTGCTTTCTTATGACCCATTCGTCATCGGAGCGGTAGTATCCGAAATACGGCTCCGCCCAGTAGTGCGCGAATCCGAGATTGCCGGACGTCATCGTTTTCCAGAGCCCGTCCATGCCGCCGCTTTCATAAGCCGCGGTATGATCGAAAAGCGGACCGTTGGAATCGTGCCAGAGAAAATAGAACATTCCGACCTTCGCGCCGTTCGGCTTCGCGGCGCCGGATACGACCGCGCGTCCCGCGTCGTCGAATGTCGTGTACGTATCGTAAAACACGTCGCGTGAGGCGGGCTGTATGCCGTCCTTTTCGGCGGGCTCCACCGTAGTTATCGAGACGGTCGCCGAAATATCGTCGGCATAGCCCGGGACGTGCGTATTGTGGTTCCAGAGGTAAACGTATCCGCCCGCGGGAAGATCTGAGTCGACCTTATCCGAGACCGAAGGCTTTTCGGCGCCGGGACTGTACATCTCTATCTTCGCGCCGTCGATCGTTATCTTTGCGATCTCGCGTTTTTCCTCACCCGCGTATACCGTGACGACATTGTTCACCGGGTCGTCCGTCACGGTGATCTTCTCGCCGTTCACAAGATCCCAGTCCGCCTTCATATATCCGGTGTTCGGCCAGTCGTATCTGATCCCCACCTGATCCGAGCGCATGGCGATCCACAGGCCGTTGTGTCCGGTCGCGTCTTTTCCCGCGGCTGCAAGCCTCAGACCGAAATAGCACGTGAACCAGGTGTGATCGTTCGAGGGAGACGGACTGCACAGGAAGAAGGAGTATTCGGATACGGAATCCTCCGGCGCCGGCTGAAGCGGATAAATGCCGGAAACAGTGTCCTTCGGGAAAATGACCTTGCTCCCCTCTGCGCCCGCGCCCGAAAACAGTGCGAATTTATCAAGGGATCCGTTGCCTTCAAAGGTCACGGTCTGCGCGGTCTTTATTATCTTATCCTCCGTATCGTATTCCGGAAGGATCAGATCCGTTCCCGCTCTGAATACAAGCGCGGGCTCCGGGACGTTTTCGTCTTCCGTAACGGAGCCTTCGTTCCCTGTCACAGAATCTGCCGCCGTCTCCGCGGTATCTCCCTTGCACGCGGCAAGTGATGACAGCAGAAACAATGATGCGAGAACTGCCGATATGATCCTTTTCATTTCGATCCTCCGTAAAGCGTTATATCTCAGTATTTGCCGTACATGGTGGACGGCGGAAGCGTCGCGCCCTCTCCGTTATCGTCCGGAAACGGCGTCAGATCGTCATTTTCGTACATTTTTCTGTCGTTTTCGTCTCTGAAATCCGGGATCCTGAAGTTTTCTCCGTGATTGAGACAGCTGCGCCAGCCGAGTATCGCGGTCGCAGACATCGCGACGCCCTTGTATACGTCGAAGAACGGCGTGATACCGTCTCTGAAATAGTCGATCATATTCTGAACTATCCAGTAATCACCGCCGCCGTGACCGGCTGACAGCGCCTTTTCCGCTTTTTCGCCCCAGGCGGCGACGTCCGGTTCGACGTACGAGACGTTTTCGGAAACGCCCTCCGGCCTCGTGTAATCCTCATAGTAAAGTCTGACCTTGCCGTTCGTGTATCCGGCCTGCTCGACCGAGCCCTTATCTCCCACAACGCGGTAACGGCTGTAATCCGACGCCTGCGCGGTACATCCGGTGAACGACGCGGCCATGCCGTTGTCCATCTCGCAGAACATCCTCGCCATGCCGTCATCGTTCGGACGGAAATCGCGTATTTCCTCAAGAAGCCCGGAATGCGCCGCTCGTGCGGAAACGTATTTCGGCATACTGTTCGTCATGTACATGAGCGGCCCCATCGCGTGTGTCACGTAATAGGTCCGCGGCATCCACGCTCTCCAATGGTATTTATACGGTGTGAGCGTGCGAAGCGTATCAAGCGTGCCGGAATGGTTGTACTCACCCTCGGCGTAAAGGAATGTGCCGAGAGTTCCGCCGTCGATTATGCGCTTCATCTCCATGTTCAGCGTCATGAAAGGATAATTCTCGGCGATCATGTATTTTCTGCCCGTCCTCTCAACGCATCTGACGAGATCGACGCAGCCCTTCAGCGTAGCCGCGGACGTGCATTCGCTGACGACGTCCATCCCCGCCTCCATCGCCTTGATCGCGAATTCCGCGTGCTGATGGAAGTAGTTCGCCAGAAACACCGCGTTCATGCCGACGCTTTTTCCGTATTCGAGAAATTCATCGAAATCCGTGAATCCCTTCGCTTCCTCAAGTCCTTTCACGCAATCAAGCATATTTGCGTGCTTGTCACATACGGCAACGATCTTTATGACGGTCGGATCCTCCGCCGCAATGAGATCGATATAACTGTTTCCGCGCCACGCGCCGAACATCCCTATTCTGATAGTTTTGCTCATAATAACATCCCTGCCTTTCCTAACTGGATTTTACCACGGCGCCGTTTGTTTGTCAATACGGAAGCGCCTTTTTGAAAACAAAAAAAGCGCAGCAGACCACTGCTCCGGCGCTTCATTCACTCCCGACCCTTTGAGCCCCGATCGGTTACTCCATAGCAAAAGGACGCCGTTGCGGTGTACTTCGTAAGGAAGTACACCGCAGCTAAATTCGCCTTGCGGCGAGCTAAATTGGGCTTCGCCCAGCTAAATTTGCTTCGCAAGCTAAATTTTCGCAAGCTAAATTCGGCTTTGCCGAGCTGAAAAAGGCGAATTTAATTTAGCTGAAGCCGTGAGGCTTCAATTTAGCTATACGCCGACAGGCGTATAATTTAGCTGACGCAAAGCGGCAATTTAGCTGCCTCAAAGCGGCAATTCAGCTGATTTATAAATCATTCCTGCGTCGGTACAGTTAAGACGTGCTGAAAGAGAATAACCCACTATAACACTTTCAATAATAGAAAGATGTCAGAGTGGGTTTGTTTCTTCCTTACGCAGCCTCTCCCTTTGCGTCCTTTTGCTATGTGATTAACGCTCGAAATCACAAAACATAATTCTCAGCTAAAGCATTTATAATACAAGTGTGAAAAACAACAAGATTATGTTAAATTATTTTAATATCTTCCAAAATCCGGAATTATCTGTTCCTTGCCGTACAATATATCCTTTTTCTTTTAATCCTTTAATTGCTCTTGATACGGTTTTTTCTGATTTGGACAGGGTTGAAGCTATATCTTTGATGATCAGGTAATTATTCTCTTTTAACATATCATAGACCGCTTTTTCTGTCTTGGACATGTCAAGGACATTTTTATGTCCCTGACGCCGCAGAAAAACAAATCTGAATCCCGTCATCGTATTTTCGTATTCATATTCAACGCCCGCCTCGGAACAGGCTTTAAACGTTCTTTCAAAGCCGGATCCGAAAGATTCGATAACAGACGACTTGAGATGTCAGTGACATTTTTGCGTTAGTAAATGCTTTTTATTCTTAGATATGCAAAAAAACAAAAATCCTGATTTTAACAGGACTTTTTGCTTTTTGCCTTATCAGGCGATAATGGTTGGAGCGGAATACGGGGCTCGGTCTCGCGCCTCGACGGCGCTCGGTCCGGGTCGGCTCTGAAGCGCCCCCGGCGCTTCATTCACTCCCGACCCTTCGAGCCCCGATCGGTTACTCCATAACAAAAGGACGCCGTTGGCGTCCTTTTGTTATGGAGCGGAATACGGGGCTCGAACCCGCCACATTCGCCTTGGGAAGGCGACGCTCTACCATATGAGCTAATTCCGCAGAATCACCCCGGTCTGCCCGGGGTGGGATCCTTAATTATTTGTATTTGCGCTTTCTCGCAGCCTCGGACTTCTTCTTGCGTCTTACGCTGGGCTTTTCATAGCACTCTCTTTTGCGAAGCTCTGTCATGATGCCGGATCTTGCGCAGGCTCTCTTGAATTTCTTGAGCGCGCTGTCAAGAGACTCGTTTTCTTTTACTCTGACTTCTGCCATTTTCTTTCACCCCCTTCGCATCGGAGAATAAATTTACTTGAATATTATACAACCGAACACCGCCGTTGTCAAGTGTTTTTTCTGAATTTTTTCAAATTTATTTGCGCCGCGGCAAGCAAGACCGCGAATGCGGCGGCGCAAACCGCCGCCGCGACGGGATCCGCCTCCCCCGTTTCCGGGTTTTCGTTCATATCGACCGCGGGGACGTAGTAGAAGAAATACAATTTTTCGTTATCCGATACCTGTTTCTGCGTCAGCTGATCCTCGTCTTTTACCTCAACGTAGAATTTATAGCACGGCATCATATAATGAAGATCGATCGCGTCGGTATACACGAGCTCGCACAAAACGTCGTTCTCCGATATGCCGCTCAGATCGCTATCCCAATTGCTCGACCGGTACTCGTTGTTTTTCAGTCGCCTGAAAGCTTCTTTATATGATATCGCTTTATATTCGCCGTATACATATCCGTCATAACCGTCTTTTTGAAATTCGATCCTGTATGTGCACGTTTCACTTCCGGGATCAGCGCTGATTTCGAATTTGACTCCGTAAGGCTGAGGTGTTTTCGCGTCGGCCGGATATATATAATATTTGCCTCCGTCATAATCCGGACCATGATATGTTTTTCTGTTCTCATCTGTCTTCGTATACGTGAAATCACCGTATCCCGCCATTTCGACAGCGGCTTTGATATATCTGTCGCTCTTCAGGTCGCCGGATTCATATATACCCAAAAGGGTTTCGTAATCGCCAATAACGTTCAGGAACATACGGTCTCCGTATGCTCCGAGATTTATCGTTCCGTCCGAATAACTGCATTTTGGTCCCGGCCCGTAAATGATTTTGTCTTCATCAAATCCTATCCCGGCTTTTTCGCAGTACGCCTTGATGTTATTACGGCACAGTGTACGGTAATCCTCCCCCGTATCAAACAGCGGCACTTCTCCGTCACGTGTCTCTTTTTCGGCTATCGCGTAAGGTCTGTTGTATACAATCAGCGTTTTATTACTGAGATTTGCAGATACCGGCGAAAACGAGATCCCCTCGCCGCCGCGCGTTATGCATCCTTCGAACAGACCTCCCATATCTCTGTAAGGATAGTCAAGATCCTTTTTGTCCCTGTCCTCGTATTCATAACACATAAACCGTGAAACGCAAGATATCAAAAGAGACAAAACTATCGTAATGCTCACAAACCTGAATATTTTCATGCTGACCTCCTTCACTGAATCGGAAAAACTCCGTAACCATACTTATTATTATTATATGTGTGTAAATTGCTTAAATAAATGACTCTTTCGCGACAATTATTTTGATAGCTGTCATTAATTAAGCATGCATATATTGGATTGTAATTAATGTCATAAAGACCTGATTCGAACATTCCTTCGCCGGGATTTGTTTCGAGCAGCGTTTAGAGGTCTTCATTTACGGCAAAAGCCTCCCGATCATTATCGGACGCCGCCTGTGTTGAAAACAAAAGCGTCGGGATAAGTATACAGAAGGCTGTTGCCGCGGATATGATCTTTTTCATTCCGGTCGACTCCATTCTCTTTGTGACATAATTATATCACGCTTGAAGAAATTCGTCAACCGTTTTTCGTTTTTTTATTTTACGATCAGGTTTATGATTTTTCCTTTTACATAAATCACCTTGACGATCTGTTTGTCCTGAAGCTGACTGTCGAACTTTCCGCTTTCCTTAACGGCGGCGACGGCTGCGTCGCTTTCGGCGTCGGCGGGGATCACGACGGTGCCGCGGGACTTGCCGTTGAACTGCACGCCGATCTCTACGGTGCTGTCAACGGTCTTCGCCTCGTCGTACTGCGGCCACGGCGTGACGGCAAGCATCGTTTTGTGTCCCATGCTCTCCCACATCTCCTCACAGAGGTGCGGAGCAAACGGCGACAGGATCTTGACGAACGTCTCAACGTCGAACTTCGTGACCGAGCCTGCTTTGTAAAACTCGTTTATCAGCGTCATCATCGCGGCGATCGCGGTGTTGTACTTCATCGCCTCTATATCGTCGCCGACCTTTTTGACCGTCTTATGGACGAGCGATTCAAGCGCTTCGTCCTCGTTTTTCGCCGTCATTATATCCGTCAGTCCGGCGACGCGTTCAAGGAAGCGTTTGCAGCCCTTGACCGAATCCTCGTTCCACGGCGCGGCGGCGGTATAGTCGCCCATGAACAGCACGTACGTACGCAGAGTGTCCGCGCCGTAGCGCTCGACTATATCGAGCGGGTCTATGACGTTTCCGGCGGATTTGCTCATCTTGTTGCCGTCGGGTCCCAGGATCAGCCCCTGATACGTGCGCTTTGCGTAAGGTTCGGGCGTGTTGACGACGCCTATATCGTATAAGAACCTGTGCCAGAAGCGCGAATAGAGCAGATGGCGTGTGACGTGCTCCATACCGCCGTTATACCAGTCGACCGGCATCCAGTATTTCATCTTCTCGGGGTCGCAGAGCGCCGCGTCGTTATGCGGATCTATGAAACGGAGGAAATACCAGGAGGAGCCCGCCCACTGCGGCATCGTATCCGTTTCACGCTTCGCGTCGCCGCCGCATTTCGGACACTTGCAGTTGACGAACGAATCTATACGCGCAAGCGGCGACTGACCGTCCGTGCCGGGCTCGAAGTTCTCGACGTCCGGCAGTCTGAGCGGCAGCTCCTCGTAAGGCACGCCGACCGTGCCGCATTTCGGGCAGTGGATCAGCGGTATCGGCTCGCCCCAGTACCTCTGGCGGTTGAACGCCCAGTCCTTCATCTTGTACTGAACGCCCTTTCTGCCGATACCCTTTTCACCGAGGTATTCGAGCATCGCGGCGATGGAATCCTTCTTGTTGTCGTACTTGTTGAGGAAGTCCGAGTTTATCATCCTGCCGTCGCCGGTGTACGCTTCTTTTTCTATATCTCCGCCCTCGATGACCTGAATGATATCGACGCCGAACTTATGAGCGAATTCCCAGTCGCGCTGGTCGTGCGCTGGAACTGCCATTATGGCGCCGGTACCGTAGCCCATCATGACGTAATCGGCTATGAATATCGGTATCTTTTTACCGTTGACGGGGTTGACCGCGCAGAGACCTTCAAGTCTGACGCCGGTCTTCTCCTTTACGAGCTGGGTGCGCTCGAATTCCGTTTTCTTCGCGCATTCCGCACGGTACGCCTCGACCTCCGCCCAGTTTGCGATCCTGTCCTTATACTTGTCGAGCGTCGGATGCTCCGGCGCCATGACCATGAAAGTAACGCCGTAAAGCGTGTCGCAGCGCGTGGTGTATATCTCGAGCTTTTCATCGGTGCCGTCGAGCGTGAAGTCGACGAACGCGCCGGTCGATTTGCCGATCCAGGTGATCTGCTGCTGCTTGATGCTGTCCGGGTAGTCTACGTGATCGAGCCCTTCGAGCAGCTTGTCCGCGTACTGCGTTATCCTCAGATACCATACGTCCTTCGGAAGCTGTACGACGTCGCTGTGGCAGACGTCGCATTTTCCGCCCTGCGAATCCTCGTTCGACAGAACGACCTTGCAGTGCGGGCAGTAGTTGACGAGAGTCTTTGCGCGGAACACGAGCCCGTGCTCGAACATCTTGAGGAATATCCACTGCGTCCATTTATAGTAATCGGGCAGGGACGTTGATATCTCGCGGCTCCAGTCGAAGCAGAAGCCGATCTTCTTCATCTGATCCTTGAAGTGATCGACGTTTTTCGTCGTGATCACGTGAGGATGGGTGTTCGTCTTTATCGCGTAGTTTTCCGCGGGCAGACCGAACGAGTCGAAGCCCATCGGGAACAGGACGTTGTAGCCCTGCATCCTGCGCTTGTGAGAAACGACGTCAAGTCCGGAATACGCTTTTATATGTCCGACGTGCATGCCGGCACCGGACGGATACGGGAACTCCACGAGCGCGTAGAATTTCGGTTTGTCGTATCTGTCCTCGGCGCAGAAAACGCCCTTCTCTTCCCATTTTTTCTGCCATTTTTCTTCAATGGATCTGTAATCGTATTTCATTTCTCTTCTTCTCCGTTATCCGATACTGTCGTTTTATCCTTCCAAAGCCTGTCAAGCTTATAGAACTCGCGCGCGCTCTTGACAAAGATGTGGACTATGACAACGCCGTAATCCAGCACGTACCATTCGCCGCCCGCTATACCGTCTTTATGGTACGGGTCAACGCCGCAAAGGGAAAGCGCGGTCTCCACCTCGTCCGCCAGAGCCTTGACGTGAGTGGTCGACGTGGCGTTGCAGATGACGAAGCAGTCGGTGACGACGGTCTTGTCCGCAACGGGTATGATCTCGATATTCTTTGCAAGCTTTTCGTCAAGCACTTGCTTTATTTTTTCCGCGATCTGCATTGAGCTCGCGTCTGTCAGGTCTGTGATTTTTTCGTTTTCAGCCATTTTTGCGCTCTCCTTTTCATATGTTAGGCGGGTCAGGCGGTGGATCGCCGACCCTTTTTCTTTCATGTGTTCAAGCTGCCTTTCACAGCAGTCGAGGAATACGCGGTCAACGTGCTCCGGCGTAAGCTTTTGTGAGAAAAGCTCGTTTCTGAGCCTTTTGCAAGCCTCGTATTCCCTGCCCGGCTCGGTGAAATCCGCGAGGAACACGATCTTCTCACAAAGATCCATTCCCGGCGCTCCCGTGCAGTGGCATTCGATCATCCGGCAGACGCGTGCGTCGCAGCCGAATTCCTTCTCCGCAAATACCGCGCCTGACAGCTGGTGCAGCGTCTGAGGACAGAGCAGATAATCCGGATCCGTCTCTCTGCCTTCAAGGACCGACAGCTGACGCTCCGTGCTCATCTCCTTCGTACAGTCATGAAGGATGCCCGCACGCACCAGCCGCCAGAGCGACGATTCCGGGAGCGAAAGCTCAAGTCCGATCCGCTCCGCCGTCCGCGCCACGCCCATGCTGTGTTCGTACCGTTTCAAAGACAGGTTTTCTTTTATATATTCCTTCAATTCCGCGTTTTTCGCGCCGTAAAGATCGTTTTCCTCAATATACACGAGCACCGCCCCGGGGACAAGGCAGGAAACGTCATCTCCGCGTCGGAGCGCGGCTCTTACCTCGCTTGAGGACACGACGACGGCGTCTCCGCGGCATAAGAAGCATCTTGCGCCGAATTCCCGCTCAAAGGACTCCCTTTTGCGGAGAAGCTCCGCCTCGTCGTCGCCCGTGCGCGACATGCACCAGATCTCGGCGAGCTCAAAGATACGCCCCGGATTTTTCCATTCGTCAAGCGTCAGGAACATATCCGATCCGGTGAGGAAGCACAGCGTATCGCCTTCACTGTGAAAGTGCTCGAGCGTGAGATACGTATAGCTCACACCGCCCTGCTTTATCTCATAGTCGCAGACTGTAATACGCGGATCGCCCTCAAAGGCGAGCTTCAGCATATCGACCCGTCTTTGCGGCACGTCGTCCTCCGCCGTCGGCTTATGCGGCGATATAAGGCTCGGCATGATCAGCAGACGGTCGAGCTCCGCCTGTTCAAGGAACGCTTTCGCCGCCGAGACGTGGCCGTTGTGAGGCGGCGAGAACGTCCCTCCGTATATCCCCGTCCTCATCGCGGCAGGATTATCCTTGTCTCTCTGCGCTTTTCATCATCAGTCTCACGGTAAAGGATGAACCTGCGCCCGACGACGAGCACGACGTCCGACGACGTGCGCTCCGATATTATATCCGCCGCCTCGCGCGGGGTGTACGGCGAGTTTTCAAGGACGGACACCTTTATCAGCTCGTGAGCGGTAAGCGCGTCGCTTATCTGGTTTACCATATTGTCCGATATCTCATTCTTTCCGACCTGGAATATCGGCTGTATTTTTGCGGCGAGGTTTTTGAGAAACGCTCTCTGTTTTGACGTCAGCATATTATTCCCCTCAGTTTTTCGCAGAACGCGGCGAGCGCCCTGCCTCTGTGTGATACGGCGTTTTTTTCTTCGGCCGACGCCTCGGCGAAGGTCTTTCCTATCTCCGGACAATAGAACAGCGGGTCGTAGCCGAAGCCGTCGTCTCCGCGCGGCGCCGTCAGTATCGTGCCGCGGACCTCTCCGCGCGCCGTGACGATCCTGCCGTCGGGGAATACGGCGCTCATTACGCAGACGAATCCCGCGCCGCGGTCTTCCTTCCCCTCAAGCTCCGATAAAAGCTTTATGTTATTTTCCCGGTCGCCCTTTCCGGAGTACCTTGCCGAATAGATGCCCGGCGCGCCGCCGAGCGCGTCAACGCAGAGTCCGGAGTCATCCGCGACTCCGATATATCCGAGCCTCGCCGGAACGGACGCCTTGATTATCGAATTCTCCTCGAAGCTCGTCCCGTTTTCCTCGATATCGCCTTCAAACCCGATATCCGATAATGAGTACACGGTACACTCGGGTAAAAGCCTTCCGAGGATCGTCCGGAGCTCCCGGATTTTCTTTTTATTGTTTGACGCGAGTACGAATTTTTCCATCATTCGAAAAGCGCGTTTATGAAGTCAGCCGCAACGAACGGCTGCATATCGTCGGCTTTCTCACCGACGCCGATGAACTTGACCGGGATCCCCAGCTCGTCCTTTACGGAAATGACGATGCCGCCCTTCGCCGTACCGTCGAGCTTTGTCAGAATGAGCCCCGTGATCTTTGCGGTGTTGGAGAATTCCTTCGCCTGTATCACGGCGTTCTGACCCGTCGTCGCGTCGAGGACGAGAAGCGTCTCACGCGCGGCTCCGGGAAGCTCGCGGTCGACCACGCGGTTTATCTTGGACAGCTCGTCCATGAGGTTCTTCTTGTTGTGGAGCCTTCCCGCCGTGTCTATGATCAGCACGTCGGCTCCCCTCGCCTTCGCGGCGGCCGCCGCGTCGAATACAACGGACGCGGGATCGGAGCCCTCGTCGTGCTTTATCATATCGACGCCTATGCGGTCAGCCCAGATGCCGAGCTGATCTATCGCGGCGGCGCGGAACGTATCCGCGGCGGCGAGCATGACCTTTTTGCCCTCTCCCTTGAGGTAATTCGCTATTTTCGCGATCGACGTCGTCTTGCCGACGCCGTTGACGCCTATCACGAGTATGACGGAAGGCTTGGTCGAAAGGTCGAGCGGCTCGCCGTCCTGTATCATCTCGCCGATGACGTCCTTCAGCGCGTTGTACGCGTCCTCGCTCTCCGTTATCCTGTTCTCCTGTATACGGCGGCGGAGCTTCGCTATGATCTTCTCTGTCGTCTCCACTCCGACGTCGCTCGTTATGAGGATCTCCTCAAGCTCGTCGAGCAGATCCTCGTCGACCTTCCGCATGGATACGAAAAGATCGTGTACCCTGCCGAAGAGCGCGTTTTTTGTTTTTCTGAGTCCTTCCCTGAGTTTTTCGAAAAATCCCATTGTCTTATTCCAGCTTTCCCAACTTTTCTTCTATTTCGTTTATATCTACCGAAAGCACCTTGGAAATGCCCTTTGTCGGCATCGTCACGCCGTACAGCTTTTCAGCCGCCTCCATCGTGCCGCGTCTGTGCGAAATCAGTATGAACTGCGTTTTGTCCTGTGTCTCGCGGATGTACTGCGCAAAGCGGTCGACGTTGACCTCGTCGAGCGCCGCCTCGATCTCGTCGAGCATGATGAACGGCGTCGGGTTGACCTCGAGCAGCGCGAGATATATCGCTATCGCGACGAACGACTGCTCGCCGCCCGAAAGCAGCGACAGGTTCTTGATTATCTTTCCGGGAGGCGCGACGTTTATGTCGATGCCCGATTCGAGCACGTTGTCCGGTTCCCTCAGCACAAGCTCCGCGGTACCGCCGCCGAACAGCCTGCGGAACACCTGACCGAAATGAAGGTTGATGTTCTCGAAGGCACGGACGAAGCCGGTCTTCATCTCGTCGTCGAGACGCGATATGATCTCGAGCAGATCCTTCTCGGAGTTCGTAAGGTCGCCGATCTGCGTCGTCAGCTCGTCGTGCTGTTTCTTTACCTCCTGATATTCCTCTATCGCCGACACGTTGACGTGTCCGAGCGCGCGTATCTTTCCGCGGAGCTCGTTCTGACGCTTGAACAGCGCCGGGCGCGTCTGCTCGTTCACCTCGGGGCAGTTGTATTCGACGGCTTTTTCCTTTGCCTCCGAATACGAGAGCTCGTAATTCTCCTCAAGCACGCCCTTGAGCTTTTCACGCTCGCTCTCCGCGTTCTCAAGCTTTGCCTCAGCCTGTATCTTCTTTTCGATGAGCTGCTGCTTCTGCTCCGTCTTTTCTCTTTCATCATTGCGGGACACGGTGTATCTGCCCTCCGTCTCCGCAGTCTTTGCGGAGAGGGACGAGATCCGTTCCGTAAGCTCCGCGATCCTCCGCTCGAAGCCGGAAAGATCCTCGCCGGTCCTGCCCGCCTTTTCGGCGTTTTCCGCGAGTCTGTTCCTGTGCGACTGAAGCTGGGCTTCGGCGGACTCTATGCTCGTTCTGAGAACGGAGCACGTTCCCTCGCTCTCGTCGAGCGACGTCTGATAAGCCGCGGTGCCGCGCGCGTTGCCCGCCGCGTTCACTCTCGCCTCTTCAAGCGCTCCGCGCAGCTTCTGCTGGCTTTCGTTCAGGGAATCCATACGGCCGTCAAGCTCCGCCGCGCGGTCCCTGACGCCGGTGATCCTTTCGTTGAGCTCGTCGAGATACGCGCGGTCCTCCTCGCGTTTTCTGCGCCTCTGCTCCGCCTTTTCAAATATGCCGTTTTTCTCGTTTTCTATCTCGTCCGCACGGGAATACGCCTCGTCAAGTCTCGCCTCCGCGACCTTCACCGCCGCCGACGCCTCGTTCCTGAGCGCCTCGATTATCCCGTCCTCCGCGGTCAGACCGTCGTTTTCGCGGGAAAGCTCCTCCGCTTCCTTTACGAGTGCGGAAAGTCCGCGCTCCGCCTCATCCGACGCCTCTCTGCATTTTTTCATAAGCTCGGAAAGAGCCTCTATCTCACGTCCGCGGGAGAGGATGCCGCTGTCCTTTACGCCGGAGCCGCCCGTGAAAGAGCCGCCCGCGTTGATCTGCTGACCGTCGAGCGTTATGATCCTGATCTTATATCCGAACGCCCGGGCGCAGGCGACGGCGTTGTCGATATTATCGAACACCGCTGTCCTGCCGAGCAGGTTTTTGCAGATATCCGAGAACTTCGCCTCGCACGATACAAGATCGGACGCCACGCCCTCGAAACCGCGCTGCGCTCTGAGCCTGTCGATGTCCTGCGACAGGTACGACGGCTTCACCGTCGCCACCGGCAAAAACGTGGTCCTGCCGGCGCCGGCCGCCTTCAGCGCGTACATGGCAGCCTTCGCCGCCGCCTCGTCCTCCACGACTATATTCTGGAGCGCGGAGCCGAGGCTGCACTCTATCGCCGTCGAATACTTCTCCGGCACGGATATGAGCTGCGATACCGGCGCGTATATCTTACCTTTAATATTTCCTTTTTTATATTCGTCCATGACGAAGCGCGTGGCGCGGGAATAGCCCTCGAAAAGCTCTTCCATACGCTTCAGTGCGTCGGATTTTCTCTCCGCCACCTGATAAGCCACGTCCGAATCGTCCTTCTTGCGGCGAAGCGTCTGCTGCTCCTCCGAGTTCTTTGCGATCCGCGCCTTCAGCTTTGTGAGCCTTTCCTGCGTTTCCGCGCGTTTGTCGGCATACTGCTTTTCGAGCTTCGTCGCCGAATCGAGCTCCGACTCAAGTCTTTTGATCGTCTCGTTCTGCGCGTCGATCGAAGCGTCGAGCTCGGCGGTCTTCTCGCTGTCCGCGTTGTCCGACGTGTCGGTGACGGTGAGGCTTATCCTCAGATCTATCGCCTGATCGGACAGCTCCCTCAGCGTCTCTGAAAGCTCCTCCGACTCCGCGGCGCATCTGTCTATCTCAGCGCAGACCTCGTTATACGCGTTTTCCGCCTCCGTCTCTCTCGCTGAAAGCTCCGCGTCCTTTTCTTTCGAGGCTCTGAGCGCCTCCTCGCGCTCGTTCCTCTGCTTTTCCGCGTCGGCGAAGCTCTGCTTCAGGTTAGATAATCTTTCGGTGATCTCGCCGATCTTCTCCTTCAGATGCTGCGCCTCCGCGGACGCGAACGCCGCCCTGTTAGTCGCCTCCGCCCTGTCGTTCTGAGTGCGCGAAAGCTCGGTGTTGCAGCGCTCCGTCTGCTGTTTCAGATCCTGCAGCTCGTCGAAAAGAGCCGTCGTCTGTTCGGAAAGTCTGTCCGCCTCGCTCTCCGTGAGTTCGAGATCGGAAGAGTATATCTCATACGTGCCGCGCAGCGAGGCTATGCGCTTCGAAAGCTCCGCCATGTCGTAAAGCCACAGGGCTATATCGAGCATGCGCTTCTCCTCGTACACCTCCATGTATTTCCGCGCCTTCTCCGACTCCTTTTCGAGCGGACCGACGCGCGAGGCGAGGACGCTGTTTATGTCGTTCAGGCGTGTCAGGTTCTCCTGCGTCGCCGTGAGCTTTTTCAACGCCTCGTTCTTGCTGAATTTATACTTCGAAATGCCGGCGGCTTCCTCGAACACCATGCGGCGTTCCTCACTCTTAAGTGAGACGATCTCCGCGATCTTGCCCTGCCCGATTACGGAATATCCGCCCCTGCCGATACCGGTGTTCATGAACAGCGCGTGTATGTCCTTCAGCCTGCACGCCTTGCCGTTTATCAGATAATCGCTGTCGCCGCCGCGGAAATAGCGCCGCGTTACGGTGACCTCGTCGTATTCTATCGGGAGCTTGTCCTCCTCGCCCGAGTTGTCGAGAGTGAGGGACACCTGCGCAAAGCTCGACGGCTTCCTCGTCTCCGCGCCGCCGAAGATTATATCCTCCATCTTCGTGCCGCGGATGTTCCTTGACGATACCTCGCCGAGCACCCAGCGCATGGCGTCGGCGATGTTCGATTTTCCGGATCCGTTCGGTCCTATTATGACGGTTATCCCTTCCTTGAACGTAAGCGTGGTCTTTTCCGGAAAGGACTTGAAGCCCTGCAATTCGATCGATTTTAAGTACATTGTTCGCTCAATAATTCCGCCGTATACGGCGGTATGTCCTTTTCAATGAATTTTATGTTCACGCCGTATTCCTCATACAGCTTCTTTCTGTTCGACCTGTTGTGGCCCGCGGCGCGGGACGTATGTCCTCTCGGCACGCACACGGTGACGCCGCCTTTTTTATCGCGGACGAGCGCGGAGATGATGTCGTAATAGATGAGAGAATCGCATTTTTCACCGACAGCCTCATCGTAGCCGCCGCAGGCGATCTCGCCGCCGCCTGTCAGCCCCTCGTTCGCCTGGAGTCCAACGCGGATCGTCGGCACGCCGTGCTCTATGAACACCCGCTTCACGTCAGCGGTGCGGCGGATCAGCTCCTCCGCGGTATACGGCACGTAGGCGCCGTTCTCCGCCATGAAGGCAAGCTCCGTTTCGCGGAATACGACGATCGGGTATATCCTCGCACCGTCGGCGTATCCGCATATGTCCTCCGCGGTTTTTATCTCGCTTTCGGGCGAGGCGCCGGGGAGTCCCGTCATCATCTGACCGACAAGCGAGAAGCCCGCTTCTTTTATCATTTTCATAGCCGCAAGCGACTGAGCCGCCGTGTGGCCGCGTCTGCATTCGCGGAGCACGCGGTCGTCCGTCGACTGTATGCCGAGCTCGACCGTTTTCACGCCGTATTTTTTCAGGCAGGCTATGATCTCCCCGTCTATGTAATCCGGTCTCGTCGAGCAGCGGAGCGCGGACACCGCGCCTTTTTCGATATACGAGTATCCGAGTCTGAGAAGTCTTATCATCAGAGAACGGTCTATACCCGTGAACGATCCGCCGAAAAACGCTATCTCCGCGTCGTCGCCGTCGTTCAGCGTCCGGATCGCCCCGTCTATCGTTGTTTTAACGTCTTCTTCTCTGAACTCGGTATGCTCCGTGATTTTTCTCTGATTGCAGAACACGCAGTCATTCGGACAGCCGAGGTGCGGGATGAAGACCGGGATGTTCTTATGTCTCATCCCTGATCTCGCCGAAAAGCAGCAGCGCGTCGTGCGCCGCCGCCTGCTCGGCAGCGCGTTTGCTCTTGCCCGTGCCGCGGCCTATCACGTTGTTCTGATATCTGACGCACATATGGAAGGTCTTGTTGTGTCCCGGCCCCTCCTCGCTCTCAAGCTCATAGACGACCGTCTCGCCCGGTTCCTTCTGTATGAACTGCTGTAAAAGCGACTTGTAATCCTTTGTATGGACGGAAGCCGCCTTTATCTGCGGTATAAGCAGCGGATAAAGGAACTTTTCCGCCGCCGCGCGCCCGCCGTCAAGATATATCGCGGCAAGAAGCGCCTCGAAAGCGTCCGCGATGATCGACGGATTTTCGCGCCCGCCGTTCTGCTCTTCCCCTTTGCCGAGGTAAAGCGCCTCGCCGAGTCCTATCTTCCTGCCGAGCTCGGAAAGAGACTCCTCGCAGACGGACGCCGCGCGAATCTTTGTCAGGACGCCCTCCGGCAGGTCTTTATATTCGGTGAAAAGATATTCACTGCAAAGAAATTCAAGTATAGCGTCGCCGAAGAATTCGAGCCGTTCGTTGAATTTCACCCGGCTCCCGCTCTTGCTGTGTTCATTTGCGTACGATGAGTGCGTGAGCGCCTCGTCGAGCAGGTCCTTATCCCTGAATTCATATCCTATCGTTTCACAAAACAGTTCGTTCGTCATTTTCAGTTCCAATCATACGCGCCGCGTCCGTCTCAGGCTGTGATCCGAAGATCTTTTTCATCGCCGCGACGGCCCTTTCGGCGTTGTATTCGTATCTTTTGCGTTTGCCGCCGCGCACCTTTTCGGTGATCGGGGCGATTATTCCGAAATTCGCGTTCATCGGCTGGAAATCCTTGCCGTCGAAGCGGCTTACGTATTTCGCCATGGCGCCGAGCTCCGTCGTATCCGGGAATATGAGCGGATCCTCGCCTCTCGCGCGTCTCGCCGCGTTGATCCCGGCGACGAATCCGGATCCGGTCGACTCTATATATCCCTCTACCCCGGTCATCTGACCGGCGAAATAAAGCCCCGGACGGCTGATCATGCCGTAATCCGGTCCGAGAAGTCCGGGCGAATTCATATAAGTGTTCCTGTGCATCACGCCGTAGCGGAAAAATTCCGCGTTTTGAAGCCCCGGTATCAGTCCGAACACGCGGCGCTGTTCCGGAAAGGTCAGATTAGTCTGGAAGCCGACTATGTTGTACATCGTCTTTTCTTCGTTTTCCGCGCGCAGCTGTACCGCCGCGTAAGGCTCCTCGCCCGTCCTCGGGTCGGTAAGACCGACAGGCTTGAGCGGCCCGTATCTGAGAGTGTCCTCTCCGCGTCCCGCCATCACCTCCACCGGCATGCAGCCCTCGAACACGTGCGGATCCTTTTCAAAACCGTGGAGCGGCGCCCTCTCCGCCGTGATCAGGGCGTTGTAAAACTCAAGATAGCGTTCACGGTCCATCGGGCAGTTTATATACGCCGCCTCGCCCTTGTCGTATCTCGACTGGAAAAAGCAGACGCTCATGTCTATACTGTCAGCCGATACTATCGGAGCCGCTGCGTCGTAAAAGTGAAGTCCCTCCCTGCCGGTGATCAGCGCTATGCGCTCCGACAGAGCGTCCGACGTCAGAGGCCCCGTGGCGATCACGGTGATGCCGTCCGGTATATCCGTCACCTCGCCCGCGATCACCTGTATGTTCGGGTCGTTTCTTATCTTATCCGTGATATACGCGGAAAACCTGTTTCTGTCCACCGCAAGGGCGCCGCCCGCCTCTACTCTCGAGGCGTCCGCCGCCTCCATTATAAGCGAGCCGCCGATACGCAGTTCTTCCTTCAGAAGCCCGACGGCGTTCGTTATCTGCGCCGCGCGCAGGGAATTCGAGCAGACGAGCTCCGCGAAAAGCGGCGACTTGTGCGCGGGCGTGTATTTTTCCGGCTTCATCTCAAAAAGTCTGACCTTCACGCCTCTTTTGCTTATCTGATACGCCGCCTCACAGCCGGCAAGCCCGGCGCCGACAACGTTTACGTATTCAGTCATCCGAAGTATTTCCCTATCCTGTCAGCCGCCTCGGCTGTCTTTTCATGCGTGTTGAACGACGTCAGCCGGAAATAACCCTTGCCGCACGCTCCGAAGCCCTCGCCCGGGGTGCCGACGACGCGGCATTTGTCGAGCAGAAGATCGAAGAACTCCCAGGAACCGAGTCCGTCCGGGCATTTCATCCAGATATACGGCGAGTTGACGCCGCCCGTGTAGTATATCCCGAGCCGGTCGAGGCAGGCGCCTATGACGTCCGCGTTTTTCTTGTAGTATCCGAGGTTGACGGCGATCTGCGTCTGACCCTCGGCTGACAGAGCCGCCTCCGCGCCGCGCTGTATCACGTACGGGGCGCCGTTGTATCTCGTCGACTGACGGCGCAGCCACATGTCGGCGAGCTTTTTGCCGCCGATCACAAGCTCGTCCGGCAGAACGCACCATCCGCAGCGCTCACCCGTGAAGCCGGCGTTCTTTGAAAAGCTGCAGAATTCTATGCAGCAGGCTCTTGAGCCGTCTATTTCATATATCGACCGCGCGAGCGACCCGTCGGTGATAAAAGCCTCGTACGCCGCGTCGTATAGGATCACGGCGCCCTTTTCGGCAGCGTATCTCACCCATTCGCCGAGCGCCTCACGCGTGTAGGCGGCGCCGGTCGGATTGTTGGGGGAGCAGATGTATATAAGATCCGCGTCCGCCGCGCGGTCGGGCATCGGGAGGAATCCGTTCTTCTCGTTCGCACCGGCGTATATCACGCGCCTGCCGCACATCACGTTCGTGTCGACATACACGGGATACACCGGATCCGGCACGAGAACCGTGTTGTCGCGGTCGAAAAGATCAAGGATGTTGCCGATATCGCTCTTCGCGCCGTCCGATACGTATATCTCGTGCGCGGCGACCTTCGTGCCGCGGGAGGCGTAATAGCCGGATATCGCCGTACGCAGGAAATCAAAGCCCTCGTACGGGCCGTAGCCTCTGAAGCCTTCAACGGTAAGCTGTTCGTCGCACGCCACCTTCATCGCTTTGACGCACGCCTCGGGCAGCGGCCGCGTTACGTCGCCGATACCGAGCTTTATGATATCGGCGTCCGGGTGTTTTTCTTTATATCCCGCGGTCTTCACCGCGACGGTGTGGAACAGATAGCTGTCCTTCAGATCGTCATAAAATCCGTTCAGTTTCATATCATTCTCCGTAGAATACGCCGTCGCTCACGCGCACGGCCTCACCCGTCATGACAACGGTGTCCTTCGTGTATACGATAGTCAGCACCCCGCCTCTGAGTATCACGCGCACGGGCTGCCCCTCACGGAACAAGCCGAGCCTGACCGAGGCAGCTACCGCGGCGCAGGCGCCGGTGCCGCAGGCGAACGTCTCGCCCGAGCCGCGCTCCCACACACGCATCAGAAGCGTGTTTTCGTCAAGCTTCTTCACAAATTCGGTATTGACGCCCTCCGGGAAAAGCGGATCGTGCTCGAAGCGCGGACCGATCGCAGGCAGATCGAGCGAATACGGATCGTCGCAGAATACGACGCAATGCGGATTTCCCATTGAAACGAGGCTGACGCGCCTCTCCTCTCCCGCGACCGTGACCGTTTTTCCGATACATTCGCCTGTAAGCCGCGCGGGGATCCTTTCGCAGTCGAACACCGCGGCTCCCATATCGACGGAGGCGTCCGTCGCGCGCCCGTCCTCAACTTCCATTTCAAGATTTTTTATGCCGGACAGCGTTTCAACGCTTATACTCTTGCTTTTTACCGCGCCCGTGTCGTACAGGTATTTGCCGACGCAGCGTATCGCGTTGCCGCACATCTTCCCTTCGCTTCCGTCCGCGTTGTACATGCGCATGAACGCGTCGGCGTTATCGGAGCGGCAGATCAGCACCAGCCCGTCGCCCCCGACGCCCTTGTGTCTGTCCGAGATCTTCACGGCAAGCGCTCCGGGATCGGACGGGACCGAGCCGTCAAGGCAGTCCACGTAAACGTAATCGTTGCCGCAGCCGTGCATCTTCGTGTATTTTATCATCATTTTTCTTCTTTTTTTCCGAATGACGCGAGCAGATCTCTCATATCGTACAGCCCCGCGGGCTTGTCCGCGATGAACGACGCCGCCCGCAGCGCGCCTTCCGCGAACAGCTCCCTTCCCTCGGAAACGTGCTTTATGCTCAGCCTCTCGCCGTGACCGAAGAATATGACCTCGTGCTCGCCTATGTCCGTTCCGCCTCTGACGCTGTGGATGCCGATCTCGTTGTCGGGACGTCTTTCGGATCTTTGCGTCCTGTCCGTCACGTGATCCATCGGGCCCTTCGCCTCCTCTACAGCGGACGCTATCATCAGCGCGGTACCGGACGGCGCGTCAAGCTTGTTCCTGTGATGTGTCTCGATTATCTCAACGTCGAAATCGCCGAGCAGCGACGCCGCGGTCCCGGCAAGGCGGCACATGACGTTTACACCGAGACTCATGTTGCCTGATTTGAAGACGGCTATGCTTTTCGCCGCCTCGCTTATAGCTTCAAGCTCGGATCCCGTGTGTCCCGTCGTCGCTATGACGGCGGGGATGCCGTTCCTCACCGCATACTCGAGCACGGCGGCGGTGTAGTCATGCGACGAAAAATCGACAATAACGTCGCACTTTTCAAGCACGTATGATATATCGTTGTAAACGCCGTCGGATATGACGGTGTCGACTCTCGCCGTTATCTTATGTCCGCTGCCGCATGCCGCGGATACGGCGCGCCCCATCCTGCCGTTCGCGCCGACGAGAAGCAGTCTGATCATATAAGTCTCCCTTCATAACGGTCGAGGACCGCCCTGAGCTTTTCGTTTTCAGTCTCCGACATCGTGCAGAGCGGGAGTCTGAGCTCGTCCGTGCATTTGCCCAGCATCGACATGGCGGTCTTGACAGGTATCGGGTTGACCGTCATGAAAAGCGCGTTTATCAGATCGAGGTACCCGAGCTGCAGCTCCGCCCCGCGGCTGAAGTCTCCGTCAAGACACGCCTTCGCCATTTCGTGCGTCATCTTCGGCGCTACGTTGCCCATAACGGATATGACGCCCTTGGCGCCGAGACTCATCATCGGAACGATCTGGTCGTCGTTGCCGGAATAAATATCGATCGTATCACCCACGGCGCGGCAGAGCTTGACGATGAACGAGAGATCCCCGCTCGCCTCCTTCGCGGCGACGATGTTCGGATGCTGCGCAAGCTCCTTATACGCGTCGATCCCTATCCCGCAGCCCGTGCGTGACGGGATGTTGTAGAGGATCACCGGGCGCGTCACGTTGTCAGCTATCTTTGAAAAGTATTTGACGAGCCCGGTCTGCGACGCTTTGTTATAATAAGGCGTCACGTGGAGGAGCGCGTCGGCGCCGACCTCGCAGGCGTGAAGCGACAGGTCGACCGCGTACGCGTAATCATTGGAACCCGTGCCGGCTATGACCGGCACGCGTTTGGCCGTTCTTTTCACGGTATAGGCGATCACTTCCCTGTGCTCCTCGTCGGTGAGGGTGGAAGCCTCGCCGGTCGTACCGCAAACGACAAGCGCGTCGATGCCCGACGCTATCTGTTCGTCAATGATGTCCCCGAGCGCGTCATAATCGACGTGACCGTCACGGAACGGTGTGATCACGGCTGTCGCCGCGCCGGTAAATACGGGCTCTTTTCCTTTCATATCATTACCTCGGAAATAAAAAATTTGACTATAATGTGTATTATATACTATCTTTTTAAAAAAAGCAAGCACGGAGCGGCTCAAATAATGAAAATTTTGTTGCACCGGTATTGATTTTTTTGTGCGTTTCGTCCAAAACGGCAAAAAAGCCTTGACAAGCGGAAAAATGTGTGTTATACTGATCAAAATGCAACGATGGAAACAAAGACCCGTAAAGCCTCATTCAGAGAGACGCGCCGCGGCTGGAAGCGCGTTATGAGGCAGGCGTCCCGTCATTCCGGAGCAGCGCATGCGAACACGTGAGTCTGTAGTGTGCGACGGTACTCCCCGTCAGGAGAAACGAGGCGCGGGCGACCGCGCGAATTCAGGTGGTACCACGGTTTCCCCGTCCTGATGCGGACGGGGGATTTTTATTTGAAAAGGAGATGCAAATGAGAGAGCTTGCCAAGAATTTCGATCCGCAATCGGTAGAAAAGCGGATATACTCAAACTGGCGTGAAAAAGGATATTTCAAGCCGTCGGACGACAGGGAAAAGGAGACGTTCACCATAGTCATCCCACCTCCCAACGTCACGGGTCAGCTCCATATGGGTCACGCCCTCGACGAAACGCTTCAGGACATCCTCATCAGGTACAAGAGGATGAAGGGATACGCCGCGCTGTGGGTCCCGGGGACCGACCACGCCGGCATCGCGACGCAGATAAAGGTCGAGGAGAACCTCCGGGTAAACGAGGGATTGACGAGATACGACCTCGGACGCGACAAATTCCTTGAACGCGTCTGGGCGTGGAAGAACAAATTCGGCTCACGTATAATAGAACAGCTCGAAACGCTCGGCTCCTCCTGCGACTGGGACAGGCTCCGTTTCACGATGGACGACGGGCTTTCCCGCGCCGTCCGCGAGGTGTTCAACAATCTTTATGAAAAAGGTCTGATCTACAGGGGCTACCGTATAATCAACTGGTGCCCGCACTGCAGAACGGCTCTGTCCGACGCCGAGGTGGAATACGCGGAGGAAGCGGGCCACTTCTGGCACATCAGATATCCGGTCAAGGGCAGTGACGAATACGTCACCGTCGCCACCACGCGCCCGGAGACCATGCTCGGCGACACGGCCGTCGCCGTCAACCCGGCGGACGAAAGGTATACGCACCTCGTCGGCAAGACTCTGATCCTGCCGCTCGTCGGGCGTGAGATACCCGTCGTCGCCGACGATTACGTCGACCTTGATTTCGGTACCGGCTGCGTGAAGATCACGCCGGCACACGACCCGAACGACTTCATGGTCGGTCAGCGCCATGACCTGCCCGTCATCCGCGTGATGAACGACGACGCGACGATCAACGCCGAAGGCGGCAAATACGAGGGCATGGACCGCTACGAATGCAGGAAAGCGATCCTCTCCGATCTTGAGGCGGGCGGATATCTCGTCAAGACAGAGGAACACGTCCACAACGTAGGCAAATGCTACCGCTGCGGCACGACCGTCGAGCCGCTGACGTCCGATCAGTGGTTCGTGAAGATGGGCCCGATGATACAGCCCGCGATCGACGCCGTGAAGGAGGGCAGGATAAAATTCGTGCCCGAGCGCTTCACGAAGACGTATATAAACTGGATGGAAAACCTGCACGACTGGTGCATCAGCCGTCAGCTATGGTGGGGTCACAGGATCCCGGCGTTCTACTGCGACAGCTGCGGCGAAATGACCGTTTCCCGCACGGATATAACGGTCTGCCCGCACTGCGGCGCGCCCGTCCGTCAGGATGAGGACGTGCTTGACACGTGGTTCTCCTCCGCTCTCTGGCCGTTCTCGACGCTCGGCTGGCCCGAAAACACCGAGGATCTGAAACGCTTCTTCCCGACCGACGTTCTCGTCACCGGCTACGATATAATCTCGTTCTGGGTATCGAGGATGATATTCTCGTCGATCGAACAGACCGGCGAGGCGCCGTTCTCTACCGTGTTCATCCACGGACTCGTCCGTGACGCGCAGGGGCGCAAGATGTCGAAATCCCTCGGCAACGGCATCGATCCGATAGAGATCATAGACAAATACGGCGCGGACGCTCTCCGCTTCGCTCTGGCGACCGGCAACTCGCCCGGAAACGACATGAGATTCTCCGACGAAAAGATAGAAGCCGCGAGAAACTTCACGAACAAGATCTGGAACGCCGCGAGATTCGTCCTCATGAATCTGACGACGGAGGATCTTACGCTTCCCGGAACGGATAAGCTGCATGTTGAGGATAAATGGATACTCTCCGTTTACAACCGCACCGTATCGGAGGTCAGCGCGAATATCGACAAATTCGAGGTCGGCGTGGCGCTGTCCAAGCTTTACGACTTCGTATGGGATATATTCTGCGACTGGTACATCGAGCTCATCAAGCCGAGGCTTCTTTCAGACAACAAAGAAGACAGCGAAAACGCCCAGCGCGTGATACTGTACGTGCTCACCGGCACTCTGAAGATGCTCCATCCCTATATGCCGTTCGTCACCGAGGAGCTTTATCAGGCGCTCCCGCACGACGCCGAAAGCATCATGATCTCAAAATACCCCGAGCCCTGCGGCGCTCTCTGCTTCCCGGATGACGAGGCTCATATGGCGGCTGTCATCGAGGCTGTCCGCGCGATCAGGAACAGACGCGCCGAAATGAACGTCGCGCCGTCAAAAAAGGCGTCCGTATATATCGTAACGGAAAACAAGGATGCTTTCAACGACCTGACTTCGGTATTCTTCAGAAAGCTCGCGTCCGCGTCGGACGTGACCGTCTGCGACGCATACTCCGAGGAGAACGCCGTCAGCATCATCACTCCCGCCGCGAGGATATATATCCCGCTCGGAGAGCTTGTCGATATGGAAGCCGAACGCAAGCGCCTTGAAAAGGAAGCCGAAAAGGTCGGCGCTGAGATAGAGCGCGTGTCAAAGAAGCTCTCGAACGAGGGCTTCGTCTCCAAGGCTCCCGCCGCCGTCATCGAAGGCGAACGCAAAAAACTTGACGCGTATAAGGAAAAGCTCGCGGGTATCGAAGAAACACTGAAGAAAATGCAGAATTAAGAATGGAAAACGGAACAACGCGGGTCATCCCGAGCGAAAGCGTAGGATCTCTTCTGAATTCAGGCGCACAGTGATCAACGAAAAGCGATCAACGGGGCGGCAGACGGAAGTCTGTCGCCTCGATTTTTCGTGCTCTGCAGCCTCAACGCCGGGGGAGCCCTACCCCTCAAACTTCCGGCTTGCGGTGCCCAAAAAATCCGCGCCGGGCAGAGCCCGACTTGATTTTTTGACCGCTGCACGAAACGGGATTTGCTTTATCCGCCCCCGGCGGCGCAAATCCCGTTTCCCCCCTATCCCCTCCCTCAACTCCGGAGAGAGTTGAGGGGCGCGTTAAACCTTCCCCCGTTGGGGAAGGGGGACCACGAAGTGGTGGATGAGGCGAACACCATACAACGGCGTGCAATGATGCCGAATGAGATCCTTCGCTCCGCTCAGACTGACAGAGTACTTATCATTCTGCATTCGTAATTCATAATTTATCATTCCGACTGAACTCCCTCCGTCACGGCAAAGCCGCGCCGAGGAATGTTTTCAGCGTCATGTTTTCAAAAAAATTAACAAAGGTCTTTACAAACAGGAAAATATATGGTAAAATAATGCAAAGGCGGATTTGGATATGGACATAAGATCTGATTTTCACACTCACACTAACCTGTCGTCGTGCGCTCCAGCCGATACGACTGTGCAGGCTCTTCTTGACGGTCTCTGCGCGGGGCCGGACGGTCTTCGCGTGCTCGGGATATCGAACCATCTCTGGGACCGGGACGTGCCCGGGGCGAGCGCGTGGTATAAGCCGCAGGACGTGGCTCACGTTCTTTCGGTCAGAGAGCAGCTTAAGGACGCCGACACTCACGGCGCGCGTGTTATCGTCGGCGCCGAGGTCGAGTTTTCCTCGGATCTTCGCGTTGCGATCACGGAGGAGCACGCCGCGCTGTTCGACTATCTTCTCATAACAGCGAACCATGTCCATATGAAGGACTTCATAATCCCCGCGTCGGTTACCGACCCGTACGAGGTCGCCGACATCATCGTGACGCGCTTCAAGGCGGCGGCAAAGGTCAGACTGCCCGTCAGATGCGGGATCGCCCATCCGTTCTATCCAATGTCGTTCGGACGTGACGAAATGACGATACTCGGCAGCATATCCGATCAAACGTACGGCGAATGCTTTGAGCTCGCGGTTGAAAACGGGAAATCGATAGAGATACATTCTTCCGCTTTCGGCGCTCATCTGCCGCTGAACGAAGCCGGTTTCTGTGACGAATACGTGCGCATGCTCCGGATAGCCCGCGAATGCGGCTGCACGTTCCATATAGGCTCCGACGTACACCGTCCCGCTCCGGAGAGGGGGATCAGGCTCCGCGGCCTTGTAAAATATCTCGGACTTGCGGAATACGATCTTACGGATTTTTGATATGAAATACAACGATTATTCTTCTGTTATCGCGAGAGGCGAGCTCGGCGCCCGCTGTGCTCTGCTCTCGTCAAGGCTCGAGGCGCCGATCTACCGGCCCGACGTCATATACGGAATAGAATCAGCCGGCTGGCCCGGCGACTGGGAGGGCAGGACAATACTTGCGCTCACGTGTCTTTCCGACGTTACGAAGCGCGAGCCCTCATATCTCGACGAGATAGTCTCTCTTTTGCCGTCGCATTTGAACGGGCGCGGATATCTCGGGCCGATCTACGACGGGTATCTAAACGAGCAGCAGCTCTCCGGTCATTCATGGCTTTTGCGCGGGCTCTGCGAATACTTCAAATACAGAAAACACGAATACGTACTGCCGCTCATAGACGGCATCGTGCGCGGGCTTTATCTTCCCGCCGCGGGCAAATACGCCTCTTATCCGACACTGCCGGAACAGAGGGCGGAAGGCGGCGGGATGAGCGGAAGCAACGCCGGCACGGTCGGCATCTGGATGATATCGACCGACACGGGCTGCGCCTATATGCCTCTCGACGGGCTGACGCAGGCTTACGAGATCCTGCGGGAGCATATGCCGGACAGCCGTCGCGACGAGGCGCTCGCCTCGCTCATCGACGAGATGCTTTCGGAATTCTTCCGGATCCCGTTCCTTGAGATCCGGATGCAGACGCACGCGACGCTTTCCGGCTGCCGCGGCGCCCTCCGCAGATACGCTCAGACCGGGAACGAGGATCTGCTCGCGTCTGTCAGACGCGTTTTCAAACTTTACGAAGAGCACGGCATGACGCCGACTTACGCAAACGACAACTGGTTCAAAAGACCCGAATGGACCGAGCCCTGCGCGATAATCGACTCTTACATGGTCGCCTCTCAACTCTTCGCGCTGACGGAGGATCCGCATTACGGCGAGCTTTCGCTTCTGATACTGAAAAACGGCGTCCTCCACGCGCAGCGCCCGAACGGCGGCTTCGGCTGCGACAGCTGCGCTGTCGACGGCACGCTTTCCATGCACTGCTACGAGGCTTACTGGTGCTGTACGATGCGCGGCGGAGAGGGACTTGCCGCCGCCGCGTCATACGCCGTGACGGAAGACGGCGTGATCGTCGATCCCGTCAGCTGCGAATGCACAGTCAGGGGCAAGCGCCTGAAAATAACGTCGCACGGCTGTGAGTCCGACGTCGAATACGAGGGCGGCGGCAGATTATACCTGTTCGTCCCGCACTGGTACGCGTCGGTGAAATGCGAACACGTCGCCGGCTGCGACGAGCATTACGTATATATCGACGTCCCGCAAAGCGGACGGACGCATATCTCCGTTACGTACCGCTTGTGGGACAACGGGCGGTCGGTGCTTGACGGTCCGTTCATCCTCGCCTCCGAAAAAGGCGCCGTGAAGTCTTCGGCGGACGATGTTTCAAAAACGAAGGAAGGGTACGACGCCCGGGGCAACAAGCTGATAACGCTCGACAAAACGTATCTTCTGAGTGAAGCCGCGTTTGCCTCTCAGTCGCTTTTCGTGGATCTGATATGAGGAGCGTACTTATAACCGGCGCCTCGCGCGGGATAGGCGCGGCGGCGGCTGAGCTGTTCGCCGCAAACGGATACAACGTCATAATAAACTACAACAGGTCTGAGGAGAAGGCGCTTTCGCTCTGCGATAAGATCCGCGCGGCGGGCGGCGTTTGCTCCGCAGTGAAAGCCGACATCACCGACCGCGGCGAGGTGCGGCGCATGGTGTCTCTCGCCGTATACCGCGCGGGCGGCATCGACGTGCTCGTCAACAACGCCGGCGTCGATTTCTACGGCACGTTCGAGCAGACGGAGCCTGCGATATGGGACGACGTGATACGCACGGATCTTACGGGCGCTTACAACGTCACGTACGCGGCGCTCCCGGAGATCAAGAATTCGCAAAGCGGACGAATCATAAACATATCGTCCGTCTGGGGGATACACGGCGCATCCTGCGAGGTGGCGTATTCCGCCGCCAAAGCGGGCATAATAGGCTTTACGAAAGCTCTCGCAAAAGAGCTCGGACCGTCAGGGATAACGGTCAACTGCGTCGCGCCGGGTTACATCGATACCGAAATGAACGCGCGCTTCGACCCGGAGACGGTCCGCGATATAATAGACAGGACTCCGCTTTCACGCACCGGAAGACCGGAAGAACCGGCGGCGGCGGCGCTGTGGCTCGCTTCTGAGCAGGCGTCGTTCATAACCGGTCAGGTCATCGGCGCGGACGGCGGATTCATGTGATAAACAAAAAAAATATTTTCAAGGAGGAAGATCCAATGAAAAAAACTACAGCGATCCTGCTTGCCGTTTTTCTGTGCCTCGGCTCCGTCATGATGCTCGCATCCTGCGGCGGCAAAGACGCCGACACAACGGCTGAAGGAACAAAAACGACCACGGCGGCGGACAGCGGAAGTGAGCCGGGCGACACTCAGTCTGACACGGCGGTCGACAGCGGCACGGAGCCGGACGACACTCAGGCCGATACCCAGGCCGATACCCAGGCCGACACTCAGCCCGACACTCAGACCGAGCCGGACGGCACGAAGGAGTCCACCTCTCTCGTAGAGGACGAGATCCAGCTTTATGAGCCGAGAGACACCGACCACACACCGGTATCCGCGGCAAACGGCACCGAGCTTGCCTGCAAGTTCACGGTCCCCGCGGACGGAAGACTCACCGGTCTGTTCTTCGAGTCCTGCCCGACCTGGACTTCGGAAGGCTCAGGCTTCACCGTAGAGCTCTACAAATGGGACAACGACTATGAGAACACCGTAGTCTCCTCTCCTCTGTTCACTCAGGAATTCACCGACTGGCAAGACAACAAGGAATGTGAGATCGACTTCACGGATGCTGTCGAAAACGGCTTCCAGGGCGGCACCTATATGTGGATATTCCGCGGCACCACCGCCAACATCGGCATCTGGGCGTATGATCCCTCCGAGGACTGTGAATACTTTGAAAACGGAGTCCCCGGAAACAACGGCTTCAGAGTCGTCGCGTACGTTCTCGTTCCCGAGGAATAAGATAAAAGGAGCGGCAGAACGCCGGGTGTTCTTCACGGGACACCCGGCAAATGATAAATTCCGCTTACGCGGAATATGATGAGCGCTTACGCGCATGATGATCGGCTGTGCCGAATGATGAGTGCCTTCGGCACACCGGCGGTGAAACCGCAAATCATCATTCGTCCGGAAAGCGATCATCATTCCCGGGGATTTGCGGTACAGATTCCCCGCCTGCGCCGATATGCGGCAAAAAAACGGCTGAAGTTTACCTCAGCCGTTTTTTTATAAACCGTCTTTAAGAGCGCTTCCGGAACACCGCTCTTTTTTTGCGCAAAACCCCCGGGCACGTCAGCCCGGGGGGGTTGTATCTTATCTTTCAATTGACGCTGAAAAGGAGCTTTTCGTACGTCGGGAACGGCCAGAATTCCTCCGCAGTGAGCGTTTCCGCCTCATCCGCGGCGGCTCTGAGTTCCGCCATGACGGGCAGGAGCCTGTCTCTTATCGCGAAGCTGTGCTCCGGCACGTCCTCTATATTGCGGATCTCGCCCGAGACGCGCTCGAGCTCGTCAGTCTTTTCGCTCATTATATCGAGCAGCTCCGTAAGCCTTGCCGCGGTCGCCGTCTCGTATTTCGCCTTCCCCGCGCCGAACACTTTTCCCTTTTCCGTCGCTCTCGACGAGAGCTCGGCGCTGTACGCGGAGACCGCCGGCATTATCTGTCTGCGGCTCATATCCGACATTGTCGCCGCCTCGATCGCCACCGTCTTGCAGTAGTTCTCAAGCATTATCTCACAGCGCGAGCGGAGCTCGGCCATCGAGTATACGCCCGTTCTTATCAGCATATCCGCGTTCTTTTTGTCGAGCAGGCGCATCATGCAGTCCGGCGTCGTTTTCAGGTTTGAAAGTCCGCGGCGCTTCGCCTCCTCGACCCACGCGTCGTCATATCCGTTGCCGTTGAACAGGATGCGTTTGTGCTGTTTCAGAGTGTTCTTTATAAGCGAATGGAGCTCCGTGTCGAAGTCCGCGCACCTCTCCAGCCTGTCCGCGAAATCCGACAGCACGTCCGAGACGGCGGAGTTGAGCATGATATTCGCGCAGGCTATGCTGTTGCTGCTCCCTATCATACGGAATTCGAATTTATTGCCGGTGAAGGCGAACGGCGAAGTCCTGTTCCTGTCCGTCGTATCACGGAAGAATTTCGGCAGCGACGCCACGCCGAAGAGCATCTCCTTGCGCTCCGTGCCGTTGTACGGCGCGTCGTTCTCTATCGCCTCGAGCACGGCTGTCAGCTCGTCGCCCAGAAACATTGAAACGATGGCGGGCGGCGCCTCGTTTCCGCCGAGGCGGTGATCGTTGCCGGCGGTCGCCGCGGAAAGCCTCAGAAGATCCTGATACTCGTCGACGGCGCGTATGACCGCTGCAAGGAACAGAAGGAACTGCGCGTTCTCATACGGCGTGTCGCCCGGGGTGAGCAGTCTGACGCCGTTGTCCGTCATGAGCGACCAGTTGTTGTGCTTGCCGGAGCCGTTGACGCCGGCGAACGGCTTTTCGTGAAGCAGGCAGACGAGGCCGTGGCGCGCCGCGACCTTCTGCATCATCTCCATGGTGAGCTGGTTATGATCCGTCGCCGTATTGGTCGTTGAATATATCGGCGCGAGCTCGTGCTGAGCCGGCGCGACCTCGTTGTGTTCGGTCTTCGCGAATATGCCGAGCTTCCACAGCTCACGGTCAAGATCCTCCATGAATTCCGCGACACGCGGCTTTATCGCGCCGAAATAATGGTCGTCAAGCTCCTGCCCCTTCGGCGGTCTGGCTCCGAAGAGGGTCCTGCCGGTGAAGACGAGGTCCTTTCTCTTCTCGCACATCGCCTTGTCTATCAGGAAATACTCCTGCTCGGGACCGACGCATGTATGTACGTACTTCGCGTCCGTGTTTCCGAAAAGTCTGACTATCCTCAGCGCCTCGCGGCTGAGAGCCTCCATCGAGCGCAGAAGCGGCGTTTTTTTATCGAGCGCCTCTCCGCCGTACGAGCAGAACGCGGTGGGGATGCAGAGCGTTTTGCCCTTGATGAACGCGTATGACGTGGGATCCCACGCGGTATAGCCGCGCGCCTCGAACGTCGCGCGCAGACCGCCCGACGGGAATGACGACGCGTCAGGCTCGCCCTTTATGAGTTCCTTTCCGGAAAAGTCGAGTATCGGCTCGCCGTCCGGTCCCGATGAGATGAAGCTGTCGTGTTTCTCGGCGGTGATTCCGGTGAGCGGCTGGAACCAGTGCGTGAAATGCGTGGCTCCGTGCTCCGTCGCCCACATCTTCATCGCCTCGGCGACGGCGGAAGCTACGTTCCCGTCAAGCTGGGCGCCCTCGTCTATCGTTTTCTTCAGAGACGCGTACACCTCCGGAGAAAGCATTTTTTTCATCACGCGGTCATCAAACACAAGGCTGCCGAAAAGATCCGTCATGCTTTCCATAATAACACCTCATAATATCCGTTCGGAACGTGGATCAAATATATATTATTATAACGCCGCGTTTCTTTTTTGTCAAGCGTATTGTTTATGTAAATGCTCACAAAACTTCGTCCGCCGCGGTGCCGATTTTTTACGCCTTTTGAAAAAATACACAGTTATACTCTTGAAATGGCAAAAAAAATGGTATATGGTAAAATAACGGTATTATTTTATCGGAAACGGAGATGAATTGTTTTGTCAAACTGTGCAATAGTGGGTATCAACTGGGGAGATGAGGGAAAAGGCAGGATGGTCGACCTCATCACCGACAAATACGACGCGGTCGTCCGTTATCAGGGCGGCGGCAATGCGGGACACACCGTGATAAACGAATACGGCAAGTTCGCGCTCCATCTGCTCCCCTCCGGCATTTTCCGCCAGGGCGTCGTGAACGTGCTCGGCTGCGGCGTCGCGCTCGATCCGGAAAATCTTCTCAGGGAGATCGAAACGGTCCGCGAGAAAGGCGTCGGGATAGACGAGAGCAATCTGAAGATCAGCGACCGCGCCTCGCTTCTGATGCCGTGGCACAGAGATCTCGACGGACTGGAGGAGGCAAGGCTCGCGGACAAAAAATACGGTTCCACGCGCCAGGGCATAGCCCCGTTCTACTCCGACAAATATCAGAAAAAAACGGTGCTCGCGGGAGAGCTTTTCTACCCCGAAAGACTGCGTGAGCATCTCGCCGAGCTGCTTGAGTGGAAAAATCTCACACTTACCCGCGTTTACGGCGCGGAGCCGTATACGAAGGAAATGCTCGAAGGCTGGCTTCGCGACTATGCCGAAAAGATAAAACCGTTCATCACCGACACGGGCAAGCTCCTGCGTGAGGCCGCGAAAAACGGCAAAAACATACTCTTCGAGGCGCAGCTCGGTTCCCTGCGGGACATCGATCTCGGCATAGCCCCATACACCACGTCGTCGAACACCACGGCGTCATACGCGCCGAACGGCGCCGGATGTCCCGGGCTCCGTATAGACGAGGTCATCGGAGTCGTCAAGGCTTATTCCACCTGCGTCGGCGAGGGCCCGTTCGTCTGCGAATGGTTCGGCGAGGAGGCATCGCGCCTGCGTGAGGCGGGCGGCGAGTACGGTGCGAAGACCGGCAGGCCTCGCCGCGTCGGTCCGCTCGATATCGTCGCCACACGGTACGGCGTACAGGTACAGGCGGCGACGTGCATAGCGCTGACGAAGCTCGACGTGCTGTCTTACATGGACAAGATCCCCGTCTGCACTCATTATCTGCTCAACGGAGAGCTGACGGACGAATTCCCGTTCCCGGCGGCACTTCCCGACGCGGAGCCGGTCACGGAATACATGCCCGGCTGGGACTGCGATATATCCGGCTGCAGAAGCTGGGACGAGCTGCCCGAGGCGGCGAGGAATTACGTCACATTCATCGAAGAAAACATCGGCTGTCACATAGGCTACGTTTCCGTAGGGCCCGAGCGCGACAGCATAATCATAAGATAACGGAGGGCAACATGAGCAAGGAAGTCTACGAATCACCGCTTTCGTCGCGTTACGCCTCGCCTTACATGCTCCGCCTTTTCTCGTCGGATACGCGTTATCAGACGTGGAGACGGCTCTGGGTCGAGCTTGCCCGCGCCGAGCACGAGCTCGGTCTGCCGGTGAGCGCGGAACAGGTCGCCGAGCTTGAGGCGCATATCACCGACATAGACTACGATTTCGTCGCCGAGGACGAGAAAAAGGTCCGCCACGACGTCATGGCGCACGTCCACGCGTTCGGCAAAGCCGCGCCGTCCGCCGCGGGCATCATACATCTCGGAGCGACGAGCTGCTACGTCACCGACAACGCGGACATGATAATATACCGCGACGCGCTTTCATACATCCGCCGGGAGCTGCTCTGCGTGATAAAGAACCTCGCGGATTTCGCGATGAAGTACAAGGATCTGCCGACGCTCGGCTACACTCATTATCAGCCCGCGCAGCTCGTGACCGTAGGAAAACGCGCGTCGCTGTGGCTTCAGGATCTTGTGATGGATCTTGAGGAGCTCGATTTCACCGCCGGAAGGCTGAAGCTCCTCGGCTGCCGCGGAACGACCGGCACGGAGGCGAGCTTCATGGATCTGTTCGCTGGAGACGGAGAAAAGATCGACCGAATGAACCGCATGATCTGCGAACGCTTCGGCTTCGATTCCTGCTTTGACGTCTCGGGTCAGACTTATACGAGAAAGACCGACTCCGCGATACTCAACGCCCTCTCTGCGATAGCGCAGAGCGCGTACAAATTCGGCAGCGACATGAGGCTGCTCCAGCACGACAGACAGGTCGAGGAGCCGTTCGAAAGCACTCAGATCGGATCGTCCGCGATGGCTTACAAGCGCAACCCGATGAGATGCGAGCGCATCTGCTCCCTCTCCCGCTATCTGATGGCGGATACCGGCAACGCGTACATGACCGCGTCGACCCAGTGGCTCGAGCGCACGCTCGACGACTCGGCGAACCGCCGGATCTCTCTGCCCGAGGGCTTCCTCTGCGCCGACGCGATACTGCGTCTGATGATGAACGTCACCTCCGGAATGGTCGTCAACGAAAAGATAATAGAACGCACCGTACGCGAATACCTGCCGTTCATAGCGACGGAAAACCTCATGATGGAGGCGGTGAAGCGCGGCGGCGACAGACAGAAGCTGCACGAGATAATACGTCAGGCGTCCATGGAGGCGACGGCGAAGATGAAGAACGGCGAGGGCTGCGACCTCATATCCGCGCTTTCAAAGCGTCCCGAATTCGGCATGACGGAGGAGGAGATGAACGCCGTGCTCGACCCGTCGCTCTACACCGGCCGCTCGGGCGAACAGGTAAGGCGTTACGTTGAAAAGCTCGCTCCCGTGCTTGATCAGGCGATGCCGATGGATTCGGAGATATCAATATAATGGAAAAGATCCTCGTTCTCGATTTCGGAGGTCAGTACGATCTTCTCATAGCGCGCCGCGTGCGCGAGCTCGGCGTATACGCCGAGATACAGCCCTACAACAAAATCACGCTTGAACAGATCAAAGAGAACGGATACAAAGGCGTCATATTCACGGGCGGTCCCAACAGCGTATACGATGAAAGCTCGCCGCATTACGACCCCGCGATACTCGACGCCGGCATACCCGTGCTCGGCATCTGCTACGGTCATCAGCTGATCGCTTATATGGCGGGCGGCGTGATAGAATCGGCAGGGAGCATAAGCGAATACGGAAAAACGGACGTTTACGCGGAAGGCTCCGCGCTTTTTGAAGGGATCCCCGGAAAAAGCGTCTGCTGGATGAGCCACACGGACTACGTGAGCCGCGCACCGGCGGGATTTGAGATAACCGCCCGCACGGACAGCTGCCCCTGCGCTGCGATGGCGGATGAGAGCCGCAGGATATACGGCGTGCAGTTCCATCCCGAGGTGACCCACACCGAATACGGAAAAACCGTGCTCTCCAACTTCGTTTTCCGCGTCTGCTCCTGCAGGGGCGACTGGCGGATGGACGATTTCATAGAAAGATCGGTCGAAAAATACAGAAAAAAGCTCTCCGGCAAGCGCGTGCTGTGCGCTCTTTCGGGCGGGGTGGATTCATCCGTCGCCGCGGTACTGATGCACCGTGCGATAGGCGATGATCTGACGTGCGTTTTCGTCGACCACGGTCTTCTCCGCAAAAACGAGGGGGACGACGTGGAGCGCGTTTTCCGCGGCGGGTTCAACATGAAGCTCGTGCGCGTTGACGCGGAGGAGCGGTTCTTATCACACCTCAGGGGCGTGACAGAGCCCGAGAAAAAGAGAAAGATAATAGGTGAGCAGTTCATACGCGTTTTTGAGGAACAGAGCCGTGTGCTCGGCAAGATGGACGTGCTCGTACAGGGCACGATATACCCGGACGTCGTAGAAAGCGGCAAGGGCGACGCGTCGACGATAAAGAGCCACCACAACGTCGGAGGCCTTCCGTCCGTCATGGATTTCGAAGAGATAGTCGAGCCTTTGCGCGAGCTTTTCAAGGACGAGGTGAGAGCCGTCGGTCTGAAGCTCGGCATACCCGAGGCGCTCGTAATGCGCCAGCCGTTCCCCGGTCCCGGGCTCGCCGTGCGTATAATCGGAGAGATAACAAAAGAAAAAGCCGACACCCTGCGCGAGGCGGATGCGATATTCAGAGAAGAGCTTGAGAAAGCCTCTGTCCGACCGAGCCAGTATTTCGCCGTGCTCACGGACACGCAGAGCGTGGGCGTCATGGGAGACGCGCGTACGTACGGTCACACCGTTGCGCTGCGCGCCGTCACGACCGACGATTTCATGACCGCCGACTGGACGCGCATACCGTATGAGGTAATTGACTCCGCGTCCCGCAGGATAACGAACGAGGTCAGAACGATAAACCGCGTCGTATACGACGTAACGTCCAAGCCTCCCGCCACGGTGGAGTGGGAGTGAGCCGCGAAGCGGCAATTATGATCGCCTGACGGCGAATTATGAATTATGATGCGCTTCGCGCAATTATGAGTTGCCTTCGGCAACATAAGGTGTTCGGTTCGGGCGATCATATCATAATGTTCGGCGTTAGCCGAACTCATAATTTTCGCCGTAGGCGAAATCATCATTGATCATTTATCATTATATTTAATGCTAAAAATCGTATCAACCTGTATAAGTCAAAGAAAAACACGCTGTTTCACCCCGAAAAGAGGGGCTAAAACAGCGGCAAACAACACATATAAATTTGAATTAAGCGAATGGGAATGAGCCGCGAAGCGGCAATTATGATCGCCTGACGGCGAATTATGAATTATGATGCGCTTCGCGCAATTATGAGTTGCCTTCGGCAACATAAGGTGTTCGTATCATAATGTTCGGCGTTAGCCGAACTTATAATTTTTGCCGTAGGCAAAATCATAATTGATCATTTATCATTTTAATTTACATAAAGGATGATAATTTATGCCAGAAAACAAACTATTGACCGATTCAAAAGAATTCGCAAAAAAAGTTGTACTGTTATGCAGAGAACTCAAAACGAGAAATATTGAATCTTCCATCAGAGATCAGCTTTTGAGGTCGGGTACGTCAGTCGGAGCTAACATTCATGAAGCGCAATACGCACAGGGGACAAAGGATTTTATTTCAAAATTCGAAATTGCACTTAAAGAAAGTAATGAAAGCGAGTACTGGCTCGAATTGCTTTATGAAACAAACGGAATAACTTCTGAAGAATTCAAGACCTTAAAAAAACAATGTGCTGATTTGCGAAGAATGCTTGTAGCATCTGTTACTACTTTGAAAAGCAAGCAGAAACCCGACACAGGATCGAATTGAGGAATAGTTATGATCAACACCTACGATCTGTATGATTTGTACGAGGCAAAAATAGAGGCAAACAGCCCATATAAACTTGAATTAAGCGAGTGGGAATGATTTTATCAGTTATGATCGCCTGACGGCGAATTATGAATTATGATGCGCTTCGCGCAATTATGAGCCGCTTTGCGGCATTTACCGCATATTATAAAACATACAGAGGAACAATATGAAACATTCAAGGATCGCCGCGGCGCTTTGCCTTCTGCTCGCGGTAGTAACCGCGGCGGGCTGCGCTTCGGGTGGTGCCGACACGACCGCGGCGCAGATCACGGAGACGACGGAGACGGCTGAGGCTGCAACGACCGCGGAAGAGGTCACGGAGCCCGAAAGCGTCACAACCGAGGAAACGCCGGAGGATCCCGGTGAGCTTGTGATCTGGCAGCCCGGCGAAAAGCGCTGCGCTTTTTCCGTGGTATACGATAAGAAATCGGACGAGGACGTCACGGCGGCGGCTGATATGCTGGCGGCGATGATCAGAAACTACACCGGAGCCGAAGTGAAGACCGCAAACTCCACGACGTCCGCGAAAAGGGAGATCGTCTTCTCGTCAAAGAGACGCTCCGAGACAGCCTCTATGCTCGGGGCGCTCAACGACGGCGAATACGCCGTGCGCGTGCTTCCGGGCGAGGCGGAGGGCGAGGGAAAACTCCTTATAGCGACGACGACCTACTGCTCCGCGTACACCTGCGCCGAATACCTTCTTGAAAGCTTTTACACCGAAGAAAACGGTTTCCGCGTGCCGCTCGATCTTGACGTGACCGGAACGGAAAAACCGCTCCGTCTGACCGACAGCACGATAAACAAAAAGCTCCGCGACCCGTGCATCCTCGTTGAGGACGGCGTGTATTACGCATACGGCACGGGCTGGAAATGCTTCAAAAACACGAGCGGAAAGCTCGACGGGCCTTTCAAAAAAGTCGAGATCGAGGTCACCCTCGCTCATCCCGACACGGACGGCGGCAGCCACTGGGCGCCAGAGGTACACAAATACAACGGCAGCTATTACATGTTCACGACGTATCTCAACAGCAAGACGAACCGCCGCGGCTGCATCATACTGAAAGCCGACTCGCCCGAGGGGCCCTTCGTCGAGATAACGGACGGTCACGTCACCCCGGCGGGCTGGGACGCGATAGACGGAACGTTTTACGTCGACCCGGACGGTCAGCCGTGGATGGTCTTCGTCCACGAATGGACGTCGATGCCCGGCAACATAGGCGCGTTCGCCGCGGCGAAGCTTTCAGACGATCTGACTCACTTCATATCCGAGCCGATAGAGCTGTTCAAGGCGAACGAACCCGTATGGGCGAAAGCCAACATAACGGACGGTTGCTTCATGTACACGACGGAGCAGGGCGAGCTTCTCATGCTCTGGTCGAACTTCGATGAATTCGGATATTCCGTAGCCGTCGCAAGAAGCTCCAACGGCAGACTCGACGGCGAATGGACGCACGAAAAAGGTCTCCTTTATTCCAAATACATGACGAACGTGTATGACGGCGGCCACGCGATGGTCTTCCGTGACACGGACGGCGTGATGTATATCACGTTCCACTCACCGAACACGGCGACGGACGACAGAAAAGAGACCGCGGTGTTCATGGCGATAGAGGAAAAGGACGGCAGACTGCGCCCGATGAAGGCTGAATAAACGAAACGGCACTCCGGTGCCGTTCAAAGTGAAGACAAACTCCCTCAGTCATCCGGGAAGCTTCCCGGATGACAGCTCCCCCAAGGGAGGAGCCTTGTTTTGCCTCCCTCTTAGAGGGAGGTGTCAGTTTTGCCTCCCTCTTAGAGGGAGGTGTCACGACGTTCAGTCGTGACGGAAGGAGTAGAATAAAGAATAAAAACTTTGTCTGCAAGTTGAACGGCACTCCGGTGCCGTTTTCATTATCACAAAATAAACCGCGTATATCCGATACGCTCTTGACGATACGGAAAAAATATGGTAAAATGAAACATGAAGAATAAGAAAGCCGGGAGGCTCCGTATGAAGACCGATCATCCGAAAACGAAAATTTCAAATATCATGAAAAGGCTTCTCTCCCCCGCGCTCGCCGCTGTGCTTGCCGCGTCGGCGCTTCTGACGCTGCCGTCATGCGAAAGCACTGTCGATACCGGGTCCTTTACCGATACGGAAGCCGTGACGGAGGAGGAGAAAAAATACGAGGTATCCGGCGGATACGAGGAGAGGGACGGTATGTATTATTCCGAAGGGACCGTAAAGTTCACGTTCACGAAAAGCGTCACGAACTCTTCGTTCAACCGGATCCGGATCGGATACGGCAGTACGGCGCCGTGCGGGATAGACGTGACAGTCAAGGCCGGGGAGCTGATTAAGACCGAACGGTTCTTTCTCGAGGCCTCGGAAAACGGTGATTTTCGCGGTCTTCTGAGCGGATTTCTATCCGGCGAGTCGGCGGACTCGGTCGTGTCCGTCGAGGTCTCTCCTCTGCTTCCCGGGTCGTACGGATTCGGGCTGAAAAGCGTTTCGACGGATAGCGTGCAGATCCCCGATACGGACGCGGACGGCAATTTCTTTATAGAAAACAGTTCCCTGCGCCTCGGCATCAGGCTCGCGTGGGGCGGCGGCATATCTTACATATCGGACAAAACCCGCAGCATAGACGGTCTCACCAATCTCATCAACCAGCACGACACCGGCAGGCTCGTGCAGCAGTCGTACTACGGCACGCCTAAAATAGACGGCGTATACGACCCGGGCGTTTTCAACGGCGCTGAATGGAACTACAACCCGGTACAGGGCGGCGACGTCGCCGGTACCCCGTCGCGTCTGATAGATTTCGGGACGGAAAAGGATTCAGTATACGTTAAAACTCAGGCAAAGGACTGGGCGCTGAACGGCTCGCTCACTCCGTCTTATATGGAAAACAAGTACACGCTCGACGGCGATCTGATCCGCGTTTACAACAGATTCGTCGATTTCTCCGGATTCGAGCATCCGTATCTTCTGCAGGAGCTGCCGGCGTTCTACACCGTCAGTTATCTTGACACGTTCGTCTATTATTACGGTAAAAAGCCGTGGACGGGCGATAAGCTGACCTTCAAGCCCGATCTGCCGAGCTGGGTCGACGCCTCGGGCGGCGAGAACATATTCAGGATCCCGTACGGGAACACCGAGACCTGGGCGGCGTGGGTAGACCGGGACAACTACGGCATCGGCGTCTACACGCCGAACGTCGACGTGTTCCATGCCGGAAGATACAAATACGACAGATCGACGGACGCTCTGTCCGACTCGACGAACTATCTGGCTCCGCTTTCCGATATCATGCTCATAAGCTTCGAGCCCGTCGAATACAGCTATCTCATTACTGCGGGCGATATAAACGAGATCAGGGACAGATTCAGCGAAAACAAAGCTTTTTCAGACAACGCTTCTCTTTCAAAGCACAAAAAAGCCCGTGAGGGCACGGAGGAGCTGTACGATATGACGTCGATCGACTTTTCCGCCGAGGGCGCCGAAAAGCTCTTCACCGATCCGCATAACACCGCGATAACATATGACGAGGGCGAACGTGCGGCAAAGCTCACGGTAGAGTCGCCCGACGACGTTTACGTGACACTCAGCTTCGCCGACAACTCGGATAAGGACGTTCAGGCGGAGGATCACTTATCCGTTGAGATCGAATACATGCTTCCGGAGACGAACGCCGGAAAGCAGTACACCGCGGAACTGTTCCTCGCGTGCGGAGAATACGGCGGCGCCGTCGCCGGAAATTCTGTCACGGCGGTGCTGACGGCCGACGGAAAATATCATAAGGCGGTCTTCCCCGCCTCGTCTAACGGCTGCTGGCACGGGACGGTCAATCTTCTCCGCCTCGATTATTTCTTCGACTGCGCGAAGGACGACTGTATTTACATAAGATCGTTCAGGCTGAAAAAGACCGGCGGCTTTTCAAACGGCAGGATCACGTTCGACTGTGAAGACGCGGTATCTTCGATCCCCGGCATGAACGCGACGGACGCTTCATACGACGAAGCTCAAACGGCGCTGAAGCTGACTGTCAAGGGCGGCGACGTCAATATAACGCTCGTTCCGGACGGGCAGACCGACGCGGCCGATATTTCGCACATCGAGGTCGAATACATGATCCCCGAAGCGAACGCGAAAAGCTCATACACGCTCGAGATGTATCTCTGCGCCGGCAGCGTCAGGACCCCGACCGAGGAAAACGTCGTCAGATCCGAATATAAAGCGGACGGCGTATATCACACTGTTAAGATACCCCTGAGCTCGTTCAGGACTCACGAAGGCGAGATCGGCGCGCTCCGTTACGACTATTTCGCCGCGGCGGCCGAGGGCGATGTGCTCTATGTCAGATCCGTCGCGTTCGTAAAATAAACGAAAGGAAAAAGCGTATGACCGACGACGGCGAAAGAACATATATAGCGATAGACCTGAAGTCGTTCTACGCTTCAGTCGAATGCGCGGCGCGAGGACGCGATCCTCTGACGACAAATCTCGTCGTCGCAGACGAGAGCAGGACCGACAAGACGATCTGCCTTGCCGTCTCACCGTCGCTCAAAGCCTACGGCATCTCCGGAAGAGCGCGTCTTTTCGAGGCGAAGAGGCGCGTTGAAGAGGTCAACCGCAAACGTCTGCGCGAGCTTCACGGCAAACCGTTTTCCGGCAGCTCAGACGACGATCTTAAAATAAAAGCCGACCCGACCCTCATGCTCGACTTCATCAAGGCTCCGCCGAGGATGGCGGAATACATGAAGGTCAGCGGACAGATCTATTCGGTATATCTGCGCGACGTGGCGCCGGAGGATATTTTCGCTTACTCCGTAGACGAGGTATTCATAGACGCGACGTATTATCTCACCGCTTACGGGCTCTCGGCTCACGATTTCGCGATGAGGCTGATCAAAAACGTGCTGAGGGAAACGGGCATCACCGCGACCGCCGGTATCGGGTCTAACATGTTTCTCGCCAAGGTCGCGATGGATGTCACGGCGAAGCATATCCCCGCCGACAGCGACGGAGTGCGCATAGCGGAATTAGACGTGATGACGTTCCGCCGCAGGCTGTGGGATCACAGGCCGCTCACGGATTTCTGGCGCATCGGTCCCGGCATCGCCCGGCGGCTGGAGGAGCTGCGGATCTTCACGCTCGGAGATCTCGCCCGCTGTTCCGTGAACGATGAGGAAAAGCTCTATCGGGAATTCGGCGTGAACGCCGAGCTTCTGATCAACCACGCCTGGGGTTGGGAGCCGACGACGATCGCGGACGTCAAGTCCTACAAGCCGGAGAACAACAGTCTGAGCTCCGGTCAGGTGCTTTCCGAGCCTTATCCCTTTGAAAAAGGGCGGCTGATAGTGCAGGAGATGACGGATATGCTCGTGCTCGATCTCGTGGAGCGCCGTCTCGTAACGGATCAGATGGTGCTCACCGTCGGCTACGACACGGGGAACCTTAACAACACAGACTTCAGCGGGGAGACCGAGATCGACAGGTACGGAAGAAAAGCACCGAAAATGGCGCACGGCTCGATCAACCTCGGCAAATTCACCTCGTCAACGAAGCTGATAATGGAAAAGATAACGGAACTGTATAACAGGATCGTCAACCGTGATCTGACCGTCAGGCGGATGTACGTCGTCGCGAACCACGTAACGGACGAATCCGGCGCAGGCGACACGCGACAGATGCGGCAGATGACGTTTTTCGACGACCCGGACGAGATAGAACGCATGGAGGCGAAGGAGAAGGCGGAGCGCGAAAAGGAACGGCGTCTTCAGGAGGCGGAAATAAAGCTGAAGAAGAAATTCGGAAAAAACGCAGTCCTCAAGGGGATGAACTTTGAGGAGGGCTCGACCGCGATAGCAAGAAACAAACAGGTGGGAGGACACCGGTCCGGAGACTGACCGGTGAAACGGGAATTATTTCACATGAGGATAAAGCTCACAAGGCCCGCCGGCGTCAGTGTGCGCCGGATAAATACGAAATACGCGGGGCGAAGGATCAGGGCGCTCGTGCTCTCGCCCGAGGACGGAGCTGAAAACGCCCCGGGCGTCCTGTGGATACACGGCGGCGGATATATCACCGGCACAAAAGAGACGGTATATATGACTCGCGCGGTCGATCTTGTGACGGATCACGACGCGGTGATCGTCGCGCCGGATTACGGCATCGCGCCCATCAGACCTTATCCCGCCGCGCTCGACGACTGCTACGCGGCGCTTTTGTGGATGCGTGACCATGCGGAGGAGCTTTGCATTGACAAAGAAAGGCTCGCGGTCGGCGGCGTCAGCGCCGGCGGCGGACTTTGCGCGGCGGTCTGCATGAGAGCGCGCGACGAGGGCTCGGTGAAGATATCGTTCCAGCTGCCTCTTTACCCGATGCTTGACGACCGCGACACCGAATCGTCAAAGGACAATCACGGAAGGATCTGGAACACAAAAAGAAATCACTTCGGCTGGCGCATGTATCTGCGGAAAACTGACAAAAACAACGTGCCGCCATACGCCGCGCCGGCAAGACAGACCGACTGTCACGGGCTGCCTCCGTGCTATACCTTCGTCGGCCGCGGCGAGCCGTTCTTTTCGGAAACGCTGAAATACGTGAGCGACCTCAGAGCGGCGGGGGTCGCGGCGGAGTGCGACGTGTACGACACGGACATCCACGCCTTCGATATGCTTTACCCGGAGCTTCCCGTGAGCCGGGAGGCGTCCGCCGTATTCAACGAAAGGATCTGTCGCATAAAGGTGTTTTCAGATGGATAACGAACACAAATACGACGATATAATAGATCTGCCGCATCACGTTTCAAAGAAGCATCCGCCTCTCAGCCGCGCGAGCTATGCGGCGCAGTTCTCACCGTTCGCGGCACTTACGGGATATGACAGGATCGTAGCCGAGGCGGCGCGTACCACGGACGAGCGCATAGAGCTCGGAGAGGCGGAGGCGTCCGTCCTGAGTCTCAAGCTGAGGATCACGGCGGAGCACGAAAAGGAGCTTCCAGTCGTAACGCTCACTTATTTCAAAGAAGACGGACGGAAAAAGGGCGGCGCCTATATTGAAAAGACCGGCGCCGTGAAGCGCGTGGACGAAATCGGCCGGGTCGTGATCTTTACGGACGGCACAAGGATCCCGACGGACGACGTGACCGATATAAAAAGCGGGCTCTTCTCCGCGCTTGAGGCCGCCGGATACGATATATGATATGAAAGGAGCGGAAAATGACGGAGAGCATACGCGTTTACAAGCAAGATCACATTCGCATAAAGACGGGAGGAAAGACGGTCCGCATTGATCCGTTCATGGTCGACGATCCGTGTAATGACGCCGACATCATCCTCATCACGCACTCGCATCACGACCATTTCTCGCCCGACGACATCAGAAAAACATCAAAGAAAAACACGGTCCTCATAGTCCCGGAAAGCATGAAGGAGGACGCGGAGCGTGTGAGGAACGACGTCGGAAAGACGGTCACCGTCGTTCCCGGCGGATCATACGACGTTGACGGGCTCGTCTTCCGGACCGTTCCCGCCTACAACATAAAAAAGCCGTTCCACCCGAAAAGCGCGCGCTGGGTCGGATATATCATCGAAACGGATGAAGGGAGCGTATACGTCGCGGGCGACACAGACGCGACGGATGAGGCGAAAAGCGTCAGCTGCGACATCGCGCTCGTGCCCGTCGGCGGCACGTACACGATGGATCCCGCCGAGGCGGCAGAGCTCGTGAACACGATCGGCCCGTGCGCGGCCATACCCGTGCATTACGGCTCCATCGTCGGCGGAAAGGAAGACGGGGAAAGGTTCGGAAGCCTCGTCCGGGACGGTATAAACGTCATCATAAAAGCGGGTAAGGCGGAATGAGGATAACCGGAATCATCTGCGGAAGGGACAGCGTCCGCGTCATGACAGACGCAGAGGACGGGGAAAGGCTTACCGTATGCGCGTTCGTGCCGCTCATAAACGGCAAAGAGAAAAAAAGAGAGCTGAGATATCCGGGGCGCCGCGTCTTCTCGTGTGAGGCGGACGTTCACGGCGGCTGTCTCACCTTCCCGCGCTTTCCGGGATACGATCTTCTCATAGCGCGGTTTGAGATCACGCGTGACGGATCTCCGCTTGAAGGCCCCTGCTACGTCACGGACACGGAGCCCGGCTTCAGCGCCTCGGACAAACCGTATCCGGAGCCCGCGCGTCCCATAGGCACGTGGTGCATAGCGCCCGACGAGGATATCGGATACATGCGTATGGGCGTCATGATGGACGAGATAGACGAGGCGTGGCTTTTCGCGTCGAAGCCCGGCGAAGACGATATAATACACGTCTGGAACGGTGACGAATACCGCTTCGACCGTGCGCATACCGAGATGCACGACAAATACCTCTCAAAGCTCGCGTCAAAGGGCATCCCGACGCTGATAAGATTCATAAACCGCAAGAATTTCCAGCGCTTCAAGGGAGACGATACGGTTTTCGAACGGATCCGCCACCCGGATTATGAAACGGATTTTGACGGCGCTGAGATGAGCGCTGTCAACGTCCGCACGGAGGAGGGCTTCCGCCGCTACTGCGCCGCGCTCGATTTCCTTTTTGGCAGATACTCGTCCGAGGGCAGTCCTTACGGCATATCCGCCGTAACGGATATCGGCAACGAGATAAACTCCGCCCGCATCTGGAACAACGCGGGCAAAGCTGAGTGCGCCGACTACATGGAGGAATACACCGTCGCGCTGCGCACGGCGTCGCTTCTGTCAAAGCAGTACAGAAGCCGCCACACGGTGAACGTCTCGCTTGAAATGAACTTCAGCCGTCCGTATATCGACGATCCGCTCCACTACTACCCGGCGCGTCAGTGCCTTGAGGAGCTTTTGAAAAACTGTCGGAGGGACGGCGATTTCGAATGGGGAGTCTCGGCGCATCCTTACCCCGAAAGGCTCGATCACCCCGATTTCTACAACGATCCGACGCCGGATTTCACTACGGACACAAAGATCATAACGATGAAAAACCTTGAGGTGTGGCCTCTGCTGCTCTCGCAGCCGGAATATCTTTACAGGGGATCACCGCGCTGTCTCGTTTTCGACGAGCAGGGCTTCAACACGCGCACGGGTGAGCCTCACACGGAGGAGGAGGGCGCGTGGGCGTTCATCCTCGCGTATCTGAAAATAAAAAAGCTCGGGGAAAAAGGTCTGCCCCGGCTCAGATATTTCCTCATACACAGGCACATAGATCTTGACGACGGAGACGAATACGGTCTTCACCTCGGGCTCCGTTATTTCGGCGGTTATTCCGACGGCGACCACCTCTTCCCCTCTCCGGGCCCGCGCAAGCTGATCTGCGAGGCGATAGCCGCGACGGGAACGGAGCACGAAAACGAATGGATCGAACGGGCGAGAAACGGGATCGGGCAAAAGCTCTTCGACTCTCTCCTCGACCCGCCCCTGAAAGCACAACCTAAGAAGAAACAAAATACGACCGATCAGAAGGAGGTATGAAAATGAAAAAGCTCATAACGGCGCTGCTCTGCGCCGCGATGCTGTTCGCGGCGGTATCATGCGCAGATCCGGTCAAGCCCGCGGGCACCGCGGATTCGCAAACGACCACCGAAGGGATCACGTCGACCGAAGAGGTCACAACAGCTGACCCGGACACCGCGGACAGCGGCACGACCGACACTCCGGCTCCCGTGCTGACGGACGACTTCGACATGTATCTTACAAGCTTCGTTGAAAAAACACAGACAAAAAGCTACGTCATCTCACCGCTTTCGTTCAGATACGCGCTCGGTATGCTCGCGGCGGGTGCGAGGGGCGAGACGCTTGAGCAGATGGTAAAAGGGCTCGGCGACCTGAACGAATTTGAAGAACTCATAAAACAGTTCAACTCCTTTGAGGAAGGCTTCAACGCAAAGCTCAAAGCTGACAAAGAGCAATACGACAACGCGCGTGACAAGACGTACCTCACCGAGCCGAAGGGTGCGCTCCGCACCGCTGATTCCGTATGGAAGAGATCCGATCTTGACGAATTTCTGAAGGAATATAAGCTCCGGCTCGAGATGTATGGCGCGGAATACTTCGATTTCACGCCGGAAGACGTTATCGGACGTGTAAACGTCTGGGCCAACGAGAAGACCAAGGGCATGATCCCGACGATCCTGCCGGACGACTATGACGTTACCGATCTCGCCGTCGTTCTGATGAACGCGCTGTACTACAAGAACAGCTGGGGCATCGGTTTTTCAAAGGAAGGCGCGCGTCCTTTCACGACGTACGACGGAAAAACCGTCGACCGCGACTTCATCATCTCCGATGTAAGTACTCTCAGATACTATAAGGACGATCAGACGGAGCTCATATCCGTGCCGATGCAGAACGGCGTTGACTTCATTATCGTACTCGGCGACGTGACGGATCTGAGATCGAAGATCGGAAAAGCGGAATACAAAAAAGCGACGGTCGAGCTTCCCGAATTCACGACGGAGACCGCGCTTGACAATATGGAGCTCATAGAGTTTCTGAAATCGCTCGGCATAACCGACGTATTCGATAAGAGCAAAGCCGACCTTACCGGTATGATAGCGGATAAAGACGACCTGTACGTCAGAGACATAATACAGAAGGCGAAAATCAAGCTCGACGAGACCGGCGTGGAAGCCGCCGCCGTCACCGCGATAATGATCAATGACGAAAGCTGTGACCCGACCGAGCCCGTCAGATTCAGGGCGGACAGAGAGTTCCGGTTCTATATTTGCACCGGAAAGACCGATTGGGCAAAAACAGACGGCATAATGATGTTCGCAGGCAGGGTATCCGAATGACGCGGCGTATCAAAGAAGAGCTTGAAGGTCTGCTGTCCCGCGGCTGGGACCGCGGCGCGGCTGAGAGCGTGAGAGAGCTCGTATCGGCGCTCGACAGGGAAAGCGTATTCGCGGAAAAGCTCGATAAGATCGCGCGCGGCTTTGCGCTTGACGGCAGGCTCGGTCTTGCCGAAGCGCTTTCGGAGACGGCGCGTGAAAGAAGCGGCACGAGGATAAGCGGAGACGGCGCCGACCTTCTCCTCATCCTCGCCTCGATCCCGTATCTGCACGACAGATACCGTAAAGAAAACATCCCGGACGATATCTTTTACGACTCGATGGACGACATAAGATGCAAGGTCAGAGAATGCATCGAATGTAAAGGAGAAGCCGGAACTTTCGTCGCCGGGTGGTATGACGGCTTCTTCAACATGACGCGCTTCGCCTACGGCAGGTTCCAGTACGAGCCGGTCGTATACGGCGGGGACGTCATACGCCTGTCATGCGGCAGCGTACTTGAGCGCGGCGGCACTTTCATAAACTTCCACATCCCGTCAAGCGGAGTACCGCTTACGGATGACGTCAGACTCGATTCGTACAGACGCGCGTACCCCCGCTACGCCCATCTGTTCGGTGACGGCGTCGTCATCTTCGGATGCGATTCATGGCTTTTATACCCCGCACACAGGGGATTTCTTCCGGAGGGTTCGAACATACTCCGGTTCATGGACGACTTTGAGGTGATAAAAGGACGTGACGAGCCGGTATTCGGCGACAAATGGCGGGTATTCGGACGATTCTCGGATCTTGACGCGGACAAGCTCCCGCGCGATACGTCGCTGCGCGCCGCTTACGCCGACCGTCTCGCGTCCGGCAAACCGACGGGCGAAGGCTTCGGTGTGTTCGCGTTCGACGGACAAAACATAATAAAATAAAAGATCCGCGGAGCCTCGGCTCCGCGGATCATTTTTTATTTGAGTATGAAAGCCGCGCACGGCACGCCGTCGCTGTTGCAGAGCGTCAGCGTCTCCGGGAACGTGTCCGTGAGTCCCGAGTTATATCCGACCTCTTTTATGGCTTTGCTGCCCTTTATGACTATCGTGTCCTTACCGGTGATCTCAACGCTCTCCGGCGCCTTATACTGTGACGAGCCGGAGTATTTTACCTTTACGCCCTTGACCTCGCCGCCTTCGGCTTTGAGTCCGTCTCCGACGTTCCTGAATTTCACCGTGACAGTCAGACCTTCATCGGATGATTCCATGGAGATCGCGGACGGTCCTTCGGCGTATTCCGGATCACCTATCCCGTACTGATTTGCGAGGATCATCGACGTAAGTCTCTGCGCCTGCTCCCATTTGACGTACGGATGCAGACTGTTCGCGTACTTGCTGTCCTTCCACAGATCGGACGACTGACAGATATGCGCGTTTGACAGGCTGTTCGGTATCGTACCCATATACTGGCGCACGCTCGCGAACGGGAAGCTCTGCCAGATCGCCGGGAATTCGATGATATAGACGGGATAATCGTGTACCAAAAGATCGTGTCTGTTCCTGTACTCGGTTATCAGCGCGGAAAATCTCTCCGGATATTTCTTGTCGTTCGGGGACTGGCAGTCCGATTCGCCCTGATACCAGATGATACCGCAGATCGGCAGCTTCTGGAACGCGTACATATAGTGGTTGTACATGAATCTCGTCGGGTGGTTGTTCACGCTCGGCGCGGTGTATATCCCCTTCGTCTTGTTCAGTTTATCTATCTTGAGGCTGTCGCAGACCTCGTTCGGGCAGAACGCGTTGAGAGCCGCTCCGCTCCAGCCGAATTCTATCATACCCAGAGGTATCTTTCCCTCAAGCTTTTCGTAAAGCTGTTTCGCGGTGAAGAAGCCGAGCGCCGAGAACAGTCTGTATCCGTTGGCGGGAAGCTGCCAGCCGCGCTTTATCGGCGTATCCTTGTTGACGTCCGTCGTGCCCTGAGTCAGCCCGGACGGGTCGGAGGAGCCGCTTCTGTGCAGTCTTATGAGCTCGTTGTTGTCCGCTATCCTCGATTTGTTCTCGGGACCCGCGAGAGGCTCCGCTATGATGGCCTCGACCGGGTATTCGATATTGGACTGACCGACGACCCAGAAAACGTCGCCTACGAGAACGTCGTCGAACAGGTATTCAACGCCCTCGCCGTAGACTCTGAACTGTCCCGGGACAGTCGATTCGGGGAGCGACCCGTTCAGCGTTATCATGAACTCGCCGTTCTCGATGAGAGCCGCGCCGGTGAGTCCGGAAAACTCCGCGTTGACTCTTTTACCGTTCTGATCTTCGTCGGCGAAGCCCCAGACTCTTATATATTCGTTCCTCTGTATCACCATGTGATCTCCGAACACGCCGGATACGGTGAAGGCTGTCGCCGCGGGCGCGGCAAGCACCTCCTCGGAGGGCTCCGGGAACGGCGACGCGGTGGTCGTCTCCTCCTCGGTCGTCACCTCCTCGGTCGTCACCTCGGCGGTCGTCTGCTCAGGGACGGTCGTATCGGGCGAGACCGTCGTATCGTCTCCGGATCCTTTGGTGCAGCCGACGGCCGAAAGAAGCATCAGGGCGCACAATATCACAGATATGATTCTTTTCATTTCTTTTCCTCCGTTATATCGTTCTGCCCCATTATATAACAACCGTCGGCTTTTGTCAATCCCTTGCGGGATTATAAACAGCTTTATTGAAGGTTGACTTTTTCTCAGGAATATGGTATAATGAAAAATACGGTCAAAACGACCGGCGTTTGATCATGAAAGAGGTAAGGAATGAAAAAGTTAATAAGCTGCATATCGTCAACAATGGCGGCTCTGCTCTGTCTCGGGCTGATCTCGTGCTCCGCACCCGCAGATAAGACAGATACCGACACCGAGAACGTGACCTCAGCGGGATCGGAAACCGAAACACAGACGGAGCCGGAAAGCACCGACGCTCCCGCGCCCGCGGTCCCGGTCATCACCGAGGAAGACGGAGCCGCGGCTGTCACCGTCGGAGATCTCGCTTATAAAGCCTCGGGCTACGCAAAGCTGGAGGACGGCAAATTCCGTTTCAGATCCGGTTTTTCCGCGGCATTCTCCGGGATCACCGGAAAATTCAACAGGATGACGTTCAGGTACACGTCGACCGATCCGCTGAAGCTCACCGTCAACTACAAAACGGACACGTCGGAAAGATCGGATCTTTATTATCTCGACGCGTCGGACGACGGTGTTTTCAGCTGCTTCATATACCAGTATAACGACGCCGTGCTCGCAACGGAGCTGCTTTCGGTCAACGCCGAGTCGTGCAATGGCGCCGCCGCGTCCTTCCTTCTCACCGGAGTTGAGACCGAGGAGAGGGAGCTGCTCGCAAAATCGACGTACTATATAGAGAATTCCCGTTTCAAGGTCGGCGTCAGCGTCAGATGGGGCGGCGGCATAAACTACGTTGAGGACAAGACCTGCAAGGTCAGGGGGCTGTCGAACCTCGTCAACCGCCACGACACTGGGCGTCTGATACAGCAGTCGTACTACGGCACCGCCGGAAACGACGAATATCAGCCCGAGGTATCGATGGGTTCGATGTGGGTGTACAACCCCGTACAGGGCGGCGACCAGCACAACAACCCGAGCCGTCTGATCGATCTTGAGATGACGGAGACGTCGATATATATCAAGGCTCAGCCGCTCGACTGGTCGAAAAACAACTACCACACGCCGACGTATATGGAAAACACCTACTCGATCACGGACGACGTCATCCGGGTCGACAACCGTTTCACCGATTATTCCGGCTGGGAGCACAGATACGCGTCTCAGGAGCTGCCGGCTCTGTATACCGTCAGCTACCTCTCCCGCTTCACCTGGTACGACGGCGCAAAACCGTGGCAGAACGGGGAGCTTTCATATAAAGACGACCTCAATTTCTGGGGAGATCAGAATTACGTCGCCGACTGCACCATGAAAATGAAGTACGGCAACACTGAAACGTGGTGTGCGTGGACGAATCCGGACGACGATTTCGGTCTCGGCCTGTTCGTCCCGAACATTGACGTCTTCAAGGCGGGCAGATATGAATTCGACGGAACGAAAAAGGACAAGGATAACCCGACGAACTACGTCGCCCCGCTCAACATAATCAAGATCAATTCCTATAAGCCGATCGAATACAGCTATCTCATGACGACCGGCTCCGTCGCGGACATAAGGGCGACGTTTATGCGGTACAAGGATTTCACGGATAACGCCTCGCTCCACAACGACTATCAGCCGAACAGGATCTACGGCGGCGATAAGGAAATGACGGACGCCTCGTTTGAGACCGCCGCCGACATCGTGATGATCTCAACGCCTCACAACACGGAGATTTCGTTCTCCGCCGAACAGACCGCAGCTGTCCTCAAGGTCGACGGAGCCGATCCGAGTGTCACCTTTGACTATACAAAGCAGGGCTGTGACACCACCGAGAAAACAAAGCTCACGTTCGAGTACATGATCCCGGCGGAAAACTCGATGAAATCGTACGAAACGGATCTCTTTCTCTGCACGGGAGCTCAGAAGGTCCCGTCGGGAGACTGCCGTGTAAGACAAAGGCTGATCTGCGACGGTCAGTATCACACGCTTGAGCTGGATCTGTCGAAATATTCCTTCTGGAACGGCACGATAAATCAGATCCGCTTCGACTACTTCGACAACTGTGCCGCAGGTGACGTAATGTACCTCCGCTCGTTCAAGCTTTCATAATACAAAAAAACTCCCCCTCGCCGTACCCGCGATACGCGGGCGCTCGCCGACCGGGAGTTTTTTTATTTCCGACTCGCGGTATCCGCCGTGAATTTTGTGCAAAAAAATATAAAATTCATAACAACTATTGCATTTTATCACAACACGTGATATAATTATAACATCGGAAAACGTGATCTTCTGCTTCTCAATTACAAAACGGGCGACTGCAAGATCAGCCGGTTCGAATATGAGGTGCCGGAAGCATTTAAAAATCAGGATTGAAAATGAAAAATCTGAAATTTGAACTTTTGAAGACAGCAAGAGCGCGGACGGTCATCCTCGCCGTCACGGTGCTGCTTATCGTAAATATGTTTGCGGCGTTTTATCTCGGCAGCCCCGATGATGACGCGGCGACCGACGGGTACGCGGGTAAGATAGCGGCGCTCATTGCGGACACGGAAAGAATGTACAATTCCGTTGCGGGAAACGGCGGTTTTCCCGAAAAATACTATGCGAAAATCATAGACACATACAGCGCGCTCGACGACGCGTCGCCCTCCCGCGCGATAAGCGGATGGGGCAGATTCATGTGCTTTGAATATCAGAGCATCCTCGCCGTCGCGGCTTGCGTTTTCGTATCCGCGTTCGGCTTCAGACGCGAAAGAGAGAGCCGCGAGCTTCCGATCGTTTTCACCACCAGGAACGGCAGGGGGAGGTATGTATTCTCGAAGCTTTCGGGCGTATTCATCACGTGCGCCCTGCTGTGCGTCATGTTTTATCTGACCGCGTTCATCGGCGTATACGCGGGCGGCGGGTTTGCGCCGTTTTCAGGCGGCGGTGAGCAGATACGCGCAATATCCGGATTTGTTTACACACCTTTCCGGATGACCGCGGCGGGAGCTGCTCTCGTCTCCTTTCCCTACACCTTCGCGGCGTGTCTTTCACTTTCGCTGCTCACCGGGTGCATATCGTATTATCTGAACAACGGAGCCGCGGCGCTTGCCGCGTCCGCTCTTGCGATAATACTGTCGTTTTTCGCCGACGGCAGACATTATGAAAACAAAAACGCCTTCATGCGGAACTGCAACCTCGCCGCCGCCGTGCGGAACAGATACATTTTCGGCGAGCTGCGCTGCATCGACGTTTTCGGCATGCCGGTACCGTCTTATTTGCTGAACATCATTCTTCTCATATTCTCGTCGGTCGTTTTCTCGGCGCTTTTCACGGTCATGCATCTGACGCATGCCGGCACGGAGCTGAAGCTCCCGAAGCTTAAACGGAACGCTAAAAAAGAAGCCCGCCCCGCAAAACAGCACGGCCTTTTCGCCTACGAATTCATAAAGATCCTTCACAGCCGCGTGATAACGGCGGCGATCCTCGTGCTTTTCGCCGCGGGACTGTTCATAAACGTCTTCAGTGTGAGGTATTTCGACTATGACGAACGCGTTTACCGCCATTACTGTCAGAGATGGGAGGGAATGACGGCGGAGGAAGCGTATCCGGAGTTTTTCGAGGAAGGCGGATACATCGGCAAATGCTACAGCGCGTACGCCGCGCTTTCATCAGGATCTCAGTACGTACCGGAGAACGGAGAGAACGTATTTGAAATGTCGCGGTATTACGAAAAGTGCTTCGGCGGCTTCGACCTGTTCAACAAAAAGATATCGGTGATGCTCGAAAAAGCGCAGACCGGAAACAGTGACCCGATCGTATACGAGGGCGGATACAGCAGGTTCTTCAACTCGGGAGCCGACGTTTTCCTGATACTCACCGTAACCCTGATCACAACGTATCTCTGCACGTACGACCGTGAAAACGGCACGGGCGCCGTCGTCGGAACGACCCTTCTCGGCGGTAAGACTCTTTCACGCAGAAGAGCCGCCGCGTCGATCACCATGGCGGCAGCGGTATGGGCTGTCTTTACTCTGTCCTCCTTCCTGTCGTATCTCACGATATATGGGATGACGGGATTTCAGTACCCCGCGCGGGTCGTTCCCGGGTGTGAGGAGTTCGGAGATCTCAGTCTCGGCGCCGTTATCGCTCTCATATTCGCTCTGAGACTGATCGGCACGGTTTTCACGTGCATCCTCTGCATCGGAGTGTCGGATCTGATCGGCAACCATCTTACGTCGTTTTTCATCTGCGCCTCGGTCCCGGCGGTCACCGGAGTCCTGCTTTCCGGCTCCGGCAGCGTCAAAGCCCGCGCCGCGGATCCCGCGCTTCTTTTGGACGGCTTCGGATTTCTGCGGCTCTACCCGTCGGGCCTCCTGATGGCGGTCTCCGCCTTGCTCTGCATCGCCGTCCCGCTGATCCTTTATATCCCTCACGCCGTCAGGATAAAACGAAAATAGGTCCCGTCCCGCCGAACGCCGCTCTTTTTGAAAGGAGGAGAGCCAAAAAAAAAACGGTATACGGACCTTCTGTATAAGAAACGAACCACAAACAAAGCACATCGAACAGTGTTCGAAGAAAGGAAAATGTCCATGAAAAAAAGACTCATTTCCGTCATCCTCGTTTCTGCGCTTTTAGCTTCGCTTCTCTCCGTCAGCAGCTTTGCCATACAGAGATTCACAAAAACGTATTCCACGGGAGAAACGCATAACATTTCGTTCTACCTCTATATCGACAACGCTGATCCCGGCTCCACAGGATACACAAACCCGAGCGTACACGCGGAGGCTCACCTCTACAATACGAACGTATACAAATACGGAGTAGTAGCAGCGTCGCTTACCGGAATAACGGCCGACGGTTCAAACAGTTATATAACAATTGACCGTGACGCAAAATACAATCAGTTCTCAAATAAAAGCTTTTCCGAGGACAAGTACAGATGCTACTATAACGTCGGCTCCGTATACAGCCATTATTCATACACAAATCTTATACCGTTATACTGCTATATCGGATACGTTGCCGGCGTCAAAGGGAACTCATATTCATCGACGTACAACTGCTCATATCTGGAGATCCAGTCAAACGGTCTGCCGTACATGAACTATTTCAGCGATGCGATAAGTAAATGGCAGGAAAAAACCTGGCAGCCTTGATGCTCGTTTTATTTCATCGCCTGCGCGCTTTATGCGCGCAGGCGAAAGCCGATAAGAAAGGAGTCAGATATGTACAAAAAAATACTTGTTTTTGCACTCAGCGCACTGCTGATCTTATTCTGTGTTTCCTGCAAGGGCACGGGCGATCCGGATATCTCACGTCCCGAGACCGGACGGCAGGAGCAGATCGGCGAAGACACAGACCGGAAAAAATATGCGGTAGTGCGTGACGATATAGATTTCGGGCTTTCAGACGGCGACTATATATTCAACGCGGCGTCGACCCGAGTTCCCGGATATAACGTGCTTCTGAAGTACAACGTACACACGGGGGAATGTTCTCCCGTATGCCCCGATCCGTTCTGCGACCACGCCTCGGAGAGCTGCGAGTTTTATGATGTAATTTACGCCACGTATATCGGCAACACGGTCTACTTTGTCAAAACGAACAGGGAGACCGGAAAGCGCGGTATATACGGCTTCGACGTTGACAGCGTACGCGGCGAATTCGTTTACGAGACCGACGGCTATCTTGAGAGGATCTTTGCGTACAAAGGGTATATTTACTTTACGGACGGCAACGTCATCAAGCTTGACGCCGCGACACACAAAAGCACTGTATTGTTTCAACCGTACGGCAGTATTTTCATGGTCAGAAACGATCTGATATACACCTCGTTTGACGATTCCACGGATGATATGCGCCTTTATGATCTTGACGGAAATCTTGTCGCCGAACACGCTCTGGATACAAAATACGGCGGATACGTCTATTCCATTCATCCAAAAAACGATGAGCTCGGCAATCCGTGGATAATGGACGTCATGAGGACGAACGACACTGATCTGAAGTATTACCCGAACAGCAGAAGGGTGATATATGATGAAAAGTGGGAGATGGTATATGAAAACCTCGGACCGATAACATGTCTTTCAGACAGGATCCTGTTTTTCGTCGCGGCGCCTGTTGAAGAGATGTGCGGGCTCCGTCTCTTCCGCGGAGTCGGTACGATCATGCCGGACGGCTCTGACAAGCGCGTTCTGCTTGAATACGACGACTCAATCTCCACAACGCTCACCTCCGAAGCCAGGTACAACGAAATGATCTGCGGGGACTACATAGGGATATACATGCTGCCGGAAAAACCGGTGGGCGATGATGAAAACGTCGGAAGATGCGACCTTCTGCTTCTCAATTACAAAACGGGCGACTACAAGATCAGCCGGTTCGAATATGAGGTGCCGGAAGCATTTAAAAATCAGGATTGAAAGCGCTGAATCAATAACGTCAGGACACGGCGCATACAGAAGAGGCAGGGTCTTCACCCTGCCCCAACTTGCAGACAAAGTTTTTATTCTTTATTCTACTCCTTCCGTCACGACTGAACGTCGTGACAAGCAAAACAAGGCTCCTCCTTTGGGGGAGCTGTCATCCGGGATGCTTACCGGATGACTGAGGGAGTTTGTCTTCACTCTGAGGCAGGGTCTTCACCCTGCCCTTCTCATTTCTGATCACGGATCCGTTTCACGTTTCTCACCGATCGCTTCACACTATCTGTTATATATCTCCACTTCCGCCGCCTGGAGCAGGTGACCGTCGTTGAAGCCCTTCTGGTCTCTCAGACTGTACGCGAGGATCCTTACGTACCTTGCCGTGTACGTGCGGTCGAGGATGCAGACGGACGGTTCCCCCTTTGACGGGATCTCCGGCACGTCGCAGTCATATACGGTCGTAAACGTCTTTGCGTCGTCCGAGATCTCGACTCTGAATTTGTACGGGAAGTGCTGACCGTCGCCGCGCGGATAAACGTCCACCTCATTGAAGCCGAGCTCCGCGGCAAGATCTATGAGGATCCACTCCTCGCCGTCCGCCGTGCTGTGTCTGTTCAGCGCGGAGCTGTAATTCGAGCCCCTGTCGCCGTCCGTCAGGTTTTCCTTCCGCCAGTCGCCCCCGAGCTCGGAAAGTACCGTCACGCCCTTGCCCTTCGCTATGTTCGAGCCGGGCTCAACGTCGGCGGGGTCGGCGTAATATACCGAATCATCCGGCAGCTCCGGCGCGTCGGCGCCGTATACCTCTATCTCACCGATCTCAAAGCCGCCTTTCGCACAGCCCTTTGTCACCGTGAGTCTGACGTATCTCGCCTTTGACTCTTCAAAAGTGAACGTCGGGATCGCCTTCGTCGCGTCATATCCGGTCTCGGATACGACCTCCGTGTAATCTGTTCCGTTTTCGGATATCTCCAGCCTGAAATCGCGCGGGAACGTTTCTCCCCTCGTATATTTCGTCCCGGTCGGGTATAAGTCGATCCTGTTTATCTGCTCCGTTTTTTTGAGGTCGACCTCGATATATCCCGTATCCTTGTCCGATCTGTAGCCGACGGCGGTGCTGTCACTGCCGTCGCGCAAGCCGTCCGTCGCGCAGTAGGCGTAAAAGCCGCCGCCCGGCATGACCCGGTCGACCGAGACGGGCTTGTTTTTCGCGAGGTTCCTCTCCCCGTCTTCCTTTATGACCCTGTCGTCCTTTCCGAGCGCGTATATCCTGAAGCCGCCCGGCAAAAACTCCGCCGTGATACTGCCGGAGGATATGTCGACCGGCTCATACGTTCCGTTCGTGCAGTCGGACAGCGCGGAAACGCCCTCTCCGACGGACAGTTCGACGGTGACTGCTTTCTTGTAGTTCTTGTTTACAAGCATCACGTATTCGCGCCCGGTCTCCCTGTCGCGCATGAGCGAGATTATGAGTCCGTATCTTCCGGACGGGTTTCCGTACAGCGGCACGTCTCCCTCGCCGCACTTCACTATCGCCTGCTCCGTGCCCTTTGTGTGATATACTGAGACCGCGTCAAGACGGCGCAGGAGCGTACCGACCTTCAGGATGTCGCCGTTTACGCTTGCCACGTCGTCATATATATCCGTCTTTTCGCCGTACGGCGAGATTATCGCGTAGTCCTTCGGGTCGCAGAAGCCTGTCGTCCACCAGGTGAAATACGTCATCGATTTGAGGCCGTACGCAAGACCCGCCGACGTGTGATACCTGATCTCTCCGCCGTTCGTGCGGCGGAAGTTGCCGCCTTCACCTATCGACTGTATGTAAAACGCCGTAGGCAGATCGTATTTCAATCCGATCTGTCTGAAAAGATCGAGGTTATAGAACATATCCGGGTCGCCGCTGTTGTACGGGAACGGATACTGGTCGTAGCAGAGATAGCCGTAATTCCCGCGCCCCGCCGCGATCACGGTGTCCTCTATGTATCCCCTGTAGTTCTCGAACACCCACGTTGCGAAATACGGAAGGAAATTCAGCCGCGGCATGAGCCCGCCCTGCTTTATCGCCGCGCACGCCGCGGAATACACCCACGGCTGAGGCGGCTCATCCACCACGTGTATGCCGCTTATCGTCTTGTTTTCCGCAAGCTTCGATACGTATTCCGTGAGCTCCTCCGGCTTCATGGCAAGCACGTTTTTGCCGTCAACGCCAACGTTGTAAGCTATCTTTATCCCGCGTTCTCCCGCAAGCCGTATCTGTTTGTCGGAGACCTCCTTGTTTATCGCGCCCTCGCGGTTCGTGATCTCGATGAACGTGATGTTCGCGTCACGGATCCAGTCGTACTGCTCCGGCGTCGTGAAATCGTGCGGCGGCTCCCAGAATATGCCTATCTCTATATTCTCCCCCTCCGGAAAAACGTCCGGCTCCTCCGGCTGAGCCTCCGTGTCCGTCGCGACGTCGGTCGTCTCCTTCGCCGTTGTCTCCGCGCCTGTATTCTCTGTGACCGTCTCCTCCGCTCCGCCGCATGAGGCGGACGCCAGCATGAGGGCAGCAAGCAATGACGCCATTATGCCGATCCTCCCGTTTCTTTTCATCAGAATGCCTCCTTCAGACACCGTTTCTGTATCGATTATACATTCCCCCGGCGCATTTGTCAACACCTCCGGCGCCTTTTTTCGTGCACGGATTAAACCGTAAATTTATTCGTGTTAAACATATGTTTACATTTTTGAATTGCAATAAATCCACACCGGGGATATAATAAGTTTAAAATGACGTAGGTTTTGTTCATATGAAAAAGCGTACGTTAAGCAAAAACCCCGCAAAACGCGGAGAAAAAAGAAAGGCAACAGTATGAAAATATGTCCTAACTGCAACGCTGAATGCGCGGATGACGAAGTATTCTGCGCAAGCTGCGGCTCCAATCTTTCAAACGTACCGTCTCAGGGCAGCAAGCCCGAAGGCGCACCCACATTCTGCAAATTCTGCGGCAACAAGCTTGAGCCCGGCGCTCTCTTCTGCCCGAAATGCGGAAACAAGCTTGACGGCACCGCGCCCGCAAAGCAGGCGTCCGCCGGTCAGCCCCAGATAATAAGCGAAACGCTCGGCACTCTCAAGACGTTCGTCACCAAGAGCCCCGATGCCGCCGTCAGCCGTGCCGCGAAGAGCACCGGTCTTTCCTGGACCATCTTCGGCGGTCTCTCCATTCTCGCCTTCATGTTCGCGCTTCCGACGAACATCCATCAGTTCCTCTACAACACGGCGATGTCTGTATTCAGAAAGACCGTGGGCGGCTTAGGCCAGATCGCCGGCGTCAATATGGGTCAGGTCAGATCCGGCATCAGACAGGGCGTCGGTCAGATACATAACTGGGGACTCGGTCTCCTCTGGAGCCTCCTCATAGGCGCGTTCGTGTTCTTCGGTCTGAGCTTCGCCATCTTCGGCGCGATCAAGCTCATCCACAAGAAGGACGTAAAGCTTTTCTCGGTGTTCAACATGGTATCCGTCGCGGCTCTCCCGCTGACCTGCGTATACATTCTGAACCTTCTCATCGGTCTCATCTGGGTACCGCTCGCGATGATCCTCACCGCCTGCGCGGCTATCCTTTCGCTCATACTCCTGTTCAACGGCTTCCAGAAGCTTGCCGCGTTTGACAAGCGCCCGACCCTCACGTTCGTCGGCTGCGTCTGTGCGGTCGTCGTAGTCATCGGTCTGATAGTCTCCATCGTCGTCAGCTCAAAGATCAGCGGCCTCGCGGGTGCGATCGCCGGCGGCATCGGCAGCGGTATCGGCGGCCTGTTCAACTGATCGCAAAGAAATAACACATTGCCCGGCGAGCAAGCCGGGCTTTTATTATACAAATTTGTTATATCTTTCTGTTGACTTTATATCGGGCGTGTGATATACTTATACCAAAGAAAAAAAGGAGGCGCAAAGATGCCCTCGTACACAGTAAGCGCCATCACCGGAGACGGGCTTATGCGCACCGGACTGAAGCTTACGCTTGATGAAAACAGCTTCATTCTGAGCTTTGCCGGCAGGACCGTGCGGCAAAAAAGCATCGGCGATATAAAAAACATAATCATGTCGAAAGTCTTTATGCAGCCGGGCAAATGGATAGTCGTCAGATTCTCTGACGAGACGGTAAAGATCAACGCCCTCTCATGGTCAAAGAAGAAAATATTTGAGTTTATTTCAGATCATATAAGCACTGAGAAGGAGAAACATATGAACATTGTATGCCTTGATCTCGAAGGCGTCCTCGTTCCGGAGATCTGGATCGAATTTTCAAAAGCCAGCGGGATCCCCGAACTGAGACGTACCACAAGAGACGAACCGGATTACGACAAGCTCATGAAATACCGCATAGCGATACTGAAGGAGCACGGGCTCGGTCTGCGTCAGATAAGGGAGACGATCGAAAAGATCGATCCGATGCCCGGCGCAAAGGAATTCCTCGACCGTCTGCGCGAGGTGACGCAGGTGATCATACTGTCCGACACCTTCACGCAGTTCGCCGCGCCGCTCATGAAAAAGCTCGGATATCCGACTATATTCTGCAACACGCTCGAGGCGTCCGGGGACGGCACGATCACGGGATACAGGCTCAGGGTCGAAAAATCGAAGCTGACGACCGTCAGAGCCCTTCAGTCGATCGGCTTCGACACGATAGCCGCGGGCGACAGCTACAACGACCTCGGCATGATCTGCGCGAGCAAGGCGGGCTTCCTGTTCCGCAGTACGGAGCAAATCAAAGCCGATCATCCGGAGCTTCCGGCGTTCGAGGGATACGACGAGCTTTTCGACGCTATAGTAAAGAGTCTTTGAAACGGGGAGATAACATGAAAAAAACGAAAATCATCTGCACGATGGGTCCCGCCTGCGAGGACGAGGCGACGATCGAGAAAATGATCCTCGCCGGAATGAACGTGGCTCGCTTCAACTTCTCGCACGGCACACATGAAAGTCACAAAAAACAGATGGACACGGTAAAGCGCGTCAGAGACAGGCTCGGAGTGCCGGTGGCGATACTGCTTGACACGAAGGGCCCCGAATACCGCATAGGAACGTTCAGAAACGACGAGGCGGTCGAGCTTGTTGAGGATCAGTTCTTCACCTTCACCTCGGATGAGATCGAGGGCGACGGGAACCGCGTTTCGGTATCCTACAAGAATCTGCCGAAGGAGCTCGTCCCGGGCGACACGGTACTTTTGAACAACGGTCTCGTCGCGTGCGAGGTCATCGAGATAAAGGGGAACGATATAATAACGAAGGTCACCTACGGAGGCGTCATCAGCAACAGAAAGAGCATGGCGTTCCCGAACAAGGTGCTGCATCAGGTGTATCTGTCCGAAAAGGACAAGAGCGACCTTTTGTTCGGCATAGAGCAGGACGTAGATTTCGTGGCGTGCTCGTTCGTCTCGAGCGCCGACGACCTTAATCAGATACGCGCGTTCATGCACGAGCACGGAGGCGACGGGATCGACCTTATCGCAAAGATCGAGAACCGCTCCGGCGTCGACAACATTGAAAGCATAATCGACGCGAGCGACGGGATCATGGTCGCCCGCGGCGACATGGGAGTTGAGATACCGTTTGAAAATCTGCCGGCGATACAGAAATCGATGATCACGACCTGCCGTTTCAGAGGCAAGCGTGTGATCACGGCGACGGAGATGCTCGAATCCATGATAAACAAGCCGCGTCCGACAAGAGCGGAGATATCCGACGTCGCCAACGCCGTATACGACGGCACGAGCGCGATAATGCTCTCCGGCGAGACGGCGATGGGCAAATATCCGGTAGAGACCGTCCGCACGATGGCGCGTATAGCCGTGGCGGCGGAAAACGACATAGATTACGCGGAGCGCTTCCGCGTATCGAAATTCAGGATCAGAAACGAAATAGACGCGATATCGCACTCCGCGTGCGCACTCTCGATCGACCTTGACGCGAAGCTGATAGCGGTATGCACGCTCTCAGGCGAGACGGCGCGCTTCATCTCGCGCTTCCGCACACCGAAGCTGATACTCGCGCTGACGACGAAAAAGCACGAGAAGGCGTGGAGACAGCTCGCGCTTTCGTGGGGCGTTTATCCGGTCATGACTGATGAATTCCAGTCGACCGACGTTATGTTCTACAACGCCACGCAGAGCGCCAAGAACCTCGGTCTCGCGGTGCCGGGCGACGTGATAGTGATCACCGGCGGCGTAGCCGGAAACAAGTCCGGCAACACGAGCGTGCTGAAATTCGAAACGATAAGATGACCGGAGCCGAAACAGTGAAAAAAAGCGGAAGAAAACTCATATCGGCGCTGTCCCTGCTCCTCGCCGCGCTCCTGACCGCCTGCGGGACAGCCGAAAGCGCGGCCACGGCGGGCGAAACCGATACGGCGCCGACGATCGCCGCCGAAGCCCCCACAGATACCGTGACCGACGCGGAGACGGAGCCTCTCCCGGAAAAATGGGACGGCCCCCACGTCATGAGCCTCAAAATAGGCGGCGTAGACATAAGCGAATACAGGGTCGTTAAATCGAGCGAAAACGACGCCACGCTGACGACGGCGTCTGATGAGCTGATCAAATACATCGAGGCGGCGACCGGCGTATACCTCGACGAGGAGGGCGAGCGCCGCGAGCACGAGATCTGCGTCGGCGTCACCGACCGCGACACGGACCGCGTGAGGGCGGAGCGTGAAAAGCTCACGAACGACGGCTGCGCGATAATCTACGATGAGGGCAGACTTTATCTCACAGGCAATACGCCCACGGGGACTATGTACGCGGTATATACGTTCCTTGAGGATCACGTCGGCTGCAGATTTTATTCATCAAGATGCGAGGCGATCAAGTATTCAAGGCATATCGACGTTCCGGCCGATATCTGCTATACGCATTCGCCGAGGTTTCTGAACCGCGACACGTTCTGGTACGACACCTTCAGTCCTTCCATCGCGGCGAAGCTGAAGATAAACGGCTCCATAAACCGCAATATGACGAACGGTCACGGCACGAGCATAACGTACGCCGGGTATTTCGTACATACCCTGCCGTCGCTCGCCGGAACGTCGACTGCGCCGAACGTCCAGCCCTGTCTTACCGATCCGGCGGTATATGACAAGGTGCTTGCGAACGTAAAGAAGCTTCTCCGCGCAAATCCGGACGCAAAGATAATATCCGTCTCGCAGAACGACTCGTACGCAAACGGGCTCGGCTGTCAGTGCGAGAACTGTAAAAAGCTCGACGACGAGCAGGGCACCCCGATGGGCTCCCTCCTCACGTTCGTAAACAGGATAGCGAATGAGATAAAGGATGAATTTCCGGACGTCTACGTCGATACGCTCGCGTACAGATACACGAGAAAGGCGCCGAAGACGCTGAAGCCCGCGGACAACGTGATAATCCGCCTCTGCTCGATAGAATGCTGCTTCGGTCATCCGCTCGACGATCCGGACTGTCCCTCAAACAAGCAGTTCCGTGAGGATATCGAGGCGTGGTCGAAGATCTGTGACAACCTTTTCGTCTGGGATTACACGACGGACTTCATGTACTATGTCAACCCGTTCCCCAATCTCGGCGTGCTTTACGACAACGTGCGTTTCTACGCGGAGCATAACGTCATCGGTCTGTTCGAGCAGGGCAACGGTCAGTCGTTCTCCGGCGAATTCGGCGAGCTGCGCGCGTATCTGCTCGCAAAGCTGATGTGGGATCCCGACATGACCCGCGAGCAGTATTACGCTTATATGGACGATTTTCTTGAGGGATACTACGGCGAAGGCTGGCAGTATATCCGCGAATACATAGACAGGACGACGGAAAAAACGAAGGACGGCCACATGGGCATATACGACCCGATAAGCACCGTCTTCACGTTCAAGGGCTCCAAGCGTCAGAAGGAGCTCCTCGCTTTTCTTGAAGAGATGAAAGCGCTCTGGGACAAGGCGTATGAGGCGACGGACGACGACGCGTGCCGCAGAAACGTGGAGAAATCCACGCTTCAGGTACTCTCCGCAATGCTCTACTGCAAGTGGGACAAAAAGAATTCCCCCGCCATGCTTGAAACGCTGCATACCCTGATGAAAAAGTACCGTGTCAATTTCTTCCGTGAAAATCAGAAAACGCCTGACACGGTGGACTACACAAAGAACATATCGACGTGGTGATATGATATACGAAGCTGAATACAACACAAAGGCGGCAAAAAGATCTTACTCGATCTGCTCGCTCTCGCTGTTTCTCTCAGGGATCCTTTCGCTTGTCGGCGGGGTCGGGCTCTCGTTCCTTTTCGCTCTGCTTAAAAGGTCGGGCAGTCCGCTCATTTCAAACCCGTATTTCACCTGGGGAGTACAGCTTGCCCTGATGTACGGGATCGTTTTCCCGATGGGGCTTCTTCTGATGAAGCTCTCGCCTTCGACGCCGCCGGAAAAGAAAAAGCTGCCCCTCGGACGTCTTTTGTCGTATTTCGTGATGTGCTTCCCGCTGATGGCGGCGGGAGCGATCATCGGCAATCTGCTTTCCGCGCTGATATCGGGCGGTACGGCGACGAACCCGGTAGAAGGTCTCGCGTCAGACGGCAACATTCTGAGGATACTGATAACGGTCGTTTTAGCGCCGCTTTTCGAGGAGCTGCTTTTCAGGAAATTCCTGATAGACAGGACCGCCGCGTACGGCGAGCGCACCGCGGTGATATTCTCAGCCGTTACCTTCGGGCTGTTTCACGGCAACCTTTTCCAGTTCTTCTACGCGGCGGGCACCGGACTCATTTTCGCATATATCTACACGCGCACCGGAAAAGTCAGATACACCGTGATCCTTCATATGATGATCAACTTTCTCGGCTCCGTGATCGCTCCGTGGATCAGCTCGCTGTCGGAGGGCGGCGGACTTTCGAAGGCGGTGGGCGCGATGATAACGGCGGGATATTCGCTGATCTACTTCGCGCTCGTCGTGATCGGAGCGGTGCTCATACTTGTCAGACGGCGCAGGATCTTCTTCCTCCCCTCCCCGTATCAGATCCCGGACGGCAAACGTTTTTCGACGGTGTGTCTGAACGTCGGATCGATACTTTTCTTCCTGTACTGCGCCTTCAACATCGTCCTGAACCTTCTGCCGTCCTGACCCGGCGCCTTCCGTAAGGAAGTGCGCCGCAGCTAAATTCGCCTTGCGGCGAGCTAAATTGGGCTTCGCCCAGCTAAATTTGCTTCGCAAGCTAAATTCGG
>CACYWW010000023.1 GCA_902778145.1 uncultured Ruminococcus sp.
GCTGCCGCAAAGCGGCAATTTAGCTTAAATAATCAAAAACGCTTTACGAGGAGTTAAATGAATGCCTGATAGTATCATGCTCGAAAAAGCAAAAGATTTTGCCGTTGAAATAATAAACACCTGCAAAGAAATAAAAGAGACAAAACGAGAATCCGTTTTAACCAATCAGCTGATTCGTTCAGGAACATCCGTCGGGGCTAATATTCACGAGTCAAAATACGGTCACGGGACCGCTGATTTTATAGCAAAAATGCAGATTGCATTAAAAGAATGCTATGAATCTGAATACTGGCTGGAATTATTGAACAGAACGGGTTACTTGTCTGACGAACGGTATAACTCACTGAAAAATTTATGCGGGACAATACGTCGTATGCTGATCTCGTCAATAAACACAACCAAAGCTAATGCAAACAAAATAAAGAATTCAGAACAATGAATACAATATACGTTGGCTTTAAAGGGAAAAATAACGCTTCTTGCATATTAGCAAAATCATTATCAAAAGATCCTTTTTTACTTACGAATTCCTATGGCGGTTTGAAGCGTGACATTGACAATTTGTCGGAAGACTACGACCGCGTTTTTATATTCGGAGCAGATAAAGCTTTATCTGATTCGATACGCATTGAAAAAACAGCAGAGAAGTATGGTTTGCGTCTTCACACGCTTATAGATTTGAACGGCATTATTAACCAAGTGAATAAATACAGCATCAACTACCAATTAGCAGATAACCCTACGCGATATTTTTGCAATGACGCATACTGGCAATTGCTTAATAAGTTTTCAGGTCGGGCTTTGCTTATTCACATTCCGACTGTTAAGTATTTTGGCGACGATTTGCTGTGCAGATTGCAAAAAGCGTTTTCCTGCCTGTGAAAGAGAATAACCCACTATGACACTTTCTCTGATTGAAAGATGTCAAAGTGGGTTAGTTTCTTCTTTACGTAGCCTCTCCCTATCAGGGCTTTTTTTACGGATTACGGACCGGGATCTGATCCCGGCCCGTTTTATTATCCGTTATTTTCCGTCGGGTGAGAAGGTGGCTTCCTTCGGTTCGTCGTCACTTTTGAGTTTTTCGACCTCGATAATACGGTATCTTTCCATACCGGTACCGGCGGGGATAAGCTTGCCTATGATGACGTTTTCCTTAAGACCCTCGAGGTGGTCGATCTTGCCTCTGATCGCGGCGTCGGTAAGCACCTTCGTGGTCTCCTGGAACGACGCGGCGGACAGGAACGATTCGGTGAGCAGAGCCGCTTTCGTTATGCCGAGCAGCACGGGCGAGCACGTCGCTTTCATGAGCGTTACCTCACCCGCGTCGATACGCTTCTGTATCTCTTCATTCGCGGCGTCGAATTCGGTGACGTCTATCTGCGTGCCGGAGAGCAGGCTCGTATCGCCCGCATCCTCGACCTTTACCTTCCTCGTCATCTGACGGGTTATGACCTCGATGTGCTTGTCGTTTATATCAACGGACTGGTCGCGGTAAACTCTCTGTACCTCGGTTATGATATAATCATAGACCGCGGTCAGACCCTTCGTCGCCAGAATATCGGCGGGAGCCATGTTGCCTTCGGACAGCGGATCGCCCTTGAGGACGTAGTCGCCTTCCTTGACCTTGAGTGCCATTATCTTCGGTATGGGCAGAGTAGAGCTTTCGCCGTCCTCACCGGTAATGGTGACGTTTCTGGAGCGCGCCGCTTCCTTGATGCTGACGGTACCGTCGCGATCCGCGAGCACAGCCGTCTTCTTGGGCTTGCGGGCTTCGAAAAGCTCTTCGACTCTCGGAAGACCCTGAGTGATGTCGGAGCCGGCGACGCCGCCGGAGTGGAACGTTCTCATCGTAAGCTGAGTACCCGGTTCACCTATGGACTGCGCGGCGATTATACCGACCGCCTCACCGATGGTGACGGGCTTCGACGTCGCAAGGTTCATGCCGTAGCAGTGAGCGCAAACGCCGTTCTTCGCGTGGCACTTCAGAGTCGTTCTCACGTTCATTCTGTTGATGCCGGCCTTGATGATCTTGTCGCAGATCTTGTCGGTCATCATCTGATTGCCGTCTATAATGACCTCGCCGCTTGAGGGGTCGACTACGGGATCTATCGTGAATCTGCCGAGGATCCTTTCCTTGAACGTTTCAACGACTTCGTTTCCGTTCTTGATCTCGTAAACTTCAAGACCTTCCTTCGATCCGCAGTCGGTCTCGGTTATGATGACCTCCTGAGAAACGTCGACAAGACGTCTGGTAAGGTAACCGGAGTCGGCGGTACGGAGAGCGGTGTCAGCCAGCGATTTTCTCGAACCGCGGGCGCCGATGAAATAGTCCAGAACGTTTATACCTTCACGGAAGTTCGTCTTTATCGGTATTTCCATCGTCTTACCGTTCGTCGCGAACATAAGTCCGCGCATGCCGGCGAGCTGACGCATCTGTTTGATAGAACCACGGGCACCGGAATCGGACATCATCTTTATCGGGTTGTACGGGTCAAGCGCCGCCTGCAGGGCGTCGGTGACGTCGTTCGTGGTCTTGTTCCAGGTCTCGATGACCTTTTTGTATCTCTCGTCCTCGGAGATCATACCGTCGTTGAAGAACTCGGTCAGCTGAGCGACTTTTTTCTCCGCCTCTTCAAGCAGAGTCTTCTTCTGCTTCGGTATCGTCATATCCGGAACGGCTATCGAAAGCGAGCTTCTGGTGGAATACTTGAAGCCCATAGCCTTGATGGCGTCAAGCACGGTCGCCGTCTCGGAGCTGCCGTGCAGCTTGATGCAGCGGTCGACTATCTTGGAGAGAGCGCCCTTCGTCGCGACGAAGGTTATTTCAAGCGTGAGCTTGTTCTCGGGCTTGCTGCGGTCGACCCAGCCGAGATCCTGCGGGATCGGCTTGTTGAATATGAGTCTGCCGAGCGTGCAGTTGATTATGCCGGTGAAGGACTCGCCGTTGACGACGCGCGTCACTCTGACCTTGATCGGAGTATGCAGGCTTATGACCTTGTTCTCGTAAGCCATCATCGCCTCGTCCTCGGATAAGAACATCTTGTTCCTGCCGAGCAGCGATTCTTCGTAGAATTTTATGGTGTAGCTGCCGTATTTCTCATCATGCTCGGGGATGGTGCCGCCGTGGGATTCCTTGTAAGCGACGTATTCGTCGAGCTCCTCGTCAGTCGCGGCGAGCGTGAGGTAGTAGGAACCAAGGACCATGTCCTGAGAAGGAACGGCAACGGCTTTACCGTCGGCGGGCTTCAGAAGGTTTGAAGCGGAGAGCATGAGGAATCTCGCCTCGGCCTGCGCCTCCGCGGAAAGCGGAACGTGGACAGGCATCTGGTCGCCGTCGAAGTCAGCGTTGAACGCGGAGCAAACGAGCGGATGGAGCTTTATCGCACGGCCGTCAACGAGCACTGGCTCGAACGCCTGGATCGACAGACGGTGAAGGGTAGGAGCGCGGTTGAGCAGTACGGGATGCTCTTTGATAACGTTTTCGAGGCAGTCCCATACGTAGGAGTCGACACGGTCGACCTTCTTCTTCGCGTCCTTGATGTTGGTCGCCTTCTGCGTCTCGACAAGCCGCTTCATGACAAACGGCTTGAACAGCTCGAGAGCCATTTCCTTCGGCAGACCGCACTGATATATCTTAAGCTCAGGCCCGACGACTATAACGGAACGTCCGGAGTAGTCGACACGCTTGCCGAGCAGGTTCTGACGGAAACGTCCCTGCTTGCCGCGGAGCATCTCGGACAGAGACTTCAGAGGTCTGTTGCTCGGTCCGGTGACGGGTTTGCCGCGTCTGCCGTTGTCTATCAGAGCGTCAACGGCTTCCTGAAGCATTCTTTTTTCGTTTCTTATTATTATCTCGGGAGCATCGAGCTCTATGAGCTTTCTCAGTCTGTTGTTTCTGTTGATGACGCGCCTGTAAAGGTCGTTCAGGTCGGAGGTCGCGAATCTGCCGCCGTCGAGCTGGAGCAGAGGACGGAGATCCGGCGGGATGACCGGCACGACGTCGAGTATCATCCACGAGGGTTTGTTTCCGGATTTGCGGAAAGCCTCGGCAACGTCGAGACGTTTGATCAGCTTGACCTTCTTCTGACCGGTGGCGGTCTGGAGCTCGGTCTTCAGCTGCTCGCACAGCGCGTCTATATCAAGCGCTTCAAGCAGCTCTTTTATCGCCTCGGCGCCCATGCCGACTCTGAAGTCGTCGTCGTATTTTTCGAGCTCCTTGCGGTATTCGGCCTCTGTCAGAGCCTGCATCACGTGCAGTGTCTGGGAAGCGTACTGACCGACCTCGAGTACGATATACTGACCGAAGTACAGCACCTTGTCAAGCGTTCTCTGCGAAATATCGAGCAGAGTCGCCATTCTTGACGGGATCGCTCTGAAATACCAGATATGAGATACGGGAGTCGCAAGCTCAATGTGACCCATCCTCTCGCGTCTGACCTTCTTCTGAGTTACCTCAACGTGGCATTTCTCGCAGATCTTACCCTTGTAACGGACTCTCTTGTATTTTCCGCACAGACATTCCCAGTCCTTTGTCGGACCGAAGATCTTTTCGCAGAAAAGACCGTCGCGTTCGGCTTTAAGGGTACGGTAGTTTATCGTTTCGGGCTTGAGGACCTCGCCGTATGACCACGAACGGATCATTTCAGGCGATGCAAGACCTATTTTTATTGAATCGAAAATATTCTTCTCTAACATTTTATTACCCCGTTTTTCCGTTAATCTTCGTCGTAAAGATCGTCGTCGTCAGAGACTTCTTTGACATAGCCTTCGTCCGTGAAGGTATCCTCGTCGGATACGGTGTACGCGTCGGCAGCCTCTTCTTCCTCAAAGACGTTGGGACCGAGATCCTCGGAGGAGGTGTAACCGCCGCTGCTCTCGGGAACGTTGTCATCCGTGAGGGTGGACAGCTCGATCTCCATGCCGTCTTTATCAAGCACCTTGATATCGAGCGCAAGTGCCTGGAGCTCTTTGACGAGGACCTTGAAGGATTCGGGAACACCCGGAGTCGGGATGTTCTTACCCTTGACTATAGCCTCATACGTGTCGACACGTCCCTTGACGTCGTCGCTCTTGACGGTCAGGATCTCCTGCAGCGTGTAAGCCGCGCCGTAAGCCTCGAGAGCCCAGACCTCCATCTCGCCGAAACGCTGGCCGCCGAACTGGGCTTTACCGCCGAGAGGCTGCTGTGTGACGAGGGAGTAAGGACCCGTGGATCTCGCGTGGATCTTATCGTCGACAAGATGATGGAGCTTGAGATAGTACATGACGCCGACAGTTACGGGGTTGTCGAACGGCTCGCCCGTTCTGCCGTCGTAAAGTGTGGTCTTACCGGTGAGCGAGATGCCCGCCATTTTCTGAAGCTCGGCGATATCGGATTCGTTTGCACCGTCGAAGACCGGCGTCATGACCTTGATGCCGAGCTTTTTCGCGGCGTAGCCGAGGTGTACTTCAAGCACCTGACCGATGTTCATACGCGACGGAACGCCCAGAGGGTTAAGGACTATATCGAGCGGAGTACCGTCCGCGAGGAACGGCATATCCTCGGGCGGCAGTATGCGGGAAACAACGCCTTTGTTTCCGTGACGGCCCGCCATCTTGTCGCCGACGGATATCTTACGCTTCTGAGCTATATAAACACGGACGACTTTTGTTACGCCGGGCTGCAGCTCGTCGCCGTTTTCGCGCGAGAACACGCGGACGTCAACGACTATACCGGATTCGCCGTGCGGCAGACGCAGGGAGGTGTCTCTGACCTCGCGCGCTTTTTCGCCGAATATTGCGCGGAGCAGTCTTTCCTCGGGCGTGAGCTCCGTCTCGCCCTTCGGAGTGACCTTGCCTACGAGGATGTCGCCGGCGCGGACCTCTGTTCCTTTGCGTACGATACCGTCCGCGTCAAGATCCTTGATCGCGTCCTCGGACACGTTCGGGATCTCACGGGTGATGTCTTCAACGCCGAGCTTCGTCTCTCTCGCCTCGTGCGAGTATTCCTCAATGTGGAGGGAGGTGTATACGTCGTCGCGAACGAGTCTTTCGTTCAGAAGGACGGCGTCTTCGTAGTTGTAGCCCTCCCACGTCATGAAGCCTATGAGCGCGTTTTTGCCGAGCGCGATCTCGCCGTTCGAGGTAGCGGGGCCGTCTGCTATGACGTCGCCTTTTTCTATCCTGTCGCCGACGTTGACGATCGGTCTCTGGTTAACACAGGTGCCCTGGTTGGAGCGTTTGAATTTGATTAGCGTGTAGACTTCCTTGCGGCCGTCGTCGGTGATGAGCGTGATGTCGTCGGCGGTGACGCGCTCGACGGTGCCGGAGGATTTCGCGACTATGCAGACGCCGGAGTCGACGGCTGCCTTGTATTCCATACCGGTCGCGACGATCGGAGCTTCTGTCGTGAGAAGCGGAACAGCCTGCTTCTGCATGTTCGAACCCATCAGAGCACGGGAGTTGTCGTCGTTCTCAAGGAACGGGATCATCGAGGTAGCGACGGACATGACCATCTTCGGTGAAACGTCCATGTAATCGACCTCTTCACGGTCGGCTTCACGCACCTCGTTCTTGTCTCTTACGATAACGCGCTTGTGTACGAATCTGTGGTTCTCGTCAAGCGGCTCGTTCGACTGAGCGACTATATAATTGTCCTCCACGTCCGCGGTCATGTATTCGACGTCGTTCGTGACTACGCCCGTCTCCTTGTCGACGCGGCGGAAGGGAGTTTCGATGAATCCGTATTTGTTTATCCTTGCATAGGATGCGAGATATGAGATAAGTCCGATGTTCGGGCCTTCCGGCGTCTCTATCGGGCACATTCTTCCGTAATGCGTGTAGTGGACGTCACGGACCTCGAACGAGGCGCGGTCACGCGAAAGACCGCCGGGGCCGAGCGCGGACAGACGGCGCTTGTGCGTGAGCTCAGCCAGCGGGTTGGACTGATCCATGAACTGGGAGAGCGGGGAAGAACCGAAGAATTCGCGTATCGCCGTGACGATGGGACGCGGGTTCATCAGGTCCTTCGGGTTGAGCTTTTCGGAATCCTGTACCGTCATGCGTTCCTTGACTATCTTGTCCATACGGGAGAAGCCTATGCGGAACTGGTTCTGCAGAAGCTCGCCCACGCAGCGCAGACGGCGGTTGCCCAAATGGTCGATATCGTCCATAACGCCTATGCCGTGTCTCAGGCAGAGCATATAGTTGATCGACGCGAATATATCTTCCTTCGTGATATGCTTCGGAACGAGCTCCGCCGCGCGGAGCCTTGCCTCGGCTTTTATCATATCGGGATCGCCGCCGCACTTGCTCATTATTTCGAGAAGGACGGACATGCTTACCTTTTCGGTGATGCCGGCGTCGGAAAGATCGAATCCGAGCGCGGCTTCGGGTCTTACGGTGCCGTTGCCGAGGATCTTCATCTCGGAGCCGTCCTCGACCTCGACGTACACTTCGTTCACGCCGTTGAAATCGATATCGTCCGCTATCTTCTGAGTAGCGACGGTGCCTTTTTCATACATGAACTCACCGGTGATCGGGTTGATGACGTCACGCGTGAAGGTCCTGCCGAGAACACGCGGACCCATGGAAAGCTTCTTGTTGTATTTGTATCTGCCCACGTTCGCAAGATCGTATCTCTTGGGATCGAAGAACAGGTTGTTTAAAAGGATAAGGGCGCTTTCCTGTGTGGGCGGCTCGCCCGGACGCAGGCGCTTGTAGATCTCCTTGAGGGCCTCCTCCGTGATCGACGTGCCGTTGTTCTGCGCCTCGTCCACGAGGATGTCCTTTTCAAGCGTGCTCCTCATCATTTCGTCGTTTCCGAAGAAATTCAGTATATCGTTGTCGGATTCAATACCGAGCGCACGGATGAGTATCGATATGAGTATCTTGCGGTTTTTGTCTATCCTGACATAGAACACGTCGTTCGAGTCGGTCTCGTATTCAAGCCACGCTCCGCGGTACGGGATGACGGTGGACGTGAATATCATCTTGCCCGATTTGTCAAGCTCGCTGTGGTAATAGATGCCCGGGGATCTGACGATCTGCGAGACGACGACGCGCTCCGCGCCGTTGATGACGAACGTGCCGTTGTCTGTCATGAGCGGGAATTCCGTCATGAAAACGAGATCCTCCTGGACCTCGCCCGTCGCTTTGTTCGTCAGACGGACGGTGACGCGCATCGGCGCGGCGTAGTTGACGTCACGCTCCTTGCACTCCTCCACCGGATATTTGGGGTGATCGTCGAGCTTGTAGTCGATGAACTCGATGACGAGGTTGTTCGAGTAGTCGGTTATCGGAGATACGTCACGAAGTACCTCGTTCAAGCCTTCCTTCAGAAACCATTCGTAGGATGCTTTCTGGATCTCGAGCAGGTTGGGAAGCGGGAGAACCTCTTCGATCTTTGAGAAGCTCACCCTCTCGGTCTTGCCAAGCTTTTGGGTTTTGAACATATGATCCTCTCCATTTCAAAAACTTACAACGTTGTAAAGGTGTTTGCGCGCACATTTATATAAATATAAACAGGCAAACTCCCCATAATAGTACATTTTAAAAGAATACCACCGATCGCACCCTTTTTCAATAACTTAATATTTATTTTTTTAGCATAAAATGTAAAGTTGAAATGTGAACTCACGGTAAATTTTAGAACATAACACTGTAAATTGTGCATCGGAGCAGTCTCGAACTATGTTAAAATGCACAAAAAATATCCTCACCTTTTTACTTCAGGTGAGGATTTTATACAATTTACGTTAGAAACCAAAATGTAGAAAAATTCACAATTTTAACAGTGGGGAAACAATATAGCGGAGCTCCGGGGTCATCCGAAGCATTTCTCAAGCTCAAGAAGCAGAGAAACGTATTTTTCCGTGTCCATTGCCTTATACGACGTTCTGTATTCGTGCCCGTTCTGAGTCTCGAATATATCGCCGGTTATCACGACGCCGTCGCACGTGAGTGTAAAGGATACGTCGTTTCCGTCCTTCGGCGAGACGGTCAATGGAATATAATTATTGAATAATAATATTCACAGCAGCTCCCATTCGAATACAGCTTCGGAGTTTATCGTTACGTCGGAAGGAGTTATATCCGGCGAGAAGCGAGCTTTTTTCATCAGTCTCGGAGCCGCGAGATCGTCCATCGCAAATTCGGTCGACGATCTCATATTCATTATCCCGCCGCCCTGACGTACGCTGAGCAGCTTGCCGGGGCACGCCTCGAGCCTGCGGCAGATCACGTCCGCCTTCTTTTTCGCGTCGTCACAGACGGCCTCGAGCAGGGAAGCCTCCGCCGCCGCGGGATCCTTTACTGAAAAGCTGACGTTCAGACGCGCGTCCGCGCCGCATGAGGCGAGCCCGTCCATCAGAGAGGCGAGACGCCCGGCGTCAAAATCGAAGCTGAGCGAAAGACCGCACGAGCAGACGTAGCCGTCGAATACGTTCTTGTAGATCCCGTCCTCGTTCACACCCGTGTATTCCGTGCGTACGTTATAAGATGCGGTCTTCAGCCCGTCCCTGTGCCCGAGCTTTTCACACACGGCTCTCAGCTCGGAGAGCTTTTCGTTCATTTTCGCCGCCGCCTCTGCGTAGTCCTTGTTTTTATCCTCTACCGTCATGTCGACCGTGCAGAGATCCGCCTTCAGGGTAACAGACGCCCTTCCGGTCACCGTTATGCTTCTTCCCATTGTATGGCCCTCCTTTTTTTCTTATTATAACCGATGATCCGGGCATTGTCAAGCATGAAAGCGCTCACCCTGAAAAAAACGGTATTTTTCAGAAAAGGTATTGACAAACAGCCGATAATGTGGTATCATGCAACTGTACTAACCGTAATAGTACAGTTACGAGGAGGTGATAGGGTGTTTCAGATAGACCCGCTGTCAAGGATCCCGATATACGAGCAGATAGCGGAGCAGACGGAAAAGCTCATTCTGCTCGGACTTTTGCTGCCGGGCGATCCGATGCCTTCGGTAAGGAGCCTTTCCGTAGAGCTCGGTACGAATCCGAATACGATTCAGAAGGCATATTCCGAGCTCGATTCCCGGGGAACGATCTGTTCCGTGCCCGGAAAGGGGTGCTTTATCAGCAAAGACGCGAAGGCTGTGCTCGAAAAAAGGGCAAAGCAAAGGCTCGGACAGCTGTATACGCTTTGCGAGAGCCTGAAGCTCGCCGGCGTAACAATGGAGGAGATGACGGATACCGTCCGTCAGGTTTTCGGAAAAGGAGATGGCAACACATGATAAACGTTGAACATATTACGAAAAAATTCGACGATTTCACGGCGCTGTCCGACGTCAGTTTCAAAGTCAAGGAAGGATGCATTTACGGAATGGTCGGATCGAACGGAGCGGGAAAATCAACGCTTCTGCGCATACTGAACGGCATTTACAAGCCGGACGGCGGAGACGTTACGCTTGACGGCAGCTCCGTATGGGAATCGCCGGAGATCAAATCACGGTTTTTCTTCGTCCCGGACGAACCTTATTTCACGTCGGGCGCGAGCATAGAGCGCATGGCGGCGATGTACGGAAGCGTTTATCCGTCGTTCGACCGTGCGCAGTGCATCTCGCTCTCGGCGAAATTCGGGCTCGATACGAGGAAGAACATAAACACGTTTTCAAAAGGCATGAAACGGCAGGCGGCCGTAATTCTCGCCCTTTCCTGCAAGCCCGATTATTATTTCTTCGACGAGACGTTCGACGGGCTCGATCCCGTCATGCGTACGCACGTCAGGAATCTCATAAGCGAGGACGTGATCGACCGCAGCGCGACGGCGATACTCACGTCACACTCGCTCAGGGAGCTTGAAGACCTCTGCGATCAGCTGGCGCTTCTGCATAAGGGCGGACTCGTGCTCGACAGCGACGTATCGCAGCTCAAAACGTCGCTCTTCAAGATACAGACCGCGTTCAGGGACGGATACGACGCCACGAGATTTGACGGTCTGGATATAGTGAAGTTCACGAAGCAGGGCTCTGTCTGCAATCTGATCGTACGCGGCGACAGGGATGAGGTAGCCGCGCGGATAAAGGCAATGGACCCCGTTCTGCTCGATATCCTGCCGCTCAGCCTTGACGAGATCTTCACGTACGAGATGGAAGCTCTGGGCTACGTCTTCGAAACCGCATAAGGAGGACAGACTATGAAAAAGAAAATCTGGGATAAAGGTCTATATATCGAAGGTCTGCGCCGCGGAAGGACTATGACGATCGTATTTGCGATAATCGCGCTTCTGACAGTCCTGTTCACGTGCTCCTCCGTTATGAGCAGATCACGCGAGGCGCTGGATTACACGTCAGTCTCCGTCTCCCCGAACGAGGGAATACTTTACGCGTGGTTCTCGATCGCCGTGTTCCTCGTCGCCGCCCCGTTTCTGACACTGCGGACGTTCTCGTTCCTCAACAGCCGCGCCTCCTGCGACTTCTGGCACGCGATACCGCACACGCGCACGTGCCTTTACGTGAGCTTCCTGTCGGCGCTGTTGACGGAGTATGTATTCCTTCTCGCCGTGACCGGAGTCTCCGCGTGGCTGGCTTTCCTGATAAGCTCCCGCTTCATCAGGCTGATACCCGGAACGCTGATACTGTTCCTTGTCGGTTCGTTTTCCGCGTGTCTGCTCATCACGGGCGCTTTGCTTCTTGCCATGTCGCGTACCGGCACTCTGCTCAGCAATCTGGTGGTCGGCGGCATGATCCTCGCGGTCCCGCGCACACTGATAACCTGTATAGCGATGATGATAAGGGGTTCGCTCGAACAGGTCTATGACCTGAACATTATGCCGTTTTCGGATCCGAAATACAATATACCGTTCGGTTTCCTGGCGGGATTTGATACAGAAACGATCCGTCTGCCGTCGTCCATTTTATATACGGCGATCCTCGGACTGATATATCTTTCGCTTTCGCTTTGGCTGTTCAATACGCGCAAAAGTGAGAACGCCGGCGCTTCGGCTCCTTCACGCAGACTCCAGGCTGTATGCCGCATAGCCGTCGGATGCTCCGTATCGTTCATCGTTACGGTCTATCTTGTGGGTAATCTTGCCGACGGCTATACGTATTATCTGCCGTACATTATCTTTTACACGGTTTCCGTGATACTTTACTTCCTGTATGAGCTTCTGACGACGAAGCGGGCAAAGAACCTCATCACTGCTTTGCCGGGGCTGTGTATCGTCATCGTGCTGAACGTCCTGCTCGGGTTCACCGTACAAGGGATATACAGATCCGAGGACGCGTTCGGACGGGACGCCGATAAGATCAAATCTGTCTCCGTCTTATCCGACGACGATCGCCGTACCCTGACGCTCACCGAATACGCGCTTGAACGCTGCGGAAAGAGCATGATCACCGACAGGGAGGTGATAGGCATAATATCCGACGCGCTGAATACGGAAACTCAGGATAACGCAAGCAAGCTCGTCGCAAACGTAAAGGTCAGGATCCGCACCGCCTTCACCGCGAAAAACCGGCTCGTGTCACTCAAACGGTCGGATCTGTCGAAGCTGACGGAAGGCCTGAAGAATACGGATGAATTCACGGATCATATGATAAATCTGCCCGACGCCGTGAAATACGGCACCCGGGCGATGATCTGTATCAACGACGACGGCAATTACTACGAGCGCGTGATAGACCTTGATGACGATAAATATGACGTGATACGCTCGCTCCTGAAAGAGGATATCGAGTCGCTCGGGCACGAAAAATGGCTGGAAATGAACTTTTCGACGGCCGGCGAAAGAGACGACAGACACGGTTATCTCTGGCTCGAGATCGACAACGCGGAAGCGCTGAAAAACGGCGGACGGCTGAACATCAGCGTCAGGATTCCGCTGAATTCAACCGATACGCCGAAGACGTTTGAAAAGCTGAACGAATATGCCGCAAAGGACACGTTTGATACGTATGAGTACCCGGTGCCGGAGTATTGATATCAGTCATACGCAATATAAGAAAAACGCGGTTTCGACCGCGTTTTTCCGATTTGCACGGCAAAAAGACGATTTTCTTTCATCTGCCGTTGAAAAATTCATTTTTTGGTGTTACACTGTGAAAAAAAGCCAGTACAGAGGAGGAAGAGACAATGCCTTTTTCAGCATATCTTGACGGTGTGCGTAAGGATTGCCGCGAGCTTGTCGCGGAGCTCGGACGCGGTTTTGACTACGTCAGCGTGCTCGCGACGGACGTCCGCGAGACGACCTACCGCGCCGACCGCAGGATGTCCGCCGTTCAGGACGGGGAGGGGGAATGCGGCTTCGTGATCAAGATGCACGACGGACGCGCTTTCTACGAATATTCCTGCGACGACATCTCGGGCGATAAGAAAGAACTCGCGGCAAAGATAACCGCCGCCGTAGCCACCGATACCGCGCTCGGAGAGAGGCGCATAAGCACGGCTCCGGTAAAGGACGAGCCGATGGTTCGCGACTTCGTTCGCGAAAACGATTTTGACGATTATAACGACGAACAGCTGCTCGGCGTATGCCGTGATATTAGCTCGGAGCTTATCGGAAAGAGCGACAAGGTCCTGAACGCGATTGCGATGGTGCGCCCGTATTCCGTTTCAAAGCTCTTCGTCACGAAGAACAGAGAACTATCGCAGTATTACGGATGGGCAAACGGTTACGCGATCGTCATTTACAACGACGGCAAGCTCGTCCAGGCGAGGAGGATTGAGGGCGCCGGAACGATCTCCGAGGTCATCTCAAAGGTAAAAGAGGGGCTTGACAAGGTCATAGACCTCGCCGCCCATCTGACGAAAGCTCAGCCTATAAAACCCGGCGTCTACGACGTCATCACAGACAGCTCGATAACCGGACTCATAGCGCACGAGGCGTTCGGTCACGGCGTTGAGATGGATCAGTTCGTGAAAGACCGCGCGCTCGCAAAGCACTGCGTCGGTCAGTACGTCGCCTCGCCCATAACGAACATGCACGACGGCGCCGCCGCGACTCACTCGGTCGCCTCGTACTTCTTTGACGATGACGGAGTGCTCGCGCACGACACGCAGATAATAAAGGACGGCGTCCTCGTCGCGGGTCTTTCCGACCTTGCCTCAGCCACTCAGCTCGGCACCGAGCCGACGGGCAACGGTCGCCGCGACAGCTACAAGCGCAAGGCGTATTCGCGCATGACGAACACGTTCTTCACTCCGGGCACTGATAAGCTCGAGGACATGATCGCCTCGGTAAAGCACGGGTATATGCTTTTTGAGACGAACAACGGCATGGAGGATCCGAAAAACTGGCAGATACAGTGCACCGCCGAATACGGGATAGAGATAGTCGACGGCAAGCTCACCGAGAATTACGTTTCGCCCGTTGTTATGAGCGGATCCGTTCCCGAACTCCTCAAATCGATCTCGATGATCTCGGACGGGTTCGAGGTACACGGCTCGGGCTTCTGCGGCAAGGGCTATAAAGAATGGGTGCGCGTCTCCGACGGAGGCCCCAACCTGAAAGTGAGGGTGAAGCTGGGATGAAAGATCTTAAGACCATACTTGAAAATACGGAAAATCTGAGCGATTACAGGATCACGGAAAAAAACACGTCGTCGTATGAGCTGTTCTTCGTTCACAGAGCTCTTGAGACCGTAAGATCGACCGACACCACGTCGACCAGAGTCACAGTCTACGTAGACCATGACGGACGGCGCGGAGATTCGTCCTTTTCCGTATACCGCTCGATGAGCGAGGACGACATAAAGAAAAAGATCGCACAGGCGCACGACAGGGCGCTGCTCGTGGGCAATCAGCCGTACGGGCTGCCGGAGGGCGGAGAGCTTGACGAAAAGCTCCCCACCGATCTTGACGGTTACGACCCCGCGACGCTCGGAAGCATGATAGCGGACGCCGTGTACGCGGCGGACGATATCCCCGGCGGATCGATAAACGCGCTCGAAATATTCATCTACCGTGATACCGTGAGCGTAAGGAACAGCCGCGGCGTCGACAAAAAGCAGACGACACACCGCGTTATGATCGAGGCGATCCCGACGTTCACGGACGAGGTACAGTCCGTCGAGCTTTACGAGGACTACCGCTTCACACGCTTCAACGCGGAAAAGCTGACCGCGGAGATCGCGGAGAAGATGCGCGAGGTGAGAGACAGAGCGGCGGCGGTCAAGCCCGAGGGCGGTATGACGGTCGACGTCATGCTCCGTCCGCATGAGATAAGCGAGCTCGTGCGCGATCTCGCATACGATCTGAGCTATTCCGCGGCCTATATGCACTCGAATCTTCACAAGGCGGGAGACGATCTTCAGACGGGCGACGGCGACAAGCTCAATGTCACAATGAAGGCGGTGATAGAGGGAAGCGAACGCTCCGCGTTCTTTGACGAGGACGGCACCACGCTCACCGATACAGTGATCATCAAAGACGGCGTCGTTTCCGGAATGTTCGGTTCGCACCGCTTCGGTCAGTATCTCGGTATAGAGAAGCCGAGCGGATCCCTCTCATGCGTCAGCGTCGGCGCCGGCACACTGAAGGAAGGCGAGGCGGGCAACGGCGCTTATATCGATATCGTTTCGATGTCCGGGCTCCAACTCGATCTTTATAACGATTATATAGGCGGCGAGATCAGGCTCGCTTACCTGCACGACGGCGAAAAGGTCACGCCCGTGACCGGTATATCGATGAGCGCGAAGCTTTCCGACGTCCTCGGATCGATGAGGCTGTCCGAAAAACGCGACGTCTCCGGCAGCTACGAAGGCCCGGTCAGACTTCTGATGAAAGGCGTATCCGTCCTGTGATGAAAACAGATCTTCACGTCCATACGAGCGAGGTCTCGCTCTGCGGACATATGACGGCGGAGGAAACGCTGCAGAGGTACAAGAGCGCGGGCTACGACACTCTCGTGATCACGAACCATTTCAACAGATACACGGCGGATCACTTTGCCCGACACGGCAAGCCGGATTTCTTCCGCCACTATCACGACTCGTTCCTTCTGGCTGAGGAGGAGGGAAGAAAGGCCGGCATCACCGTGCTCAACGGGTATGAGCTCCGATTCGACGGATCAGACAGCGACTATCTCGTCTACGGCATGGATGACGAGACCGCCTCGCACTGTTACGAGCTGTTTTCGATGTCTCCGCACAGGTTCTCGGAGCTTGCGAAGGAGAAGGGATTTCTGTTCTATCAGGCGCATCCGTTCAGGAACAACATGAAGATAACGGATCCCGCGTATCTCTTCGGCATCGAGATCAAAAACGGCAACCCCCGCCACGACAGCAGAAACGATATAGCGAAAATGTGGGCGGAGAAATTTCAGCTTAAAATGATCGCCGGCTCCGACTGCCACCAGCGGGAGGACGTTGGCGTGACGGGTATCCTGACCGACGGCAGGATCGGGAACGAGGAAGAGCTTCTTTCCGTTCTGAGATCCGGCGCATATGAAATAATATAAAAAAGGATCCGGAGGTGCGGTCACCTCCGGATCACGTTTTTTTACTGTGTTACGGTTATCTCGTATTCGGACGCCTTGTCCATATCGACGTTGAACGCAAACGAATATGTACCGTCTTCGTCGCGGCAGACCTCGTAGCCGTCGTAGCCGTTCGGGCCCGCGAGCTTTATATCGGTTTCCTTGCCGTCGGCTTTGAACGTGACCTTCGGCGTCTTGTAGGAGTCGAAGCCGTAGATCCTGACCGCGGCGACACTCTTTCCGCCGGAGATTTTGAATACAGCCTTGTTGTCCTTCGCTCTCATTGACGGGATGAAGCGGTCTTCATAAGGCTCGCCTTCGATCACGGTCAGCCTGAACGGGTCGATGCAGCTGTCTTCTCTCACGCCGCGGACGTTGTCGTCGTTCTTGCTCGTGCTGTAGCCCCACGGGAGAAGGATAAGGTCAAGCTCTATCACGTCGCCCTTTTTCAGCGTATACTCGCCGAGATCGAGTGTGAGCGAGCCGGTGTTCAGGATCCCGTCGTACTTGTCCCTGAAGATGATGGCGCCGTCGTATTTCTTTCCGCCGAGCGTTATATCGCTGCCGATGACTATGACGGCATAGTTCACCGAATCCTCGACGCTGCCGCCGAAATAGTCGAAATACGGGTATTCGCTGCCGAGTCTTATCATCCTGTCCGTGCCTGCCTCGCCGACGTCCTCTATGACGCACTTATTGTTTTCGTCAAGGTATCCGACCTTTGAGAACGTCATGAAATGGCCGTCGAAGGAGAGTATCGAGAAGTCGCTTCTGAGATCCTTGAAAGATATGTCGTCGAGCACCTCGAGACGCATATTATAGAACGTTCTCGTCTCGTCCGTCTGCGCCATTTCCGCGTGCCTGTACGTCGCTTTGATCTTACCGTCGTCTGACAGGTATTCCATCGTAATGTCGGCGTAGATCGGTCCCGATGATCTGATCGTCGATTTTTGTGTCTCTGTTTTGCTTACGTTTCCGTCGGCGTCCTTGTACTGCAGGAAATACTGGCGTCCGACGCTCGTGTGCTGTACGCCGTCAGGCCAGTACGGCGCTGAGTTCGCGCGGAAATCGGGGAGCATCCAGCCGTCCTTGCCGTAAACGAAGTACGGGGTTATGCACGTTGTTTCGGTGACGCCTACGGAGAGGTGATAGTAAGGAATATGGAATGATATGAACGAGAGCTGCTTGAGCGGATAGTTGCCCCAGTTCTGATACAGATGCAGCATCGTGAAGCGCTTGTTCTCGTCCTTGCCGATCGTTATCGGGACGTACGTCTCGCCGAGCGCCGCCCTTCCGTCGCCGACCTCAGGGAAGAAGAGCGGCTCCTCGTTCTCACCGTCGAAATTCTTTCCGACCTCGAGAGGGAGCGGGAGCATGACCCCGTTTTCATCAAGCATGGCGGCGCATTCGAGCCTGCCTCTGCGGGTTTTCGCGCATTCCTCGGTACGGAGATATATCTGTCTGTCGACAACGCCGTCGCCGCAGAACAGAGCATTCACGGCAAAGTGCTTGTCCGGGAGTTGATAAAAGGCGGTGACGAATTCCGTCGATCTGACCGAGAAAACGTAGCATCCGGCAAGCGCGTCATAGCCCTCGTATTTCGCGTCGTCCGCCTGCTTGGCGACGAAGACGTCCGTGAGGGGGTTTCTTTCTATGTACGCTTCCTTCCTGAAGTCGTTGAACTGATGGGAATCGGACGTGTATATCCTGTGACCGAACACAACGTCGCCTGTCTTACGGATCCTGCCGTTTATCTCAATGCCGCGAACGATCACATAATCGTCGCCTTCGAGTCTTATGTTCAGGTATCCGTTATTGTCTGTCGCCGGCATTATTATGCCGAATATACCGGCGCCGTTTATATCGAACGCGGCGTATTCGACCGTCGAGAAGTCGAAGCCTTCAAGGCTCTCCGTCTCGCCCTTTTCGTTTTTGAGGATCAGCTTTCTGACGTTTTCCTTGGGGATGAACGTGCGTGTTTCGAGCTTGCCGCCGCCGTCATACGCTTCTCTCGCGACGGCGCGCACGACCTCGTGCATCTTGTCCGAATACGTATGGAAAGTATGCTCGAGCGCGAACGGCACGGAGGATTTTCCGCGGCTTATGGCGCTGATCTCTTTGATCTCGACATACTCGCCCTTCTGTACGCCGCAGTCGATCCTGAAGCCGGTAACGTCGCCCGTGTAGTCCGGTATGTCGGACAGAAGTATGGTGACGGTCGTCCACTGACCGGAGGTGCACTGGAATTTAGTGAACTGCTCGGCGGAGAATTCTTTGTGACCGCCGGCGATGATGAAGATCTGACCCGATGTCGCGTACTCGGTTTTCAGCGTGATCTTCACGGCGTTGAACTTTTCGGTGGAGAAGTTTACCGAAGAATAAATGTACGGGTCGATCGGGGACTTGAGCGTGTATGAGATCAGACCGTTTTTCTTTTTCAGTCCGGTTATGTCATGACTCGTCCACTTGTTCGTGTTTGCTATGAGATCGTAGCTTTCCTCCTCGATCCCCGTCACCGGTACGAAATCATGTCCGCAGAACCGGAAGTCATAGTAATAATAGCCGATGCGGCGGCTGTTCATCCTGGCGTATGAGAGCGATTGTGCCGAGCTCAGCTCCGTCCCGTCGGGAAGGATGATGAACGCGCCGTCGGTATTCTCGAAATACGGGACGCCGTGACTGTTGTAAAGACCCGCGACCTGTTTGTTTCCGTCGGAGGTAAGATCATACAGCAGTGATGATGTCTCGTTTTTGACGAGAAATCCGTTTCTCGCCGCGTCGGTGAAATTACCGCTCACACCGTTTGCGCGGGCGTTCGCGTTGACGATCGTCTTTTCCCAGTCGGCGCCGGAATAATCCACGGTATCGGGATCGAGCGGAGCGCGTCCGGGGTTTTCATAATAAACCGGTTCTTCATCGACTATCGGAGATTCCGTTTCCGTGTCTGTCATATCGTTTGTCTCCTTATCCGTTATTGTGTCGCTTTCCGTGACCGTGCTTCCCGTACCTTCCGTATCCGCGCGTTCGCACGCGGCGAAGGAGAGAAGCATCAGCGCGGCAAGTAAAACCGCCGTTATTTTTTTCATGACCAACCTCTTTTCATTATATTGATGTATGACCTGACGTCAGTTGACTGCTTTGTAGAACGCCAGCGCGGGCATTCCGTACGAGCTGCGGAGATGGGAGGAATCCTTCTCAACGTGCGGGGACGCCGCGTAGCCGATCCCGGAGAGCTTTGCTTTTTCCGGTACCTTGACCTTTACCGTGTCCGCCGAGATTATCTCCGCTTCAGCCGGAACGAGCTTTGTCACGGTCCCGACGCCGAATCCGTCGACCTTACCGTCGCCGCTGTCCGATATAAGCCCGTCTCCCACGTTTTTGAACTTCACGGTAAAATAAGTCTTGTCGTCGGACAGTGTGGCTGACACGATCTCGGGCGGGTATGTTTTTTTCGCACCGTCCGCGCCGTACAGATCCGCCAGCACCGCTTGGGCGATCCGTTCCGCGAGCTCCTTCTTGTACGGGGAATGCATGAAATTCGGGTCGTTCTCGTCGGATCCGAGATCATATGAAGGGATGAGCCTGACCCCGGTCATATTCTGATACGCGTTGAATTGCTGAGCTCTTATGTAACCGGAATTCGGACAGAACGTGATGCCCTTTGACGTATAGTCCGATAACTGGACGTTATAGACCGGGAATTCGAATCCCCATCTCTGTCTGTACTCCGATATAAGAGCCTTGAGATCATGTGAGTACTTCTTCGGAGAGGGATTGGCTCCGTTGTATCCTTCGCTTTCGCCCTGGAAGAATATGAGCCCCTTGAATCTCATCCCGACGAACGGATGGACGAGCATATTGTAGAATTCCGACGGACCTACGTTCCCTCCGACTTTGTACTTGAATTCCTTTACGAGCTCCGCCGGCATGAATTCGTTAATTTTGGCGCCCGACGCCGCTATCGAAACCATGCCTACCGGAACGTCTGTCTCCTTTTCGATGATGCAGGCGAAATAATAACCGAGCGCCGAGAACGACACGGCGTTGCCGCGGTTGAGCCTTTTCCAGTACCAGTACGGGTTGACTATATCCTCGCACGGCTCCTTTGCCTCTTCACGGTGGTTGATCACGTAGCTCGCGCCCTGCATGAAAAGGCGTACCGGCATGCTTTCGTCGACGGAAAGCGACGAAACGAGCGTCGGAAGCTCCGTGAACGTTATCTCGGAGTTCGACTGACCTCCGATGAACCAAACGTCACCGACGAGGACGTCCTCGAATTTTACCGAGTTGCCGCAGCTGTCGTCTATCGTCAGCGTCTGCGGCTCGGCTGTCGCGGGCTTCGGGGAAAAGACAAGCTCCCATTTGCCGTCGGCGGCGACCGCCCTCGCCTCATCGTCCATGAATAAGCCGCGGATCTCGGTGCCGTCCCTGTCGGAGAAGCCTCTGATGGTGATCTTTTCGTCTCTCTGAAGCACCATATGATCGCCGTAAATACGAGGCACGGAAAGTGTTACCCCGTCGTCCGGGACGACCGTGAACTCACCGTATGTCACAGGCTCCGTCTCCTCTTCCGTAACAGGCTCGGTCCCGGTTTCCGTTTCCGGCTCATCCGTCGTTTCCGGCTCCGTGACGGATCCGCTCGCCGGCGTGTCCTGCGTCACGGACTCTGTTGCGGGCGTCCCGCCGCTGTCGGCACAGCCGGCGGCGAATCCGGCGGCAAGCAGTAACGCAAGAAGCAGACTGATCGTTTTTTTCATAATATCCTCCGGATGAATAATAATATCCGAACATATTATAACATGTATGACGGTCAGTGTCAAGCGAATATGTTCATTTGAACGGCGAAAATCCGAAATAATAAGGAAGTTCGCCGGGGGAAGACGCGCGAAACGGCGTACTTCTGTCAAAAAAAGACTTGACAACGGGAAAAAAATAACATATAATAACATTGATTATTTCCAAAGAGGTGAACACATGAAAAAGTACAGAGCCGGAATAATCGGCGCGACCGGTATGGTCGGTCAGAGATTTGCCGTATTGCTTGATCAGCATCCCTTCTTCGAGGTCACGGCGATAGCAGCAAGCCCGAGAAGCGCCGGAAAAACGTACGTTGAGGCGCTCGACGGCCGCTGGAAGCTCGATCTGCCGATGCCGGAATATATAAAAAACATGACAGTGCGCGACGCGGGCGACGTCGACGGGATGAAGGAGCTTTGCGACATGGTCTTCTGCGCCGTCGATCTGCCGAAGGCGGAGGTCCGCGCGCTTGAGGAGAAATACGCGAAGGCGGAGATCCCCGTCGTCTCCAACAACTCAGCCTGCAGAGGCCTTGACGACGTGCCGATGCTGATCCCGGAGATCAACCCGGATCACACCGCCGTGATCGAAACGCAGAAAAAGCGTCTCGGTACCAAACGCGGCTTCATCGCCGTCAAGCCCAACTGTTCCATACAGAGCTACGTTCCGCTCATCACGCCGCTTTTGAAATACGAGCCGTATGAAATGGTAGTCACAACGTATCAGGCGATATCCGGCGCCGGGAAGACGTTCGCGCAGTGGCCAGAGATGATAGACAACGTCATCCCGTATATCGGCGGCGAGGAGGAGAAGAGCGAAAAGGAGCCGATGAAGATCTGGGGCAAAGTTGAAAACGGCGTGGTCGTAAACGCAAAGCTGCCCGTTATAACGACTCAGTGCATCAGAGTGCCCGTGAGCAACGGTCACCTCGCGGCGATATTCGTTAAATTCCGCAAAAACCCGACGAAAGAACAGATCCTCGAGGCGTGGGATTCCTTCGAGGGCGAACCGCAGAGGCTGAAGCTGCCGCACGCGCCGGAGAAATTCATAACGTATTTTGAAGAGGACAACAGACCGCAGACGAAGATCGATCGCGAAATATACGGCGGTATGGGCGTAACGGCGGGCAGACTGAGGGAAGATACCGTCTACGACTGGAAGTTCATAGGACTTTCCCACAACACGCTGCGCGGAGCCGCCGGAGGAGCCGTGCTTTCCGCCGAATACCTCGCGGTAAAGGGCTTCTTCGACTGATGGGACATATAACTCCGTCGGATATAACTCTGTACTGCAACACAAACGGGCCGCTGATCAGAGGCAGTGTCAGGTCGGTCGTTGTCGAGCTTCCCGGGCTCGGCGGCGGCTCATGTCTCGGCGGCGTCACGGATATGTGCGTTTATGACAACGCGTACACGCGCGATCTCGGAGAGCGCGGGATACTTGCCGCATATATGTTTCCGGGACCGTGGAGCTGGATGAATAAAGCCGCGGTCGGATACTGCGATCTCGTGCTCGACGCGATATATGAAAAATACGGTCTTACCGACGGCACGCCGCTCGTTGCGTGCGGCGGCAGCATGGGAGGACTCGGAGCGCTGATCTTCTCGGCCGACTCAAGACATAAGGTCACCGCCTGCGCCGCCGCCTGTCCCTGCTGCGACGTACCGGCGGCGTATGAAGCGCTGCCTCAGTTCAGACGGACTATACTGTCGGCGGTCACGTCATACGGGATCGCGCCGGATGAGGCTCTGCGGCTTATTTCCCCCGTCCACAGGCTTGACGATATGCCGTATATCCCGTACCGCATCACAGCGGACGGAGCGGACGAGCTTTTTCCCGAGAGCGGCCTTCGCGCGTTTGCCGACGCGATGATATCATCGGGGCATGACGTGACATATGTATCTCTTCCGGGACAGGGACACGGAGGGTTCACCCCGGAGGAAAGAGAAGCGTTCCACATATTTATCAGAAACAACTGTGATCCCTGACGGGACCGGTATATTAAAGAAAGGATGCAGCCATGAAAAAACTTATCATCGTTTCACTTTTGCTCGCTCTTTTCATCGCGCTTGCCGCCTGCGGCGGTGACGATGACACCACGACTGCGCAGGACGCCCCCGGAAGCGTCGCTCAGAATTCGGATACAGCGGACAGTGAGCCGCAGTCTTCCGGATCCGACGTGACGGAGCCCGTCGCCGCGGATCTCCGCGAGGAGTTCTTCGCGTCGCACGGCGGATACTGGACCGAGATGGATAACGGCAGATTCATAACGTTTTCCAAAAACGAAGAAGGCGTATACCGCGCGACGTTCGCCGTGTGGAACGCCGGCGGTCCTTTCCCTTCCGGTGAGGTCAGGGAAGTAAAGAAGGCGGGGGACGGTCTCTGGTTCCTGATAATAACGATCGACGGTATGCCGGACGATCCCGATTGGTACGGCGACGGCTGGGATCCCTATGACGTAACTGTTTCCGTTGTCGACAACGATACGGATCCGGCGTCTGTTTTGTGCGTGGCTGTCGGCGACAGCGTTCAGAGAACGTACTATCATCATGAAAAACCCGAGAATCCGTTTCTGCAGGAGCCTGATCTCATCGGCGACTTCGTATCAAAATATAAAGGATACTGGACGGAATCGGACGGATGCTTCATCTATATTTCCGAGGAAGACCGCCGCATCAACTTTTCAAAATGGAACACCGGCGGAGGATCTCCTTCCGGCAATATAACCGACGTCTCAGTCAAAAGCGACGGGTCGTACAAGGTCAAGGTCAGCGTTGACGCCTTCGCCGGCAACGAAGAGCTCGGCGGATGGGAGGCTTACGAATTCATACTCGAATTCACGGATCTGAAAACGACGGACCCCGAGACAGCCAAAGCAAATCACCCGTATCTTTCCGGATATCAGACGTACCGTCATCACACCGAGCCCGGCGATCCGTTCATAAAAGAACAGGAAGACATGATCAACGACTTTTTCACTAAGTACGACGGATTCTGGACCGAAAAGGACGGAAAGTTCATAAGCATTTCAAAGAAGGAAAGAATAATATATTTCGCAGTCTGGAATTCCGGCGGTTCGTTTCCGGGCGGTCAGGTATTTGAGATAAGCAAGGACGGAAGCGGTATGTATACGCTCGGCATACACGTTCCCGCAGTGCCCGATAACGACGAGAGCACGGGATGGGAGGCTTACGATATGACGCTGAATTTCAAGGATCTCAGTACCGATCCGAGGACCGCTTCGGCAGATCATCCGTTCCTCAAAGGGTTCAATAAATTCTATTATCACACCAACCCCGCCAACCCGTTCGTCGGTTGACGGAATTCCGACAAAAAAATACAAAAAAATCAAAAAAGCTCTTTACAAACGCGTTAAATTGTGATATACTCTTTGCCAGTAGATCTTTAAGCTCTCGGACGGGGTCCGATTCGGTACGGAGATACCGGCAAGATTATACGCAATAGCCATGCTTTGTGCATTCCTGCCGTGTATCGGCAGGAATTTTTTTATGAATCTCATCTTTAAAGCTGAACTGATGGATGAAGCGGCGGTAAGGCGCGCCGTCGTCCGTATATCTCATGAGATAACAGAAAAGAACAAGGGGACGGAAAACGTCGTTCTCGTCGGTATCCGCCGCAGAGGGATGCCGATCGCCGCTATGATCGCCGGCAATATCGCGAGATTCGAGGGTGCTGAGCTTCCCGTAGGCGAGCTCGATATAAAATTCTACCGGGACGACGTGCTGCCTGAGCACAGAGATCCGACAGTCACACCGTCGAGACTGCCGTTCGACGTAAACGGCAAGCGCGTCGTCCTCGTCGACGACGTCATGTATACGGGCAGGACCGCCCGAGCCGCGATCGAAGCGGTATTCGCACAGGGGCGCCCGAGCTGCATACAGCTCGCCGTGCTTATCGACCGCGGACACAGGGAGCTTCCGATCCGCGCCGATTACGTCGGCAAGAACGTCCCCACATCAAAAACAGAGGTCGTATCCGTACACGTACCGGAATACGACGGGGAGCTCTGCGTAAAACTTCTGCAGAGAATCGAACAGTAAGTAAGCCGGAAACGGCTATAAATAAACGGAGGTTTTTATGAAACTCATTTACGGTGTGAAAGACAAGCCGAAGGCTGGTCAGGTCGTACTTTTCGCACTTCAGCAGCTGCTTGCCATAATGGCGGCAACGATCGCGGTGCCGATGATCGTCGGCAACGGTATGTCGACATCGGCGGCACTGTTCGGTGCGGGCGTCGGTACGCTCGTGTATCTGCTGTTTACCAAATTCAGAAGCCCTGTGTTCTTAGGCTCCTCGTTCGCGTTCCTGGGATCGATGGGCGCGGCGTTCGCCGGTGCGGTCTCCGTAAGCGTAGGCTATTTCGGATTGATCATAGGCGCGCTGATGGCGGGTCTCATATATGTGATCATCGCCGCAGTAGTCAAATTCGCGGGAACTAAATGGATAAACAAGCTGATGCCGGCGGTAGTCATCGGTCCGACGGTCGCCATCATAGGACTCTCGCTCGCGGGCGGCGCCATAAAGGACGTCCTCGGCGGCAACGGTACTTATGCCGACAAGATATATGATGCGAATCTTCAGGCGTTCGTGCTCGATACGCACGCGCTGCTCTGTATGGTCTGCGGCATCGTGACCCTTGTCGTCACCGTTATCTGCTCGGTATACGGCAAAAAAATGCTTAAGATGATCCCGTTTATCATTGGTATACTTTCCGGATACGCACTTGCCATGATAATAACCGTTATCGGCGTCTCGAGCGGAAATGAGGATCTTGTCATAATCAGCTTTGATGCCTTCAAGGCGCTTGCACCCGAAGGCACGGGTGTCACCGTAAAAACGTTCATCTCATTGCCGCAGTTCAGCTTTATCGAAGCGTTCAAGGATCTGTCCAAAGTTGACGCGGCGTATATCGCTTCGATCGCCGTCGGATACATTCCGGTCGCGTTCGTCGTCTTTGCCGAGCATCTCGCTGACCACAAGAATATTTCCTCCATCATTGAACATGACCTGCTTGAGGATCCGGGCCTTCACAGGACCCTTCTCGGCGACGGCGTCGGTTCCATTGTCGGCGCGTTCTTCGGCGGCTGCCCGAACACCACGTACGGCGAGTCCATCGGCTGCGTTGCGATCTCAGGAAACGCCTCCGTTATCACGATATTCTTCACGGCTCTGTTCGCGATATGCATCTCGTTCCTGTCACCGTTCGTCGCTTTCCTGTCCTCCATCCCGAGCTGCGTCATGGGCGGCGTCTGCATTGCGCTGTACGGTTTCATAGCAGTCTCCGGTCTTAAAATGGTGCAGAAAGCCGATCTCGGTGATAACAGGAATCTGTTCGTCGTTTCCGTTATCCTTATAGCCGGTGTCGGCGGAATGGCTCTCGGTATCCCGATAGGCGGCGGAAGAAACATAAAACTGACGTCTATCGCCGTAGCCCTCATACTCGGTATCATAACGAACCTCATCCTTTCCGGCAAAAAGCAGAAGGCGGAAAAAGAATAAATCATACCGAAAACACAGCCGCCCGGATCACATCCGGGCGGCTTTCCGCTTTTTTCGGTGCTTATTTTGCAGACGCACACCGTTCTTTATGCAAAAAATGTCGTTTTTTTTTGCGTTTTAATCGGGCGTGAAATACGCAAGGCCGGTGTAAGCGGACTTTTTTGCAATTAATTTTCCTCAAAATTGCAATTTTTTTTGAAAAACGCTTGCTTTTTTTTATATTATGTGTTATAATCGACGCAGTATACATTGAGGAAGGCAGGACAGTTATGGACATACTACAGAAAATAGAGACCTCAATGCCCGGATTTTCAAAGGGGCAAAAAGCCATAGGCAACTATATTCTCGAACATTACGATAAGGCTGCCTATATGACCGCGCTCAAGCTCGGATCGACGGTACACGTTTCCGAGTCCACGGTCGTACGTTTTGCCATCGAGCTCGGGTTTGACGGTTATCCGGATCTGCAGCACAGCCTGCGTGAGCTTATACGCGCCCGCCTCACGTCACTTCAGCGTATCGAGATCACGAACGACCGTATCAACGATGACGAGATCCTTGAAAAGGTGATGGAGCTCGATATCGAAAAGATGCGCAATACTCTTTCGAATATAGATAAAAACGCGTTCAACCGTGCGATAGACAATATCATAAAGGCGAAACGCATCTATATCATGGGCATGCGTTCTTCGGCGTCGCTCGCGCAGTTCATGAATTTCTACTTTTCGATGATATTCGACGACGTGCGTCTGGTAAACTCTACCTCGCGCTCGGAGATATTCGAACAGCTTTTCCGCATAGGACCGGACGATATAATAATCGGTATATCGTTCCCGCGTTATTCCAAGAGGATAGTGCAGGGGATGGAATTGGCAAAGCAGCAGAAGGCGATGACCGTCGCCATAACGGATTCGATGGATTCGCCGCTTGTCGAATACGCCGACGATACGCTTGTGGCAAGGTCGGAGATGGCGTCGTTCGTCGACTCTCTCGTCGCGCCTCTGTCCGTCATCAACGCCATGATCGTGGCGATAGGAAAGAAAAAACAGGAAGAGGTCAGAGAGATCTTCAACGAGCTTGAAAACGTCTGGGATAAATTCGAAGTCTACAATAAATTCTCCGGACAGAAGCCGGAACAATGAGGATCGCCGTAGTCGGCGGCGGCGCCGCGGGGCTTTTTGCCGCCGGCATCGCCTCGCATAACGGAGCCGAGACCGTACTTATCGAAAGAAACAGCCGCATGGGCGTAAAGCTCAGGATTACGGGCAAGGGCAGATGCAACGTCACGAACGACTGCGACAGACAGACGTTTTTTGAAAACGTCGTTTCAAATCCGCGTTTTCTTTATTCGTCGTATTCGTCCTTCGGCTCGCAGGATACGAAGGAATTCTTTGAAGGGCTCGGCGTGCCGCTGAAGGTAGAGCGGGGAAGACGTGTTTTTCCCGTTTCGGACAAGGCGTCGGACATAGCCGACGCGCTCGCGGGATACTGCGAGAGCGGCGGAGTCTCATTCGTGCGGGACAGGATAAAAGAGATAACTCACGGAAACGGGTTCGAGTTGAAAGGCGCCCAGGGTACGTACACGGCGGACCGGGTCATAATCGCGACAGGCGGGCTTTCGTACCCGCGCACAGGCTCCGACGGCGACGGTTACGCGTTCGCAAGAGCATTCGGACACGCCGTAACGCCGCTTTCGCCATCGCTTGTTCCGCTTATCTGCAGCGACCGGATCTGTCCGCGCTGTCAGGGACTGTCGCTTAAAAACGTGACGCTCGAGGCGTATGATACCGTGACCGGCAAGACGGTGTTTTCCGAACTCGGAGAGATGCTTTTCACCGACCGCGGTGTGAGCGGACCTCTCGTCCTTTCCGCTTCGGCGCGTATGCGTGACGCGGAGCCCGGCAGATACAGGCTTTATATCGATCTCAAACCCGCGCTCGATACGCAGATGCTCGACAGACGGATCCTCCGTGATTTTTCGGAAAACAAAAACAAGGATCTTATAAATTCGCTCGGTCAGCTTCTGCCGTCTAAGTTTATCGCGCCGTTCATCGACTTGTGCGGCATAGATCCTTCAAAAAAGGTGAATTCCGTCACGTCGGCAGAGCGACATACGATGGTCGAAAATCTGAAAAAACTGACGCTGACCGTCGTTTCGCCCGCTCCGATATCGGAGGCGGTGATAACGCGCGGCGGAGTCGACACGCGCTCCATAGATCCGAAAACGATGCAGTCGAAGCTCGTGCCCGGGCTGTTCTTTGCGGGCGAGATCATAGACTGTGACGCGTATACGGGCGGATTCAATCTGCAGATAGCGTTTTCGACCGCACACGCGGCGGCGCTCTCGGCTTGCAGATGAGGTGATATATTGAAAAAGAAAATAATAACGGCGTCAGCCGCCGTGCTGCTCGCCGTATGCACGGCGCTTATAACTTTTTTTGCGGCTTCCGCGTCGTTTCACCGTAAGACCGACGTCAGATTCGCACAGACCGTGAAAGCCTGCCGTACGGACGCGGAGGGCGTGATCGCCGGAAAGAGGGAGGAATATCTTTCGTATCTTTCTGCTGACATAAATTCGCTTATGACGCTCTGTATGCTTGACGGCAAGGACAAATACGACGACGGACTCAGAGATTCGCTCTACATATGCTTCGCTGTGATTAAGAGCCGCCCGGAAGGATGCGCCGCGAATATAAGAAAGCTTTATGATGCCGCCTCCGCGTTTCTTGAAAACGGGAACACGGCGCAGTTCCGCGCCGGCGTTGACGGCTTCTGCAGCGCGGCGAACGAATACAACGTGACGGAATGAGGACAATACAAATGAAAACTTTCAGAATAGCGATAGACGGACCGTCCGGCGCCGGAAAGAGCACCGTAGCCAAAGCGGTGGCCAAGCGTCTCGGCTTTCTCCAGGTCGATACCGGGGCGATGTACCGCTCGATAGGTCTTTACGTATACGAACACAAAAAAGACCCGGACGATAAAGCTGCCGTGATCGCGTGTCTGCCGGACATTTCGATCGACCTCGGCTTTTCGGACGAGGGCCAGAGGATATATCTGAACGGACGCGACGTGTCGGACGATATAAGGCAGAACGTTATATCGCTCTACGCCTCCAAGGTCTCCGCGATACCCGAGGTCAGGGCTTTCCTCCTCGGTATGCAGAGAAAAGTCGCCTCCGAGCATGACGTAGTCATGGACGGACGCGATATAGGGACTGTGATACTGCCCGACGCCGAGCTCAAGATCTTCCAGACGGCTTCCGTCAAGGAACGCGCGAAACGCCGGTTCGACGAGCTCACAGCGAAAGGACAGGCCGTTTCGCTCGACGACATAAAGCGTGAGATAACGGAGCGCGACTACAATGATTCACACAGAGCCGAGGCTCCGTGCGTGCCCGCGGATGACGCGGTCATAATCGACAATTCGAATATAACTATCGAGGAAAACACGGAGATCATCGCTCTGCTGTATGAAATGCGGAAATGACGCTTTATGAAAAGCTTGTCAAACGGCTCGGCGGTTTTTTCAGACGGATATACGGGCTGAAGGTCATAGGAGCCGAAAACGTGCCCGAGGAGGGGGCGTTCATCCTCGGATGCAATCACACCGCGCTGTTCGATCCCATAATGCTGATCCTTTCGGTGCCGAGAACGATACATTTCATGGCGAAAAAGGAATCTTTCAAAACGCCGATCATCGGCAAGCTGATGAAAAAGCTCGGCATGATCCCGGTCAACCGCGGCACCGCCGATCTGCACGCGATGAAGACCACGCTCGGCTATCTTAAAGAGGGCGGGGTGGTCGGCATATTCCCTCAGGGAACGAGGTGTCCCGGCGTCGATCCGCGCACCACGACACCGAAGGACGGCGTCGCGATGCTGTCGTACAGGACCGGGTGCAAGGTGCTCCCGGCGTTCATAAAGACGAAGAAGAACAAGCTGAGACCCTTTTCGAAGACGACGGTCATAATCGGAAAACCGCTCGATCCGTCGGAGCTCGGACTTTCCGGGGGAACGCCGTCCGAATACAGAACGGCTACCGGAGTGATCTTCGACCGGATTTGCGATCTTGCCGATCTTCCCGTACAGACATCCGGAAAATGATAGAAGTTGCGAAATACAGCGGATTCTGCTTCGGCGTGTCACGCGCGGTGAAGACTCTGAAGGAGCTCACGGAAAGAAGCGATTCCGGAAAAATATATACGCTCGGCGATATAATCCATAATCCGACCGTCGTCGCCGGGTTCGAGGCTGCGGGGGTCAGATCGATCACCGCGGACGAGCTTCCGGAAATATTCCGGGAGGCGTGCGACGGGCACGACGTCACCGTCGTCATCAGGACTCACGGAGCGGAGCGCGAATACTCCGACCGTCTTTCAGCCGAAGCGGAGACGAACCCGAATTTTCACGTGATCGACTGCACGTGCCCGTTCGTCAAAAAAATACACGACATAGTCAAGGAAAATTCCGACGAAAAAAACGTCACCCTCATCTTCGGAGACGAAAAACACCCGGAGGTGCGCGGCATAAAAAGCCACGTAAAGGGCCGCGCGTTCTGTTTTACCGATAAAGAGACGCTTGAAAACGAGATCATACCGCTTCTATCGCCGCAGGACGACGTTATAATGGTCTCACAGACGACTCAAAATTTAACAGAATGGAAAAAATGTCAGAATTTTATTGAAAGCCTCTATACAAACGCGAAATTATTTGATACAATATGTTCAGTGACCGAAAAGCGTCAGAATGAAACGCAGGCTCTTGCCGGGCGTGTTGACGTGATGGTCGTTATCGGAGGGAAAAACAGCTCAAATACTACTAAGCTGTATTCTATATCCCGAAAGGTGTGTCCGCGGACTTACCTGGTCGAGCAGGCTGAGGAGTGCAGAAACATCAGAACGGGAAAAAACTCAAAAGTGGGAATAACTGCCGGCGCATCGACACCGGACAGTATTATTGAGGAGGTAAAAACCATAATGAGCGAAGAAACCAAAGACACCGTGGAAAACGGACAAATCGAGGCAGAGGAGAGCTTCGAGAAGCTTCTTGATGAAACCTTCAAAACTTTAAATACAGGAGACGTCGTAACAGGCACGATCACGCAGATCTCGAACACTGAGATCAAAGTTGACCTCGGCACCAAGGTTACCGGTATACTTTCGTATGACGATGTGACCGACGAGCCCGGCGTCAAGCTGGATGAGGTCTTCAAGGTCGGCGATCAGGTGACAGCGTATGCCGTCAGAGTTTCGGACGTTGACGGCGTCGCAACGCTTTCGAAGAGAAAGTATGACGCAAAGAACAACTGGCAGACAGTTGTCGACGCTTACGAGAGCGGAGAATATCTCGAGGGCAAATTCGTTGAGGTCGTTCGCGGCGGCGCTATCTGCACCATCAAAGGCGTGCGCGCTTTCGTACCCGCTTCCCACACCACCGTCGAGGAAGGCGGAGATATGAACGAGATCATCGGCAAGAAGATGCTCTTCAAGATCATCGACGTCGATACCGGCAGAAGAAGGATCAAAGCATCCGCCCGCATTCCGGCAAGAGCCGCCGCGAGAGCGGAGCGCAAAGCCGCCGAGGCGAAGTTCTGGGATGAGATCGAGGAAGGCAAGGAGTATGAAGGCACCGTCCGTTCGATCCAGAACTACGGCGCGTTCGTTGAGCTCGGCGCCGGCGTTGACGGTATGGTACACACCACGGAGCTTTCGTGGCGCCACATAGGCAACCCGTCCGAGGTCGTATCCATCGGCGACAAGATCAAGGTATTCGTCAAGTCGTTCGACCGTGAGAAGAAGAGGATCTCTCTCGGTTACAAGACCGAGGCGACCAACCCCTGGACGCTGTTCACCAACGCTTACCAGGTCGGCGACGTCGTTTCCGTTAAGATCGTCAGCATCATGCCCTTCGGCGCGTTCGCCGAAGTGCTCCCCGGTGCGGACGGACTCATCCACATCTCTCAGCTCGACGTCAAGCGCGTTGCGAAGCCTGAGGACGTAGTCAAGGTCGGCGACGTCGTAGACGTCAAGATCACCGATATCGATTACGACAGAAAGAAGATCAGCCTCTCCATCCGCGCACTTCTTGAAGAGAACGCGGAAGAAGCCGAAGAGACCGAAGAGAACACCGAGGAAGAGGCTCCCGCAGAGGAAGCTCCTGCCGAGGAAACTCCCGCCGCCGAATGATCGGATAACAAAAAAAGCCGCCGCATTACCGTACGGCGGCTTTTGTCATGTATGACGGGCACGCCGTCAATCTGTGGTGAAAGTCCACGTGGGGCGTAGTTGCCGACGAACCCCAAAGCGACTCCCAAGGTTTGCACCGCGAGG
>CACYWW010000024.1 GCA_902778145.1 uncultured Ruminococcus sp.
GAAGCGTCTTCATTTCTTCATTAGCCCGCTTGCGGGCGTCTTCATTTTCGGCGCGGCAAAGTTTATACATAATACTTCCTTATCACGCCGCGCCGAATCGTCAGCCGGCGTTTTTTACGGCAGCGTGATATCGGGTGAAAAGCCGTGGACGAACCCGTTTACATCCGCCGAGCAGATATCCCCGCCTATGACCTTGTTTTTATAGACTATAACGTCCGCGAGCACCGTTCCCTTGTGATCCTTGTAGTTGTCTATCAGATACGTATAACGCGTCACGGTCTTGCGGCGGTACTTTGAAAGATCGAAGCCCTGCTTTTTCTGAAGGGTATTGTATTCCTCGTACACGGCGTCGAACTGCGACGGCACGGTGACCTCCGCGCGGTCCACGAGCTCCGTCGCCTCCCAGCCGTACTGCGACAAAAACTCCTTCACGCCGTCCTCTCCTCTGATCTTCCGCTCGATCACGGCGGGAGCGGACGTCTCGGCGGAGAATTCATATTTCGGCAGGAACAAAACAAGTGAAACGATCGCTGCGGCGGACGCGGTGATCACGGCTATGAATTTCAGGGTGGACGCCCTGACTGTATAAACGAACATATCGCCCTCCAACGTTTTTGTTAAATCATATTTCCCGGTCGTCCGCTTTATTCGTCTTATTTGCGCCGTGATACTTGATTTTTCAAAAAAAATACAGTATAATATAGAAAATCACGACCGGGAGGACGTTATGAGTTTCGGAAAAGATTTCATTTGGGGTCTCGCCACGTCGGCGGGACAGGTAGAGGGCGGAGCCGCGGAGGACGGCAGAGGTCCGAGCATATGGGACGTATTCGCCTCAAAGCCCGGGAAGATACACAACGGCACCACGCCCGCCGTCGCCTGCAACAGCTATCACCGCTTTGAACGCGACGTTGAAAATCTGAAATTCGTCGGGGTCGACAGCTACAGGATGTCGATCTCCTGGTCGCGCGTCATGCCAGAGGGGTCAGGCGCTCTGAACGAAAAGGGCGTCGACTATTACAAACGCTGCTTCGATTCCCTGCTCCGCGCCGGCATAAAGCCGAACGTCACGCTCTACCACTGGGATCTTCCGCAGGCGCTTGAAGAAAAGAACGGCTGGGTCGACCGTGACGTGATAGGCAGGTTTGCCGAGTACGCGGACAAAATGTTCCGTCTGTTCGGCGATGTCGTGCCGCTCTGGTCGACCGTAAACGAACCGATAGCGACGTACGTCGGCTACGGCAACGGCGGCTTCGCCCCCGGCAGATGCAATGAAAAAGAGGGCAACCAGGCGCGTCACAACATCCTCGTCGCGCACGGCGCGGCGGTGGACGCCTTCCGCGCGTCCGGCGCGTCGGGCGATATCGGCATAGTCATAGATATATGGAAACGCCACGCGATCCGCGACACGGAGGAGGACCGCGCGCTCGTGCTCGATCAGGACGAGCGAAACTGGAAATTCTACACGGATCCCGTGCTCGGCGGCTCGTACAGCGACTATATCCTCTCTCACCTCGCGTCTGAGGGCACGCTCATGGACATACGTCCGGGCGATCTTGAGCTGATGCACCGTCCGATAGATTACTACGGTCTCAACGTCTACAACAGAGTCCCCGTCTCGGTCGACAGGCAGGCGGAGCTCGATTTCTCACAGGGCGGAAACTTCCTCAACAACAGAACGGAATACTACCCGAAGGCGGTATACGACGCGATAAAGCTCGTGCATGATCTGTACGGACTGAAGATACCGGTGATCGTGACGGAAAACGGCACGTACGGCATAGGTGAGGAACCGAGAGGCGAAGACGGTCTCATTGCCGATACGGACAGGATAAAATACGTCTCCGGCTTTCTCGAATGGCTCGGCAAGGCGATAGACGATGGGTACGACGTGCGCGGTTATTATCTGTGGAGCCTTATGGACAACTTTGAATGGACGGCGGGCTTCAATTTCAAATTCGGTATATTCGAGACGGATTTTCAAACGCTTGAAACGCGTCCGAAGAAGAGCGCGTACTGGTACCGCGATTTTATAAGGAAAGCAAAAGGAAAATGATCATTCTCGGCTGTGACGGACTCACGCTCTCATTCGGCGAGCGTGACGTCTTATCTGACGTTTCCTTCTCGGTACAGGAGGGAGACCGTGTCGGCATCGTCGGTGAAAACGGCGCCGGAAAAACTTCTCTTCTGAAGATGATAACCGGTGAATACGACGGCAAGGGAAACGTATACATCTCAAAGGACAAGACCGTCGGAATGCTCTCGCAGAACGCCGTCGCCGACGGCGACGGGACTGTCGTCTCCGTGCTCGAGAGCGCTTTTTCCGACCTCATCGAGAGGGAGGCGGAGCTTGAGCGGATGAGGCACCGCATCGACGTGACGCATTCCGTCGGCATCGCCATGACGGACTCGTATCTCTCGGAATACACGGCAAAGCTCGAATCGTTCTCCGCGGACGGCGGAGACAGGTTCCGCGGACTCGTAAGATCATACCTCGTCAAGCTCGGCTTTCCGGAGTCCGAATGGGAAACGCCGGTCGGCAGGCTTTCGGGCGGGCAGAAAACGCGCCTCGCGCTCGGAAAGCTGATCATCAGACCTCCGGATATACTGCTTCTCGACGAGCCTACGAACCATCTTGACGTACAGACGCTTTCCTGGCTCGAGGACGTGCTTTCAAATCTGAAATGTACTCTTCTCGTCGTCTCCCACGACAGATATTTTCTCGACCGCGTGGCGACGAAGATACTCGATATAGACGGCGGCAAGGCGCGTCTTTACGACGGCAACTACACAAAATACGTTGAGCGGAAAAAGACCGACCGCGAGATACAGCGCCGCCATTATGAAAATCAGCAGCGCGAGATCGCAAGGCTCGAGGCGTTCATAGAACAGCAGAAGCGCTGGAACCGTGAGCGCAACATAATAGCCGCCGAATCACGCCGGAAGGCGATCGACCGAATGGAGAAGGTCGAGGCGCCCGAAGCCGAGCGTCGCGGGATCCGCGTGCGCTTCACCGAGGGCTCGGAATCCGGCAACGACGTTCTGACGGTAAACGGGCTATCGAAACGGTTCGGCGAAAACGAGCTGTTCTCCGGCGTTTCGTTTCTGATCAAACGCGGAGACCGTGCGTTCATCACGGGGAAAAACGGCTCCGGAAAGTCGACTCTGATGAAGATCCTGCGCGGCAGGCTGCAGCAGACCTCCGGCTCATATGAATTCGGCTACAACGTCAGCATCGGTTACTACGATCAGGAGAACCAGGAGCTTGACGAAAACAACACCGTCCTTGACGAGGTCTGGGACGAATTCGGCAAAAGGACGCAGACGGAGATACGCTCCGCGCTCGCGCTGTTCCTGTTCCGCGGCGACGACGTCAACAAGAAAGTGAGCATGCTCTCCGGCGGCGAAAAGGCGCGGCTCACGATGGTCAAGCTGATACTCAGACCGAACAACGTGCTCCTGCTCGACGAGCCGACGAACCACCTCGATATAAAGAGCCGCGAGGCGCTGGAGGACGCGTTGTCCGATTACAAGGGAACGCTGATCGCCGTCTCTCACGACAGATACTTCATAAAAAAGCTCTGCACGCGCGTGCTCGACATATCGGCAAAGCCGTTTGCCGACTATCACGGGACATATGAGGATTATCTGAGATATACCCGCGATCAGACGGTGCCGGAGCCTGCCGCGGCGGAACGCTCCGACAAGGAGGAAAACCGCAGGAAATACGAGGAGGAGCGGCGGAGCCGCTCGGATATGCGCAAGCTCAGGACAAGGATAGAGCGCGCCAGGGAGGAAACGGCGAAGATAGAAGACCGTTTATCGGCGCTTGAGACAGAATACAGGGAAAACGAGCTCGATTACAAAAAGCTGATGGAACTCGATCTTGAGCGGGAGAAGCTCGAGGAAAGACTTCTTGAGCTGTACGAGCAGACCGACCTCGACGAGCGTGAATACGCGGAAAGATCCGGACAATGAAGGATAATTTCATAAAAAGGACTCCGGATCATACGGAAGAATACGATCCGGAGGATGTAAAAAAAGGAGCCCTTCTGTCGGTCATTTCATATCTTTTCGTGCTTGTGCTGATACCGATCATATCCGAAAAAAGCACGGAATACACGCGTTTCCATATAAAGCAGGGGGCTTTGCTCTCCTCGATAACGACGGGATACGTGTTCCTCATGAACGGCGTCATCGGTATCGCGAGGGCGAGGCTCGGCAGCGTGGGCGCCGCAGTGACGGGACTGTTGCTTTACGCGGCGCTTCTGTTCCTTTTGTTCCTGTTTTGCCTCGGGATCAGGTACGCCGTAAAGCACCGCGCAAAGGAGCTGCCGGGGTTTTCCGTGTTTTTCCGAAAAAAAGAAGACTGAATAAAACGCCGGGCGGGGTCGATCCCGTCCGGCGTTCCGTATATTTTCAGGACGCGTTCCTGAAGCCCTTACCGATTATATCGCTCGTCGAAGAAATGACCACGAAGGCGCCCGGATCCGTCTCCTTTATATGGTTCCTGAGCGCTATCGCCTGAGAACGCGTCATCACGGTGAGAACGACGGTCTTTTCCTCTTTCGTATATGAGCCTCTGCCCTGCCATACCGTCGCGCCCTTGTGCAGATTCTCGTTTATATACCGGCAGACCTCGTCCGGGTTCGTCGTGACGATGAAGAAATATTTGCTTATGTTTATGTTCTCTATGATCACGTCTATGACGAGCGCGCGTACGAGAAGACCGACGAGAGAGTAAAGACCGGATCTGACGCCGTTCACGAAGAAGCCGGCGGCGACTATCACCGCGTCAGCGAAGGAAAGCGAGACGCCCGTGTTCATGGACGTATATTTTTTGAGCACCATGGCTATTATATCGGTCCCTCCGGTAGTACCGCCGAGATTGAATACGACGGCCGAGCCGACGGCGGGCAGACCCACGGCGAAGAACAGCTCGAGCATCTTATCGTCGGTGAGCGGTCCCTTGAGCGGACAGAGCAGCTCCAGAAGCTCAAGCGCCACAGACAGGATCAGGCTGCAGTATACCGTCTTGATGCTGAAGCCCTTGCCGAATATGAAAAAGCCGACTATGAGCAGAGCGACGTTGATGATGAGCATCACTGTCGCGGGGGATACCGCGGACTGGAGCCTGCCGAATATCATCGATATGCCGCTCACGCCTCCCATAACGAAATCGTTCGGAAACTTGAAGAAATAGATCCCGCACGCCATAACGAGCGTGGCGACGGTCATAAGCGCGTACTCCTTTACGACGGTGAGCGCTTTTTTGTTTTTTTCCATTGTCAACTCTCCCAAAACCATGATCGATAAGATTATATACCGTATTTTTGTCGTATTCAACACGAAAAAAATAACAATGGAATAATTTTGACCGTCGCGCGTCAATAATCACGTTCGAATAATACTTCGGAGGATCTATGGCTGTCATTTCGCTTGGAAAAGAATGCTTTTCGATCGTGCGGGAGCTGAAACGCTCAAAGGATCCCGTCATCCGCGGCGAGCTTTATTACCTGATCCCGAGACTGCGGGACGCGGGAAGGGCGCTCGGGCGCGGAGATCCCGGTCTTTGTGCCGCGCTGTCGGACTTTATCGACCTGTCGGGCGGCGCCGTCGACCGCGGATCTCTTTGCTCGTTTTACGCGCGCGGAAAATACGGCGACGGGCAGATACGGAAAACAAGGTATTATCTGATCCTGATATACTGCCGGATGATACTTGCGGGGAAATGCGGGGTCTTTCGTTTGCGGCAGATCGAGAGGATAGATTTCGGATCTCTTATCGCCGACGCCTCCCCGCTCGAGCGCCGCCTTCTTCTTTATCCGGACTATGCGGAAAGCGACGACCGGACCCGCGCGGAATACAGGAGGCGTCTTTCGCGCTTCGCGGGATCCGGGAAAACGGACAGCGAAAGCGCGCTGAAAAGCCTTCCCGAGCACAGGTTCACGGAAACGCTGTTTTCCCGCGATCCCTCTCCTCTTCCGTATATCCTGATCCTCATATCCGTTTTGATAACGCTTATGTCCCTGTCCGCGCTCGCGGTCGGCGCCGCCTCACTTTTGGCTGTTATCCCGCTTTACCGGCTTTCCCTGTATCTGAGCTCGGTCATATGCGGTAAGCTGCTGCCCGCACGGATTTGCCCGCGCGTGCGTGATGACGCGGAGCTTCCCCCGTGTCTCACCGTGATCACAGCGAAGCTCGGCGCGGATATTTCAAGCCTCGCGGAAAGACTCGGACAGATGCGCATCTCCGAGGGAAGGACAGCGCCCGTCCTTTTAGGTATCCTCGCCGATCTGCCGGACAGCGACGTCAAATACGACGCGGGCGACGACGAGCTGATAAATAAAGCTCACGGCGAGATTGACAGGCTGAACGAAAAATACGGCGGCGGTTTTTATTTGTTTCTGCGCGAGCGAAGATATTCGTTTTCCGAGGACGCCTTCATCGCGCCGGAGCGCAAACGCGGGGCGGTCTGCGAGCTTGTGAGACAGCTTCACACGGGATCGTCCTCACTTGAGATATACGGAGATCCGGAAAAGCTGCGCGGTATTCCGTATCTTATAACGCTCGACTCGGACACGGTGCTTTATCCGGGAAGCGTGTCTTCTCTGCTCAGATGCGCCGTCCATCCGGCAAACAGGGCGGTCGTCGACAAAAGAACGCGTACCGTGACAAAAGGTCACGGCATTTTTCAGCCGCGTATCGGCTGTGTGCTCGGATCGCGCACGGATCCTCCTTTCTCATCCGTCTTCTCGCGTGAGCGAGGCACGGATCCTTATCACACGCCGGATTTCGACGTGCTCAGCGCCGTGTTCGGCCGCGGTTCGTTCTGCGGCAAGGGGCTGATCGACGTGTCGGCGTTTTTCACATGCTGCTGCGACGTGTTCGAGGACGGTATGATCCTCTCGCACGACGCGATAGAGGGATGCCGCTGCCGCTGCGGCGCGGTGACCGACACCGTTATGTACGAGAGCACGCCGAAAAACGCGATATCCTACCACAAAAGGCTCGAAAGATGGGTACGAGGCGACGTACAGTCCCTGCCGTTCACGTTCCGTTATTTAAAGCGCGGCGGCGTGAAAAGTCCGAACGGACTCCACGGGGTTGACCGTTTCATACTGTACGGAAGCGTTTTGACCGCGCTCGCGCCTGTTTTCGCTGTTATCTGTATAATATACGGCGCCTTTGCCGGAGCGCTGCCTGTGCTTTCGTCGATCGCCCTCTCATATCTCTTTGTACCTTCAGTCCACGCGTTTTTCTCCGATCTTTACGATCCCGGCAGACGATCCGCCGACGTCTCTTATTTTCTATTTCGTCTTTCTTTTCTGTTTTACGAGGCTCAGACGGTGCTTTTCGCCGTTGTCCGGGCGGTGTTCCGTCTGATCATCCGGAAAAGGACGCTCAGCTGGACAACCTCGTCCGCCGCCGATTCCGTGCGTCATCTTCCGTCCGCGTACGCACTTTCGTTTTTGCCGTCCGTGATATTCGGCTCGCTCATCACGGTGATATCATCGGGAGCTGCGGTCTTCACCGGCGCCGTACTCACGCTCTCCCCCGTCATCGCGTACCGCTCCTCACTTCAAAGAAGGATCTGCGCAGACAGATACCGGGACGACGGATTTTTGCTTGAGTGCGTGAAAGACCATATGAAATATTTTTCCGCGCTCGTCACGGCGGAGCACGGATACCTGCCGCCCGATAATCATCAGGTCTTCTGCGGGATCGGGACGGCGCCCCGAACGTCGCCCACCAATATCGGACTTTATCTGTTATCCGTCATAGCGGCAGCGGATCTCGGGATATACGGCAGGGACGACGTGCGCCGTATGCTCGCGCCAACGCTTCATACGCTCGAAAAGCTCCCGAAGAAGAACGGATTGTTGTACAACTGGTACGACACGCACACCTGCACGCCGCTGTCAGACTTCGTTTCCACCGTTGACTGCGGAAATTATCTCGCGTGTCTGATAACGCTGAGACAGGCGCTCGACGAATACGGTGACACGGATGATCTCAGGGAGACAACGGACAGACTGACAGCGGAATGCGATCTTACTCCGTTGTATGACAAACAAGCGCGTCTGTTCCGGATCGGCACGGGCGACGGATCTGACGTCAGATACGATATGTACTGCTCCGAGATGCTGACGACGGACATGCTCGCGATCGCGCTCGGATCTGCCCCGCCGGAGCATTTCGGCGCGCTGTCGCGGCCGGTGATCCGCGAAGGCGTCAAAAAAGGCATCGCGTCGTTTTCGGGCACCGCCTTCGAGTATTTCATGCCGGCACTGTTTTTGCCCGCGCCGGAGGGTTCCGCCGCGGATCTCGCCCGGTCTTACGCCGTTTTCCGTCAGGAAAAGGAGAGTGTGCGTTTCCACGGCAAACGCGTCTTCGGCATGAGCGAATCGTGCTATTTCGCCTTCGACGCCGATATGGATTATCAATACAAGGCACACGGTGTGCCGGGGCTGGCGCTTCACGCCGATAAAAGAGAACGCGTTATCAGTCCCTATTCGCTTTTTCTCATGCTGTCGCGCTCCGGCCCGGCGCTGTCAGTCCTCAGACATCTGAAGCAGAACGGAGTGTATGGGGAATACGGCTTTTACGAGGCCGTGGATATGACGCGCAGCCGCACGGGCGGCGGATACGCGGTCATAAAATGTCATATGGCCCATCACATAGGCATGAGCGTCATCAGCGCGGCGAATGTTATGCTGGACGATATATTCGTCAAGCGTTTCTGCCGCGATCAGCGCGTATCGTCCGTCCTTTCACTGCTTTATGAAAAGCCTCCCGTATTCCGCGGCAAAAAGACGGTCGGCATATATCCCGATCCTCCGCGCTCGTTCGATCCGGGTGAGGATCGCGTCCGCGACTGCTCGCTTCTGACGAACACGGTCTGCACCGCCGTTGCCGATCCGTACGGCGTGGGGCTTTACTTCAAGGGCGCGTGCATATCAGACGAAAACGCACAGGGTCTGAGGGGACTTTCGGTGCTGTGCGGAGATGTCGATCTGATCCGCCACCCGGCGTCGTTCTTATCGGATCGCGTGATATACGGTACCGATGATATGAACGCCCGGATCTCTGTCTGCCCCGACGAGCCTGTGTTCCGGATAGATGTTAAAGCTGACGCAAGGACCGCGCTCGCGTTCGAGCCGGTCATGCGGAAAAAGGCGGATCATCTGAGACACACGTCGTACTCTTCTCTTTTCATAACGTCGTCAAAACGCAAAGACAGGCTGTTTTTCAGACGCCGCGGCAAGGCGGGTATGACGGTATGCGTAGCGGCGTACGGCGGTGACGGCCCCGTTTCGTCCGATGTCAGGATCAACGGTGAACAGACGCACGGAAAGAGTGCGAGCGAGCTGCTTTCGGATCGCGGGATAACAGGCGATTTTGAGGATACCGCCTGCGTCTTCCCGCGCGTTTTCGCCGCGGCGGAGCCGCGTGACGGAAAGCTGACCTTCTTTATCTCCGCGGCATCCGACAAGGAGTCCGCATCCCGGGCGATAGACAGGGCGGCGGTGGGAGGCGGCGACGCCGTGTCGCTCCCTCCCTGCGACACGGCGCTTTTATCCCGGATACTCAGATGTCTGATGCGTCCTCCGCTTAAGACGTCGGAAAGCTCGTGTAAAAAAAGCATGACGGAGATCATTTACCGTCACGGGATATCGGGCGACCGCCCCGTGATACTGCTCGATGCGACGGGCCCCGACGGCGTCGCCGGGATACGCGCCGTTTTTCCCGGCGTCGCCTCAGCGGCGGTACGTCTTCTGATCGCCGGGATCGACGCCGATACGGTCATACTTTACGACAGCGACGACGGTTATTTCAATTCGTCATACGCGGAGCTTTGCCGCATGATAGGTGCGTGCGGGCTTTCGGCGCTTCACGGGAGCCGCGTTTTCACGGTGCCTGACACGGACGGCGAAAAGGAGCTGTTCCGTGATACGGCGGCGATCGTGATCAGCGCTCGGGACAGATACGGAGATCCGCCGCGTATTCCGGAGCACGACGTTTCCGTAAAGCCGGAAAGAGCGGCGGGCGGGGTTCCTTCGATCGGCTTCGGCGCTGTTACGGTCCCGGTCGGCGCGAGCTTTGCCCCGATGAGCTTCATTTATTCGAACTGCTGCTTTGGCGCGCTCGTCACCGACAGGAGCGGCGGCTTCTGCTGGTACGGCAACAGCCGTATGTTTTCCCTGACCGACAGCGACACGTCGCCCGGGGATCGCGGCGACAGGCTCGTATTCGAATATAACGGCCGCCGCTATGAGCTGTTTTCCTTCAGCCGGATCTGCCGGTTTTTCCCGCACGCGGCGAAATGGAGCGGAGAGATCGAAGGCAAGGGGTATTCCGTCACCCTCTCGGTCGACGGCAAGGCGCCGTATAAGGTCATTAAATTCGCGTGCGCCCTGAAGGGCACGCTGACGTATATGACGGTGCCGGTGCTCGGCGAGAAGCGGGTCGGCGGAACGCTGCGCTTTTCATCGTACAGGGACACGGCGACGGTGAGCCGCGCTTACGGCGGAGGGTATCCGTCGCTGTTCGTCAGATGCGAGGGCTCCGTTTCATCGTTTGACGGCGAAAGACTTACCGTCAGGGCAAGCCACGCGGGGACGACCGTTTTTACCGTCGGCGCGGCGTTCAACCGCGCGGTGATCGAATACGCTCAGTCGTCCTCATCACACGCCGCGGCACGGTATCTCGCGAGGGTAAGACGGTATCTTTCCCCGTTCACACTGCACGGCGCTGACCCGGGCATAGACGCGTTTTTCAACGTTTACGCGAGGTATCAGGCGCTGTACTGCCGTCAGCTTGCGCGCTGCGGCCCGTATCAGAACGGAGGCGCCTACGGCTTCCGCGATCAGCTGCAGGACTGCGTCTGCACGGTCTACGGCGAGCCGCTCCTCGCCCGCGCTCATATCCTCCGATGCTGTGCGCATCAGTACGAGGAGGGCGACGTCATGCACTGGTTCCACCCGCTGACCGGATACGGCATACGCACGCGCTGCTCAGACGATATGCTCTGGCTCCCCTTTGCCGTCAGCGAATATGTCCGGATCACCGGCGACGCGGCGATACTCGGGATAAAGGTCAGATATCTGACCTCGCCTCCGCTCGACGGAGAGCGCGACAGATACGAGAAAGCCGTGCCGTCGCCCTTGCGCGGTACGGTGCTCGAGCACTGTATCAGAGCCGTATCGAGGGTGAGGACCGGGGAGCACGGTCTCTGCCTGATGGGAGGCGGCGACTGGAACGACGGCATGGGTGAGGCGGGTGCGAACGGCAGGGGAGAATCGGTCTGGCTGTCGCTTTTCGCGGCGGACGTCATGCGAAGGCTCTCGGCGCTTTGCGGCGACGTTTCTTATTCGGCACGCGCCGACGCTCTCGTTTCAGCCGTGGAAAAGCACGGTTTTGACGGCGAGCATTATATAAGAGGATACCTCGACGGCGGAGAACCCTTCGGAAAGAGCGGCGATCGCGTCTGTGAGATCGATCTTATGCCGCAGGCGTTCGCCTCTCTGCTCGGACTCGACCGCGAGCGCGTGATATCGTCGCTTGACGCGGCGTATGATAAGCTTTACGATGAAAAGACCGGACTTTTCCGTCTGCTTTATCCGCCGTTTGACGGTGAGCGCGGGATCGGATATATCACGTCATACCCTCCCGGCGTGCGCGAGAACGGCGGACAGTACACCCACGCCGCGGTCTTCGGCGCGATGGGCTTCTTCCGCGCGGGGATGAATCACAGAGGTTTTTCGGTGCTGAGATCTCTCTGCCCGTCCGACCGGGTAAGATCCGCCGACGCCTTCGGCGTTTACGGCAGGGAGCCTTATGTTCTTCCGGGCGACGTTCTCACGGCTCCGGGGCTTGAGGGTCACGGCGGCTGGAGCTGGTACACCGGCGCCGCCGGCTGGTATTTCAACGCCGTTCTCGGCTATCTGCTCGGCTACCGCGAGCACGACGGGGGCTTTGAGATACGGCCCGCGTTCTGCGCGGAGTTCAGACGTTTCACACTGACTGTCAGCCGTCACGGCACGGAATACGTCATTTCGGCGGAGGACACGGAAAAAACTCCCCTGCTCGACGGCGCCCCCACGGAGCTCTGCTTTTTCCCGTTCGACCGCGGTAAACACACACTTGACATCGGCCGGAAAAGATGATACAATAAAGAAAAAATTCATCGAGGCGCCGTATGTACGAATGGTATAAACCGAGATTTTACGCAAGCTTCAACGCGTCAGACAACGCATATTATTTCACCGGGAACGGACTTTACGAGAACGCCGTGACCGAAGGGGACGGGATATTCTCGCTCAAGGGCGTCGACGCCCGCGTGACGGTGGAGCATGAAGAGCTTCCGGGCGGAGCCGTCCGTCAGAGGACGACGGTCAGAAACACGGGCGGCTCGCCGTTGTCGGTCGAGGTATTGAGCTCGTCCTTCACCGCCGGGATCGGCATGGAGGGCTCACGCCCGTGGAAAAAGCACAGATTCGTGATACACTACGCCGAAAGCTGCTGGTGCGGCGAGGCGCAGTGGCGTCACGTTTACGCGGAGGACGCCGGGCTTTACCGGACGTACAATCACGGCTCGCAGTCTTCGTTCCGGTTATGCTCGCAGAGCAGCTGGAGCACGTGCAGGTTCGAGCCTGTCGTCATGATCGAGGACACGGAGCTGGGCGAAACGTATTTCGCCGGGATCGGTGCGGGCTCGGGCTGGTGCATCAACGTCGGCATACGCGGCTACCGTGACGATATCGGGCTCTGTATCATGGTCTCTGACTGTTCGGAGAAAAACGACGGCTGGCACGCCGATCTTCTGCCCGGCGAGAGCGTGACGACGTGTTATTCCGTCGTCGGACGCGTTAAGGGCGGCTTTGAGGAAGCGGCCGGTGCGCTGACGCACGCTCACCGCGCGATCTGCTCCGTCCCGTTCGACGGCGATGTTCCCCCTCTCTGCTTCAACGACTATATGAACTGCCTGTGGGCGCTGCCGACGCGTGAGAAAACGATGCCGCTCGCCCGCAGGGCGGCTGAGATCGGCTGTGAATACTACGTCATGGACGCCGGCTGGTACGGTAAGAACAAAAACGACGAATATGATCTCGGAATGTGGGAGATCGACGATGATCTGTTCGGCGAGGGCGGACTCAAGGGACTTTTCGACGATATAAAAAAGCTCGGCATGAAGCCGGGCATATGGTTCGAATTCGAATCCGCGGGGATAGACTCGCCCGTCGTGCGCGAGCATCCCGACTATATCCTCCGCCGCCGCGGTCATCCCGTGGGAGGCCGCCGCGTCCTGCTCGATTTCAGGGTCCCGGGCGTGCGCGAGCATATAAGAGAGCGCGTAAAGGCGCTTTACGCCATCGGCGTCAGGTTCATCAAAAACGACTATAACGCGAACACCGGCGTCGGCACGGACCCGGACGGCGCAGGATCCGTGCGCGAGCACGCCGCGGCGTTTTACGCGTTCATCGATTCGCTGCGCCGCGATTTTCCGGATCTTATCATCGAGAACTGCGGTTCCGGCGCCATGAGATCCGATATCGGCACGCTGTCTCATTTCCATCTTCAGTCTGTGTCGGATCAGGAGGACTATTTCCGTCTGCCGTCGATCGTATCCGGATCAGCGGCGTGTTATCCGCCGGAGCGGTGCGGCGTATGGGCGTATCCGTACCCGACGAAGATAGATTTCCGCACGACGTTTTCGCCGTCGCCCGAATTCACGGACAAGTTCAGCGACGGCAAAATCACCTCATACTGCTGCGTTACGGGACTCATGGGACTTTTCTATCTGTCCGGACGAATCGACGCGGCGGACGGCTTCAATATGAAGCTTATGAAGGACGCCGCCGCGCTCTATAAGAAATACAGGCGGGGTACGATGTCATCCGTCCCCGTGTATCCGACAGGCACGTTCGATATCGACACGGACGGGCTTGACACGTTCGGGCTCAACGACGCGCCGTCACGCACACTGAGGCTCGCCGTATGGAACAATTCGGACGAAAGCCGGTCCGCGGTGATCGGACTTTCAAAGTATATCACCGGAGGCTCCGTCGTCGACCGGTTCCCCTGCGTCGCCGGGTATTCCTCGTCGCTTGAAGGCACTGATCTGAATATCACGCTGCCGCGCGGGAAGAGCGCTCTGTTCGTGGTGATCGAATATTGAATCACCGCTTTGCCGCCGGGTTGTCGGGGACTTTGATCCTCAGCTCTATCATACCGTCGCCGTCGCTGCGGGACTGCTCCACGGGGATCCCCGCGGCGCGTACTATGCCGACGGCGCGGTCTATCGTGTTCAGAAACAGCCTTATATCCTTTATGACTATCCTGCCGGGGCTCCGCTCCGGCTTTTTTTCCGTCATCAGCTCCGCAGCGTACTGCTCCGTCTGTCTGACGTTCAGGGATCTCACCGCTGCCGAGACGAGCACCTTTTTCCGAAGCTCCGGCTCCTGCAGCGAAAGCGCGGCGCGGACGTGCCGCTCGGTGAGGTTTCCCTCCGTCGCTATCCTCCGCTCCTCCGGAGGCAGCCGGAGCAGCCTCAGCTTGTTCGCGATATACGACTGGCTGACGGAAAGAAGCTCCGCCGCCTCCTGCTGCTTCACGCCGTATTTTCTGATCAGCGAATCTATAGCCTCCGCCTCCTCGAAATAGCCGAGCTGTTTTCTCTGCAGGTTCTCGATCAGCGCGAGCTTCGCCGACTCCTCGCGGTCTGCGTCAAATATCAGGCACGGCACGTACGGAAGCTCAAGCATACGCGCCGCGCGCAGCCGCCTTTCCCCCGCGATCAACTCGTAAAGTCCGCCGAACGGCGTATCCTCATCCGAAAGCCGTCTCACCGTAAGCGGCTGAATCATGCCGTATCGCTTTATGCTTTCGGCGAGCGCGGAAAGCTCGTCCGCGTCGAACTGCCGCCGCGGCTGATCCGGATTCGGACAGATGCGCGACGGGTTGATCATATGTACCCGGCAGCTGTCGTCGTCCCGCTTCAGCTCCGCCTCGTATTTTCTCAGCTGATCCTCATATTCAACGAGCCTTTTCAATTGTTTTTTATGATCTATCCTGTCTTTTATCATTCCGTTCACCTCCCTGTCGATACGATAATATCACAGGGAATCCCGATAAAGGTGTCACATCGTGTCATGAATTCATGATTTTATCTTTACAAATCTAAAATTACGTGTTATAATGATGGAACGGAGGCAGCGCGATGAACAGGATAAAATACATACTCGATATGTCGAATATAAAAGCTCCGGATGATACGGCGTCCGGGCTGTACAGCGCCGCGGCGGATGTCCGTGAAAGGCCGGAAAAACGCGGCGAAGCAAAGCGCCTTTTTATCGCGTTTGCCGTGTTTGCCGTCGTTTCCGCCGTCGCGCTTTCCGTGTTCTTCATTTCAAAAAGGCGGGAAAGGCCGCACGGAGGCGAAGCGCCTTCGGGTACGTCGTCAGAGTCCGTCTTTACGCCGCGCATCCCGGAGGACACGAACATCGCCGCCACTTTCTTTGTAATGTATGAGGATGATCTGCCGGGATACGACGTCTTCCGTCTCGCGGCGGCGTACACGGCTGTCACCGACGGCCGCGAGATCGTGATCAAAGACTGTGCGGCAGAACAGATGACCGAGCTTTTCGGTGAGTTGGACAAAGGCGCCGCGCTTTCGACGTACGCCGGCGCGATGAGCTTTGTCACTTCAAGCATGGGACTGCTTTACGGCAGAGCCGATATGGCGGGCACGGCCGACAGGATCGCCTCGCTTCCGGAGGATCTGCGCACGTTCATCATCGGCGTGAGCGACCGCGGCACGTTCAGATATCTTATGACCGTCACGCTCAGGGTGAAAATGCCGGAGAAGAACGACAAAAGAGAGTTCCCCGAGCAGCTTGCGGGCCTGCTTTACACTCCGGACGGCGAAGAGATCGGGATGTATTATTACATGGGTTACGGCATCAGCGTCCCGTATATCTCTTTTTACGAGGGCTCCGGATATTCAAGGTTCATTAAGATCTATAAAACGCGCGTCGAGTTCGGCAACCCGGTCATATACCGCGAATATGAAGCGGGCGCGGACACGTTTATACCGTTTATGGGATTGTTCGATCCGTCTGATCACGACGTCTCCTCGCTGGTATTTGTCGGAGGAGAATTCAGGATAACATCGCCCGCGGGCATCCCGGACGTCTACCGGAACATACGGACGTCGGGGCCGGGGTCATTCTTCATGGACAAAGGATACCCGTACGTCGGCAAAGGACTGCTTCAGGATCATATGCTGACGTATGACAGATCGGCGTGTATATTCTCCGGCGCTCTTGCGCTTCTGACGGGCGCGGACGAATCCGTCGGCGTGATCGATCAGTTCATACAGATGTACGCCTTGAAACGCGCCGACGGGATGACATATATCGGGCTCTGTGTTTTCAGCGATGAAAACGGATTTTACGTCATGAACAGCGAGGACGGCGCGATCGACGTCAACGTATACTACGACCCCGTGACGACCGACACTCCGTTCTTCAGCTCTTCTCTGCTCGTCGCCGATGAATTCACCGTCGTGGATCTCGACCCGGAAGGCATGATAAAAGAAATATACGCGGTCGACGTCACGGGGCTCTGCGATATCCTCAGGGAAAACGGAAGGATCGGCATGGAGCCGTCGCACGAAATATATACGTATCCCGTGATACTGGGGGACGGATGCGGTCTTCCGGTCCCGGATCTGTATTCCTCTCAGGCTCCGGAATACAGAACCCCGCTCGGCCGGTTCGCTGATTACCCGTTCACTCCGTATTCAGCCGGACTTCTCGCGCTGTGCGAAAAAAGCTCTCCGTACGAAAACGGGACCCTTCTGCCCGCGCTCGGACTCAGACTGCCGGAAAGGAAAAAGATCGGCGTCTGTTTAAACGAAACGCCGGTCGACTTCGGTCTGTCCGTCTCCTTCAAGCAGATCAACGTCACGGGCATCATGGAAGACGGACTTAAGATCGGACAGAACGAGTACGGCGTGATACACGTCACCGGGTACAGCGAAGCGGGTCTGTTCACGACGGATCTCACCGGATCTTTCACCGGCGTGATAACACCCGCGGGGATATTCCCGTTCGATTCCGTACACGACAGAAACAAGCTGACCGTCGTATCGGACGGCGGCGTCGCCGTATACTGCTCGTTTGCCGAGCCCGAATACTCCGGCTTTGACGGTCTGTATCCGTTTGAAAAGTCCGACGGATTATATTACGACACGATAAGGTACGTCTGCTCCCGCGTGATGTCAGGAAGAGGATTATTCACATTCAGGTATCTGTGGAAGGATAACGGCAAGATCTGCGGCAGATGCGTTCCGTGGATATCACCGTTTTCAAGCAATACGTGTATTCGAAAAAGCGACGGCGAAGGAGGATACACCCTGACATTGAACGGTATGACGTCGATATTCCGCATATCAAAGGGGATAATAAATCCGACTCTGGGCGCAGACGACATGTCAGCCGAGACACTGTTCAGGTTTGACGGCGACACGATCGTATTCGAGGACGACGGCACCGGGTGACACCCGCGAAAGGCAGGCTTCTTGATGAACAGGATAAAATATATACTTGAGCTCAACAGTATAAAACCGGACGGCGATATTACGGCACCGCTTGCCGTCACGGCCGAGAAAAAGCGGAAGAGCGTCAAAAAGCGCGCGAAGGCGCTCCCCGTGATCGCGGTGCTCCTATCGTCCGCGGCTGTATTCACCGCTCTGTTCCTCATCATCCGCGCCGCCCGGAAAAATACCCCGGAGCCGGATGTAACGTCCGCCGTCTCAACGACCGAGGCGCCGGCGCCCGGACCGGTCGAACGGCTGCCGGAGTGGTTTTCCGCGGATCTTCTTTACGAGGACGAATACGGGAAGTTCCGCAAAACGGCGCTCAACACGCACGTCTCGCCTGACGGCACCGTCACATCGTCACGTTTTCTGCCGGAGTACATGGACGACGTCTTTGAGCAGACGGTGCTGACGCTCCGCGCCGACGCAAAACGTTTCTCCGAAGTGCCCGACTCGCCCGACGCCGGGATCGCCGAGACCGACGCCGGCAGATACGGCGAAGAAAAGCTTTACATAATCGGCAGCGCCCGGCACGGATCGTTCGAATATCTTCTGACGCTCAAGGTCACGGACAACGGGACTATCCGGCTGGCGGACGACCACAGGATCGTCGCGCAGGCTCAGAAACGCGGCAGCGTGCTTTTCAGGACCGACGTACTGATGTCCGCCTCGGCAAAGATATACAAGATCCGCGTGGAAAACACGGAATACGTGATATACAGAGAATGGGACGTCGCGCTCGGCGAATGTGAGCTTGCCGTTTCGGCGCGGAGCAGCGTACCGGCGCCGAAGCTGGAAAGCATCCGCTTTCAGCTCAGGCTTGACGACGGCAGGATCATCCCCGTCACGTTCAAGGCAAAAACAAACAACATGACTGCCGTCATCACACCGGCGGGCGGAGCTCCCACGCCGGAATTCATCTCATTTGCACAGGAGAGGACGTTCGAAGACCGCGCGACCGTCACGGACATCATAAACTACACGGGAGTCCAGTGGTTCACGCCCGTTTTCAGATACAAAGCGGATAACGACGATATCATAGCCGGCGTTGCGATCGTTTACGGTTCATCCGACGACAAAAACGGTTATCCGAGAAACGGCATCGGTGACAGCTCCTACGTCTCGCGTTCGTATTATATGTACGCCGGCTCGGAACAGACAGGACTTTATTACAACCCCGCGTCGTCCGCTCCGCGCTTTTCCGCCGCGGGCGGGATACCGTTCCTTCTCTGCGCACGTATGAACGGCGGTAAAATACTGAGCACGTTCGCGCTGCCGGCGGGACAGTTCCGTTCTCTTACGGACTGCGGGATAAGCGTGATCGAACCGGATGAGAAAATGTGGTTCAGCCTTCAGATAATAATGAATTATCAGTATCAGCAGGAGCAGCCGTATTTTTATTCTCTGTACAGTTTTTACGGCACGCCGGACGCGGAACCGCAATATACATATCCCCCGCTCTCCGAGTTTCTCGGGCTCAGGGCGCCATACGTTTCCGCCGCGTACGACGGCGTCAGATATCCGTATATCAAAGAGCTGCTGACGACCGGTGTGATAAAGACGGAAGACGTGACGTACGGCAAAACCAAGCTTCATCAGACGACGCTGAAGGCATACGAGCAAAGAGATTACTATATAACGGATATTAACGGACTTCTCTGCGGAGTCTGTGACGACACGTCGTGGATTATGTCGAACAGCGGGTCAGCCCCGGACGGTACGCTCTGCGTCTTATCGGACGACAGCGGTACGATGATCTACGCGGGAGACATGCCGCGACCCGTGGGAGTCACCGGGAGGTACGCGTTCGAGGCGCTTGACAACGGTATTTATATCGGAGAATTCTCAGGTAACATCGAAAACAGCTATACCGTGTCCTACATCAAAGAAATAACGGACGACGGCGTCGTCACCGTGTACTATCCGTCGATAGTATATAACGATCCGTCGCTGCTTTACAACGGCAGAAGGACGTACGTCTCGCCGGGCGGCGCGATAGTATGCAACGATCCGTACGGGCGCGCCGTTATCCGTGAGTCTTACGAGCCCGCGTCGCCCACGGAATACACGCTTGAAAGAGACGGATCTACGGGATTCGTTATCCTCCGCGCCGTGGAGACCGACGTCCCGCGTCCTGAAATTCCACACTCGGAAGAAACACTTGCCGTAAGGAGGCTGCCATGAACAACGATGAAATTAACGCATACATAAAGCGCCGCGCCGACGATCTTTTCAGATTCGCCTTTGTTTTGACCGTGTCCGACGGCGGAGCCGCGGAGATCCTGCGTGAAGCCGTTTCCGATATGACGGCGAAAAACAAATGGGATCGGGAAGACTATGAGACGGAGCTTTTCCGCGCGATATACAAACGCGCTCTGAAATACAGGGGCGAGCCGATGAGCCGCGCCGCCGTATGTGAAAAGTACGGCGAAAAAAGCGAGGAGTTTTTTGAGCTTTTGTCAAAGCCGCTCGCCGAGCGCGCGCGTATCCATCTTTCGCTTTACGAGGATCTGACGGACGGCGAGGCTGCCGCAATAACGGGATGAGCCGGATACAGATGATACTCACCGCGGCAGGCGCCGGGTTCGCGGCGGTGAATTATATAATATACTGGGCGTCGGGCAGGGCGAACGCCGTGCCGATAGCGCCGGCGGTGCTGTGCTGTGTTTTCATACCGCTAATCCTCTGCGCCGTTTTCGGCAGGGCGGCGGCGGAAAAGATACCGCGGCTTTACGAGGCGCTGAAATGGATATACATATCTGTCGGACTTCTCTACACCGTATCGTTTGTCATATTCTCCTTCGCCATGACGCATGTAAAGGAGAGCGGGGGCGCGTCCGACGTTTATATCGTCTTCGGCTGCAAGACGAACGGCTACACGCCTACGTACGCGCTCAGAAGGCGGCTCGATCACGCTTATGAGCTTCTGACGCGGTACCCGGATTCCGTCGCGATTCTGTCCGGCGGTCAGGGCGGCGATGAATCGGTCCCGGAGGCGGAATCGATGCGCGCGTATCTTGAGGCGCGCGGGATAGACGGCTCGCGGCTTATAAAAGAGGAGCGCTCGACCTCAACGCTTGAAAATATAAAATTCTCTTTTGAGCTGATCGAAAAGTCGGGTGTCCGCGCGGACAGGGTCACGGCGGTTTCAAGCGACTTCCATATAAAAAGGATACAGCTTCAGGCAAAATACTTAAACGTCAGGCTCGGCGTATCCCCCGCAAAAACCGACTCTCCCGGCAAGCTCTGGCAGAACCTGATCCGCGAATACATGGTCTGGGTCCGCCGCGGGGTGACCGGAAAATGGGAAGCGGGATGAAGAATTCAGAGTGAGACGGCGAAACAGAGCGACGTCATTCTGAGTGCGGCGAAGGATCTGTTCTGAATTCAAACGCAAAGTGATCAGTGATAAACGCGAAACGGGGCGGATGCCCGAAAGGCTCCTCCTTCGGGGGAGCTGTCGGCGTAAGCCGACTGAGGGAGTTATTCGTTGAACGGTGCTTCCGCAGTGCGCTCAGGATGACGGCGCGCTTATCATTCCGCATTCATAATTTATCATTTTTATTTGATTTCCGTTTTTTTGCGTTTGTCGTTTCCGGTTTATATGAAAGGTGAAACTTTTTACCCCTCTGTTTCACTCATATATACCGGATGCATCAATACTGTCCGTACGGGGAACGTATTTTCCCGGCGGGCTGAAAGGAAACAAAATGACTAAGGAAGAGTTTGCCGCGGCTGTGACCGCGTGCGAGAAAAATCTTTACCTTTCCGCACTCTCGGTGACGCGCAACGCCGAGGATGCGAAGGACGCCGTCGCCTACGCCGTATACGTCGCGTGGGAGAAGCTCGGAAACCTGCGTGAGCGTGAAAAATTCGACGCGTGGCTTCTGACGATTACTCTCAACGAAGCGAAGCGGCTCAGGAAAACGTCACGTTTTTACGAGAACGTTGAACAGCTTCAGGACGAATTCAGCGACGAGATGGACACCGGCGCGATCGAATTCTTCGACCTGCTCTCAAGGCTGAACATAGACGGTGTCTGCAGAGAGATATTCTCGCTTCGTTTCTTTTACGGGTACACGCTTGAGGAGACGTCACGTTTGCTCGGAATGTCCGAAAACACGGTCAAAACAAAGTATTACAGGGCCCTGAGCAAGCTCAGGGAAGAATACGGAAAAGAGGGGAAAATATGACGGATAATCAATTTGAATCGATGATAGAAAAAAACGCCGCGTCATTGAAAAACGGCGTGAAATATTCTGGAGCCGTTTCGTCGGCAAAAGAACGCAAAAAAAGCGGGGCTGCCGTTTTCATGTCGTCAGCCGCCGCGCCTCTTGCGGCAGTCACCGCCGCGGCGGTGTTGATCGGAGGAGGCTCGTACTTCCTGATAAGAAGCCGGATGAACAACGATCCCGAGCCTCCGGCGACGTCGGCTTATACGGAGCCCGTCGACAGCGTCACGGAAACGACGGACGGACTCTCCGCCGCGATCACCGCCGCGGACGATACAACCGTGAACGACACGACAACGGACGGCGTAACGACGGAGCAGGACTCCGGTACGCACGGTCTCACCACCGTGACGCCCGACACGCAGGAGCCCGGAACGGAGGACCCTCAGGCAACGGAAGCGGAGACGACGGCGCCCGTGACCTCAGAGCCGGACACGACCGTGCCGCACACGACAGCGCCGGCTGCCGATCCCGGGCTTGATAAAAACGGATATAAGCTCACGGTCAACGGCCGCGACATATCGAAAACCGCAAAATTCGGCACCGACGGCGACGGGGATCTGATCCTGCCGTTCTCTGTCATCCTGAACGAGCTGAGCCACGCCTCGGCAAAGATAACGGGCGAGGATACCGCGACTCTCACGTACGAGGGAGACGTGTTCACGCTCAACGCCGCCGGGCGCACGATGACCGGAAACAACTATTCCGGAGACTGGTTCAAAAACAAGCAGTCACAGACGCTCAAGCTTTATATCGAGGACGGCGTGCTTTACGCGGACAGCGGGACTGTTTCCGCGTTCTTATCGGAATTCGCCGGAGGCGGCATCAGCATCTCCGGCAAAACGATAGCCGCGTCGGATTTCTACAATGGCGACGACACCCCGTATACTCCGCCGGAAACGACGGCGCCCGTGACCGATCCCGGACCCGGTCCCGCCCCGGATTATCCTCAGGACGTGCTCGATTTCTTTGATCTGGAGCAGAAGCACCACCCGTCGTTCATGGATGCCATTAAAATATTCACGACCGCGGGCTCCGACAGCTCCGTATCGGTAAAAGCAGCCGTATCCGTACTCGGAAAGCCCCACGGAATGATCGGATATGAGATAAACGCCGGGTATAACTGGTACTGCTGGGTGCTTTCCGACGGCAGGATACTGCGTATCAATATCCATAATTTCGATACGATGGGCGCGTCTTCGTTTGCGGATATACTATCAAACGCCAGATTTTCAACGTACATCAGCGGTATGTCCGTATCCACAGCCCTTGATAACAAAATAAACGAAACAACAAGAAGCATAAAAAACAAACTTATTCCCTGCACGATTTACTACGACGGCTCTCCCGTACCGGACAACCTCGGTCCATCGTATGACTTTGAGGAAATAATACACAAAGAAAGCCTGTCAAAACAAAGCGACCACCAAACGAAGGAAAATCTTGCTTTATCTGATTCCGCTGCGAAGAAATTTGACACAGGCGAAACGGTCAGGTATTATATACGCTTGACGGACACGACCGAAGGCTGGTCGATCTACGGCAGCTCGGGCAGTCCGGTAAACACAGCCGGGCAGAAGATATGGCTGTACGATCGCGATGGGAACAGGATCGATTATATGATCACGAATTCTGAAGGCGTCACATCCTTCGATCTGTATCCCGGCACGTACAGATTCGTCCGCGAAACGGCGTCAACGACGGACGCGCATCAGGACGAGGACGAAATAATAACGGTACGCAAAAATCTTTCCGTGGTCGTCAGACCGGGAAGCGGCAATGCGGACGTAAGCAGGACAAGAAGGCTCGATCTGTTTGAAAATGGCCTTTTCAAACGGTTCGATCTGAGAATAAAGGTCGTAGACTCTGAGACAAAGGAGCCCCTTAAGAACGCGCAGCTGTCATATTCCGACGGACTTGATTTTTACTCCGACGAAAACGGCATGATCTTTATCGATTCGGAGAGGATGTTCTTCGTCCGCCGGCCGTACGTCTTCAGTCAGACATACACATTCACGCCGGGGAAATACGAGCCGTTTCTGTTCTGCGAAGGACATCAGGGCGCATATCTCGATGATCTCAGCGACGGAGACGTTATAGAGCTCAAGCCTCCGCGGGTGATCACGGACGTTCCGTATACGGTGACTCTGGTCGACAGCTCAACCGGCGAGCCCGTGACCGGCGCGACCGTCCGTATAACGTTCATCGGTACACAGAGATCCCCCACCTCGGTTACCGACTGGTTCGAGGCGAAGGACAACGGAGACGGGACGTATTCGGTCACGCTGATCAGTCCTTATATTGAGGACTCTCTGAAAATACGCGTATACGTGTATTATTCATACGCTTTCAAGGGTCATCTGGAAAACGGCGTAGAGTGGCAGAATTACTGCAGGATAACGTACGACAAATCGTTCGATATAGATCCGGATAAGATGAAGCGCCCGACGTCCTACGTTTTCAGCACGGATCTCGAAAGGATACGCGAGGAAAAGGAGACGGTGGCGATCTCCGAAGCGGAATTCACTCTTGTATCGGTAACGCACGAAGAATAAACGTCAAAAAGGAGTCAAATGAACGGATTCAGCGAATATTACACAAGCGACGCATACAAGCCGGTAAGACGGTACGTGGCAAAAAAGATCGTCAAAGCGGCGCTCGTCTCAGCCGCGGTCGAGGCGGTATTTCTCGGGATCGGCATATTCTGGTCGCTCCACACCGGCTTCGGCGCCGGCTGGCTGGCCATACCTCTCATGGGAGTCGTAGGACTTTCCGGCGTGAAATTCAGCGGTCTGTTGGCGCTCGTCGCCGACAGACCGTGCGAGGGCACGATCATCGAGATCAAGGAATCGACCGAGGACAAGACGAACACGGTATACGGTCAGATGATAAACTTCGACCAGAAGGTCACGAAGCTTTCGATCTACGTGCAGAAAACGAACGGCGACGTGCGTCTGTTTGAAACGAAATTCGATAAGACTCCTCACGACTATTATAAAACGGGCGACGAGGTCCGCCACTACAGAGGCCTTCAGCTTTTTGAAAAGAAAGACAAATCAAAGGATGAAAAGATCATCTGTCAGGTCTGTGAAAGCTACGTCAGCATCGATGAAGACAACTGTCCGTTCTGCAAATACAAACTCCTGAAGAGCGATATCCCGGAGGAATGATATGAACAATACGATCGTAAAAAACGTGATATTCGAGTGTGAATACGCGCTCGAAAAGGAGCTCATTGCCTCAGCCGTGAACTTTGCGCCCGGCAAGGCTCACAGGATCTCACGCATACTGAACATTATCGCGACGGTATTCGCCGCCGTCGCCATAGCGCTCGGGATCGCCGCCGCCGCTCTGACGAAAGACACATACGGCGACACGCTCGACGTCGGGTTCTATATCGCTCTGCTTACAATACTTCTGATCGGCGGCATACTCAGGACCCGCGGGATACAGACGGCGATGCAGTACGGCAGGCTGAAAAAAGCCGCAGACGGCGGCGTGCTCTCCGCGCACTGCACGTTCGATGAGGAAATGGTGACGGTGAGATACAGCAACGGAAAATCCAACGCCTTCACGTACTCCAACTTTTCCGGCGTATCCGAGGACAAAGAAAACATCTATCTCGTGATAGGCGGCGCCTCGATTTTGCCGATACCGAAAAGCTCTTTCATATACGGCGATCCGCGTCAGCTTCCGGTCTTCATAAGATCGCGTCTTTCCGGGGAGACGCCGCGCGTTCCGCTGCTCGGTCTTAAGATCGCTCTCGGCGTCATGACGATCATACTGTCCTTTATCATGGTCGGCATGTTCGTAAGCGCCGTCATCTCGTACAGCGGACACCGCATGTACGGCGGCGTCGCGCTCGCGCTTTGGCGCGTCATAACAAGATCATAAAAGGACATTTCAATGAAGCATAGAAAAACTCCGTTCTTTTGCATCTACTCCGTCGTCTTCTTCGCTTTCGCGTCTGCTCTGGCGGAGCTTTTGCCGTTTCCCGGATCATACGTTTTGCCGGCAATACTGTCGCTGACCGTCACGGCGGTCAGCTTCGCTATGCTTTTCGTACTGAAAAAAGCTCCCGCCGTCACGGTCTTTGTTGTTATATCGACTCTGAACGCCGCGGCGCTCGGGCTCGGGCTGTCCGCGTGGTTCGTACACGCAGGACGCCGCGAGAGCGCTCTGACGCTGACGCTTATCATCTGTGCGGCAACGGCGCTTCTGCTGTTATCCCGGGCGGTGTTTTCGATACCCGCCGCGCGCCGTCATTTCAAGCTGACGGTCGCGCTTATCGTCATCATCGAGATCGCGCTTTTCATCTTATACGCGTACTTTTTCACGGAGCCGTATCTCGTGCCGCTCGGCGCGTTCGTGATAGTGCAGTGGTTCTTCGCGGCGGCGATGAACCTCGATCAGAAGGACGGTAAAAAAACGGTGATATACGCGACACTTTCCTCCTTCGGAGTCATCGTCGCCGTCATTGCGATCATTCTTACGATAATCACGGAGGACGAATCGCCCGCAGAAGCCGTGTTCGGGATATTTGATATCATACCCGAGCCGTCAGGCGACGGCGGCGTAAGGAAAAAGAGGTAAAACGGTCAACCTCTCTTGACAATCCGCCGCCGTGATGTTATGATATGAAAAAACACCCGCGGGAGGGCTTTATGATAAAACCGAAAGCGATATTTTTAAAGGATAAAAGACTTGAGCCGAACGTATTCGCCGTGTTTTCAAAGACGGTCACGCTCAAAGGATGCGAGACCCGGATCAGGGTGAGTGCGTGCTCTTATTACAGACTGAGGATAAACGGCGAATTCGTCTGCCACGGCCCGGCGAGGGCGGGTCATTATCACGCCCGGGTCGACGAATATGACGTCAGCGCTTCCGTTAAAAAGGGCGAGAACCTGTTTGAATTTCAGGTCGCCTCCTACGGCGGCGCCTTCGGCACGGTAAACGACGACACGAACGAGGAAGGATTCTTATACGCCGAAATCATTGAGGACGGCGTGACTGTCGCCGGTACGGACGAAAGCTGGCAGGGCGCGATCGATACGCGGCGCGACAGATACGCCCCGCGCCACAGCCATTGCAGGCAGGTCACGGAGGTCTGGCACCTCGACCGCGACGCCGCCTCTTCTCTTCTTCCCTGCGAGGTCGAGGAGGTCCCGGCGCCGACCCTTATCGAACGCGGCGTACCGTATCCGACTTTTGAAAAAATATCCGCCGGCACACTCGTAGACTTCGGTTCGCTCGAATATGACGCGGATAAGCCGGTGCCGCGGCTGTTTTATTACGACTGGAACGAGGAATACGCGAAATCGGGCGAGCGCCCGGGCGACGAGGATATGAAATACCGCCGCGCCGTGACGGAGCGCGCGGTGATGCGCAAAAACGGTCTCCGCTTCGGTGAAGGCGACGGCGCCGCGTACGCATTGTACGACATGCAGGATATGTACTGCGGCTTTATCGACTTCACGGTCACGTCGGGCGGGGCGTGCTGTGTTGATATCGTTTACTCCGACAGGCTCGAACCGGACGGAGACGTGAACGCTCAGATCGGCTACAACACGGTGATACGCGTATACTGCCCCGCGGGCAGAACTCATTTCACATCGTTTGAGCCGTATGCGATGAGATATGTGAAAGCCGTCGTCCGCTGCGGCGCCGGGTTCGAGATAAACGGAATAGGCATAATAAGCTACGTCCCGGAGGACGTTCACGCCGGTACATTTCTTTCAAGCGACGAGGATCTGAACAGGATATACGAGGCGGCGAGGCGTACTCTTCTGCTGAACACGCTCGACATATTCATGGACTGCCCCGACCGCGAGCGCGGCGGCTGGCTCTGCGATTCGCTGTGGACAGGGCGCGCTGCGGCGCTGATGCTCGGCGACCCGTCGGTCGAGCGTGCGATGATCGAGAATTTCATGTTCTACCCGGGTGAGGAGTGCTATCACGGATTTTTCCCGCAGTGCTACCCGGCGAAGGGTGATTTCAAAAACGGAGCGCTGACGACGTGGTCGTTCTGGTTCGTCGTCGAGATCGGCGAATACTATAAACGCACGGGCGACCGCGAGCTTATCGACCGCTGCCGCCATCGTCTCGACGTATTTTTCGACGGCGTGCGCGAATGCTGCGGCGAGCACGGGCTTTTCGACTCGCACGGCGCGGTGTTCGTAGACTGGTCGCTTTCAAACGAGCGCGAATACGTTTACCCGATATCCGCCGCCGCGAACGTCGAATACGCCTGTGCGCTCGAAACCTATGACATGCTTTACGGCGTGCCGGAGGCGAAGGCGCACGCGGAGCGGATCAGAAGGACTCTTCGGGAGGTCGCGCTCGACCGCGGCGGATACGATCCGCGGTATATCCTGCACGACAGCCTTGAATACAAGGACGAAAAGCTCAGAGGAAAGCCGTTTTACAGCGAATCCGCGCAGTATACGATGCTGTGGGGCGGACTTTTCACAAAGGAAGAATGCCCCGGGCTCATCGACGCGGCGGTCTATGAGCTCGGGCCGGCGCCGCGGAGAAAGCCGCCGAAGCTCGATATAGGCGCGGCGAACATGTTCATAGGGCTGTGCATAAGACTCGATATGCTGTCGCGCCTCGGCTATGTTGACGTGATGCTCGAGGAGATAAAATACCTATGCGGGATAATGCTGAAGAAAGGCCCCGGAACGCTGTGGGAGACGGTATCCGGTCAGTCGAGCCGGTGCCACGGCTTCATGTCGCATATAGGCGTGCTGCTCTCGCGCGACGTGCTCGGACTCGATATACCCGAGGCGTTTCCGGAAAAGCGCGTGCGCGTCGCCCCGCACCCCGGCGCCCTCTCGTCGGCGTCGGGCTCGGTGAACACGCCGGACGGGCTGATAAGCGTCAGCTGGAGCAATAACGGCAGGGGCTTCGAGCTGAGAGTCAACGCGCCGCGGTCATACCGTGTAGATCTGATACTTCCCGAAGAGGTACGGGGACATTCGTCTGTCACGGTAAACGGCGAGCCCGTGACCGGGCGTGAATTCGAATTTCACGGAATAAAAGCTCCTCTCACGGTCAAAACGCAAAAATAAGACAAAGCCGGCGGGTCAGCCCGCCGGCTCGCTTTATTCATCCGCGGTGATGGGAAACCGCGGAATCCGCCTGTCAGTCAAGAGGAATATAGCACTCTGCTGAGTAAACAAGAGTCCATATTTTTTCGTCATTCTCCAATTCATTTGAGAGCTTGGAAACTTCCGCTTCGCATTTATAGCAAAGCTTTCCCTCAATATCCGCAATAATCTCACGCTCCAATATATTCAGTTTCAATTCCGGATATGTTTCCTTTATCTCTTTTTTTACTTCACTGAATATGTTTGAGCTGATTATATCGTCCATTTTTTTAACATCGATCTCAGGGATATCATTATCACCGATCGACTTGTATAACAGGGTATTGAAAGTTCTGATGTTAAAAGGATATCTGCCTTTATATCCGTCAACCTTTATACTGAAGTTGTCTTTCACCGCATATTCGCCATGATAGCCGGCGTCGAAGTTGAGTTCGTAATAGTTGAGTCTTCCTTTTGTGTCGTGAACGGGAACACAGCTGATCGAGTATCCTTCAACAGACAACTGCAGAACGTTGACGGCAAAGTCCTTGGCTATTTCAACGGCGGCTTCCTCTGTAACAGCTTCGGCTCCGTCCGGTATTTCAATATCCTTTTGTGGATACGTATTCAAATCTGGGTCATTAAGAAGGATGCACTTTCCATTATCATCAACAATAGCAACCATATTCTTATTTTCTTTTACCGGTCCGTTATAAACATTAACGCGTCTTGTATTATACCCATCGAGATTGAATGTGCTGACATACTTCCATGGTCCCTCGTATCCGTAAAAATCCTTGTCGATCACATCAGGGATCTTGTCGTCCTTTAAAGGACGGTCGAATATTAGCTCAGAAGACGGACCTGTAATGAATATTACTTTGTCAGAAGCTTTGTTGATTTGCCCGAATGATCCGACAAACATTGTCATCGGTCCTCTATTTGATACGCATCCGGCTATTAAAGCTGTGATAATCACCAGTAGAACTGCGATTAATGCTTTTTTCATTGTTTTCCCCCCCCTTTAATTAAGAGTATATGTACCGTCACCATATAGATTATAACAGTTATCGTTTTGGAAAGCTATCAGAGACGCATTGTATGCCGCATTGTCTGCAGTTTGTCCGTTCAGAAGATACATAAAGAAGTTTTGTAAAAACGCATCCTCCTGATTTGACGTATATGCACCTTTCAAACCCACTACACAGCCTACACCTTTATCATGCAGGGCCTTGGCAACGTTGTGCGGCAAAGGCTCACTTGCATATGCAACTAAAGCCGAACGGTCTGAAACTATAACCGCAAGGTTTACGTTTGAAAATGAACCCGACGGCATATTATTTATTATAATATCGTTCGATCCCGGTGTATATCCGCCGCTGTGGCTTATGATCTTCTTGTTTCCCTGCGTATCGGTATATAAATACGAGTAACTCGTATATCCTCCTTCGATCAAACCGTTTCCGTTTGCTCTGACGGCGAATATATCTGACTCCTGCATCATACCGATCATATCAGACGGATCAAACGATGAATATACCCGGTTGACGTTTCTGTACCCGTCGCCTTTCAAAGATCCCATAACGTTATTGAGCGCGGTTTTACTGTTTGTGCCGTTGACTCCCAAAAGTGAAATCCTCGTATCGTCTACTCTTTCAAGTACCCATTCGTCGTTATATGACGTATTATTGTTGTACGCTCTCTGATACAAGCGCGTATGCGCGTTGTTCAGATCCATCACAAGATCGCTTGACGTATACTGCTCAGACGAGCGCGCTTTGATCTTGTAAGAGCCGTTGGCGGTGTATATGACCCTCCATTCCTGTCTCGCCTTTGCGGCGCTGCTTGAGGCGCGGGCGGTCAGGATCAGTTTCGTGTTGCTGCTGCTCTCATATATGATCTGTTTCCTTACACACTCACTTATAAAACGTTCAAAAAACGCTTTTGTGACAGGACAGGATCATAATTTACAGAATTTTAATAATTGTTCGTCTCGACCGGCGCGACGCTTTCGGCTGTCGCTATCATTTCCTCCCCGCTTATATACGCGGGTACGGACAGGTACATCAGATACCCGTCCCGGTACCAGATCACCGTGCGCGAGCTGCCGCTCAGCGTCACCGCCTTGTATTTGCCGCCTATGGTCAGATATTCAAGTTCCGAGCCTTCGCAGTTGACCATGAATGACGATCCGTTCGTTCCCTGATCGTATACGATCCTGTCGCCCGCCGCGTTCGACCAGCAGGCGGAGGTGCCGGCGTCGTCGTATTTGACCAGCGACTCCGTGAAGCCCGCGGGTAAGGACTGCGGCAGATAGCTTTGCTCGGCCTTCATTCTGATCGGTCCGTCCGGCTCGAAATACACGTCGGAGCTTTCGCCTCCGCGCAGATTTACGATAAACCCGGCTATTTTTTCTCTAATCTCTCCGCTTGCGGCGACTGCGGCTGTCAGCGCGACTGCCGCCGCGGCGGCCGCGGCGAATATTTTCAGCGCCTTTCCCGTGCGTCCTTTGCCGGCCGTTTTACCGCGGGATAAGATCCTGTTCATCTTGCGCGCCGTCTTCTCCGTTATATCCGGCGTATCGCCGTCCGGCACGCCGGACGCGTCCGCCTCGCACCTGTAAAGCGCCCGGAGCAGCGCTTCTTTACCAGTCTGTTTTATAAAGATCACTCTCCTTTCATGATCCCGCGCAGCTTTTTCAAAGCCCGCGACATGATCTGTCTCGCGTTTGCCTCGCTTACGCCAAGCTGTAAGGCGACGGCGCCGTACGAAAGCTCCGCTTCGAACCTCGCGTAAATCACGTACCTCTCTCTTTCGTCAAGCTGTGCGACGGCTTTATAAAGCGTATCCGCGTCGTATCCTCCGGCGAGATCGAGCTCGTACGCCTTCGCCGCCTCAAACTGCTTTTCCGCGGCTTTTTTCTCTCTTTTTATTTTTCTCAGCTTATCGTATGACACGTGCTTCGCGGTCTGAATCAGATATCCCTTCCGCTCGTCCGGGTCAAGCTCCCGCAGTCTTTCGAGAAGCGGGATGATCTTTACGAAAGTATCCTGTAAAACGTCCTCGGCGCTCTGACGGTCGTTCAGCAGCTGATCTGCCGTATACAGCACCGCGGCGCCGTACAGCTCATAAAGCTTTGCAAGAAACGTCTTATTATCTTCTCCGCTGACCGCGGATAACGGCAGCTCAAGCATCTTTTCTCCTTTCCGGGGCGGCGTGCGTCCGCTTTTTTTGAGCGCTCACTTAATAAACGCGAAAATCTGCGTTTTGTGACAAAAATTTCTGACAGTTTTCAAAAACGTAACAAAAGCCCGCGAAAACGGGCTTTATACGTTATTCCTGCGGCTTATTTTTTAAACATCGGGGTGTATTCCTTATCGTCGGTTTTATGACCGCGGCGCACCGCCCTGACAATGAGGACGACAGCCGCCGTCACGGCGTAGATGAACGCCGCGCCCGCGAGAAGATACACGAGCCGCGTGACGTTGGTGATCTGCCCCGTTACGATCCTGAACAGTAAAAACAGTGCGAGCATCGTCGAAAGGAAATGCAGAAGCACGCGTATCGGAAGCGACAGCTGCCTGACCGAAAGTATATCCTGCGCCAAAGCCATAACGATCGAGAAGCCGAGAAGAACGATCTCGATATCGAACATCAGAAAATGGCCCTGCGATCCGTCCTTTGCCGAGAGCTGGAACATGGCGGTTATGAAAAGCTGCGCCGCCGTGAAATATATGCAGGCGCGTACGAGGCGCTTTCCCGCCCATTGAAGAAATTTCATTTCATACCTCTTTGCTTTATGGCATGATTGTATCACATTATTGTGAATAAATCAACCGGGGGCAAAAAGCCGCCGGAAAAACCGGCGGCTTTGATGTTATCTCATCACGCCCACTTATCCTGGGATTTGGGGAGTCTGATGCCCGCAAGCAGGAACTGGTGCTGATTGACGAACCACTCGCCTGTTGACGGTTTCTTGCGCAGAGTTACCTGGCGCGGAGAATCGGAACCGCCGCACTGGATCCACAGTCTCGCATACGTCGTATTGTCAAAGCTGTTCGACTGCTCTATTACCTTGACCTGCAGAGGTCTTGAGGGGGTGTAATCGTTATCCGGCTTTGCGCCTACGAAATACGATCTTACGACGTAATCGTGCTCGTCGGCAAAGCGGTCGCGGATGAACTCCTTGTCTATGTTGCTGAGCGGATCGGGACCTCTCAGGTCGTTGAGCATCGCGAAGCACTCTTCCTGATTTTTCGTATATCTGCAGAGCGCAAGAACGGTCATGGCGGCAACTTCCCTCGGATCCTGTCTGTTGAACGGCGGGAGCGCGGTCAGATCCGTGGGATCACCGGTGACCGTCGTGAACGTGATCGTCTTTGTGTTCAGAGCTGTCACGGCTTTCTTTTCCGCGGTCTTGAAAAGACTTTTAACGCGTTCAAATAAACTGGATAGTATCATATTACCCTCCTGTAAAACGTTATTCTGTATGTATTTTATCACAGATTTTCGCGATTGTCAATAGTTTACAAAAGCAGATTGAAAAATAACGGCGGCTGTGTTATAATGAAGAAAAAAATCAGGGAGAAAAATATGTTCGTTCGTCCTCTGGCAGACAGGATGAGACCGCGGTCGTTTGACGACATTGCCGGTCAGTCGCATTTGTTTTCCGAAAACGGCTCGCTCCGAAGGATGATATCGGGCGGGCATATCACCAATATGATATTCTACGGCCCGCCCGGCACCGGCAAGACCACCGCCGCCAACATCATAGCGGCTCAGGCGGATATGACGATGTACAAGCTGAACGCGACGACGGCGTCGCTGTCCGACGTCAAGGACGTCATATCGCAGACGGATACCGTCATAGGCTCGGGCGGTATACTGCTTTACTTAGACGAGATACAGTATTTCAACAAAAAACAGCAGCAGTCGCTGCTCGAATATATAGAGGACGGCAGGATAACGCTCATAACGTCGACGACGGAAAATCCGTTTTTCTACGTTTACCCGGCTATAATCTCGCGTTCCGCCGTGTTCGAGTTCAAGCCGGTGGAGCCGGCTGACTGCGTGCCCGTGCTCAGACGCGCGCTCGGCATGCTGAATGAGGAGAACAAAACGGAATGCGTCTGCGACGACAGCACGCTTGAATACGTCGCGCGTCTGTGCGGCGGCGACGTGCGGCGGAGCATAGGTCTGCTCGAGCACGTTTACTACGCCGCGGACAGCAAAATCGACCGCGAGCTTACGGACAGATTCGTCCCGGACGCGATGAAAGGCACCGGAACCTTCCAGCGCGACGGCGACGGTCATTACGATCTTTTGTCGGCGTTCCAGAAGTCGATCAGAGGCTCCGATCCCGACGCGTCGGTGTTTTATCTTGCAAAGCTTCTGTCAGCGGGCGAGCTTTTGTCTGTCTGCCGCAGACTTCAGGTGATAGCGAGCGAGGATATAGGGCTCGCGTACCCGATGGCGGCGGTCATCACGCGCGCCTGCTGCGAGAGCGCGAAGGAGCTGGGGCTGCCCGAGGCGAGCATACCGCTGACGAACGCCGTGATAACGCTCGCCACCGCGCCGAAATCCGCGCAGGGTATATTCGCGTACGAAAAAGCGGAGGCGGATATCGCGGCGGGTCTCGGCAAAAACGTACCCGATCATCTGCGCGACAGCCATTACCAGGGCGCCGCAAAGCTCGGGCGCGGCGTAGAGTACAAATACCCGCACGGCTATGAAAACGACTGGTGCGAACAGCAGTACCTGCCGGACGATATAAAGGATAAAAAATATTACGAATACGGCAATAACAAAACCGAACAGACCGCAAAAGCGTATTGGGATAAGATAAAGGGCAAGACTCAATGACAACGGATACGGAAAAACTGCCGAAAAGAAAACACCCGAGACTCGACACGTACGATTATTCGTCAACCGGACTGTATTTCATTACGATTTGCGCGCATAACAGAAAGTGTATATTCTCCCGCGTCGTAGGGCGGGGGCTTGCTCCCGCCGCATGCGAGAAAATCAGCGTCGAATATACGGATTACGGTACAATCGCAGAAAACCAGCTTTTTATGCTCAAAAATCGTTATCCGACGCTCAGGATATATTCATACGTCATCATGCCGAATCATATCCACCTCGTCATAAATCCATCGTGCGGCGCGGCGGGAGCAAGCCCCCGCCCTACGATCATGGATATAATTTGTACGTATAAATCTTTGACAACAAGAGAATGTAAAAAGTTATGCCATATTGATAAAGTGTTTCAAACGTCATTTTACGAACATGTAATCAGAAACAAAGAAGAATACGAGGAAACATTAAAATATATACGGGACAATCCGGCTCACTGGGTATATGATACGCTGTATCAGATTGATGAATAACAAATATACCGGCTGCGCACGGCGGATCATTCTTTTGAAAAAAACGACGGCAGGGTATAACCGCATTTATGGCAATACCCTTTGTTTATATCCGTCGTTATCCCGCAGACGGCGCACTGCGCCATCGTGTCGGACGGCTTCGGGATGATGACCGTATATTTGCTCCCGTAAATATGGAAAACGCGGTCGCCGGCTTTGAAATAATCAAGCTCCTGATCTTGTTTTGCGCGCGTGCTGTATACTTTTCTTTTCTCAACGCCGCCGTTTTGGTCTCTTACAAACAGATATATCGTATTTCTTTTATATCCTGTGTCTATTGAGGGCTTGAACGCTCTTTGGTAGTCCTGCGTCGTCGTTACCTTGACTTTTTCGACTTCTCCGAGATATGTCTTATCGCTGAACGCCTGACGGATGCCGGAGATGAAAAACGGTATAAGGAATATGACCGCGTAAAAAACGTGGCCTATGATATTGTATTTGGCTATATATTCTGTTTGATACATAAAGTCTTTTGTAAAAAAGAAAAACAAAAGAGAGATCAATTCGCACAAAACGAATACAAGCACGGGTTTCAGCTTTGATACCCGTGCGAATTTTTTAAGGTCAGCCGGCAGATTCAATTCATTATTTTTCATTTTTTCCTCACGCCCCGAATGCGCCGCGGTGGGTCATTTTTGAAAATTCAGATTTTCGATCAGTTTGTTTTTATTATAATAAACGGTGTAGCCGAAAACGTCGTCGCCGTTATACGCCTCGGCGCGCCCGGCTTCTTTTACATAGTAAATTCTTTTGCATCCGGGAGAAAATATAAGGATATTTTCATATCCCCGGTCGGCGCCGGTAAGATCGATCTTTATTCTCCGCCCTATGACCTCGTTTATGACGTCCGGCGTAAGCGTTCTGACGCCGGGCAGCGATCCGCGCCGCGATATGCCCATAACGCCGGTATTTTTTAAAATACACGCTTTATTTTCGCTTTCTATCAGCAGGTTTTTGTTCTTAAAATACTTCGGAAAGAATTTTATGCCGTACGGTCTTCCGCCGGCGGTCATTTCAATATCATATCCGGAATAAACCCTGAAAAACGATTTATAAAGCGAGTTCTTTTTTATCGTCCCGCCGGTTTGCCTGCAGTATTTTTTCAGTGCGTTATAATAACCGAGTCTTTCAAATACGATCCTCAAAATTTTATAAATCACTACGCATATCAAAGTGGCGCATATGAATATAAACAGGTATTTCAAAATCTTATTTCCTTTACTGAAGCGTTACGGAATTTTCAATAAGGCTTTTTCTCATAATTAAAAGAACGATAAATCTGACCGCGTATAAAATAACGAACGTAACGGCAACAGATATCAAGATCCCGAGTACAGCGTTTCCGCTTGTTATATACGCCCAAAGCTCCATTATATAAAACTTCTCAAACGAAAACGAATTTGCAAGGTCAACGCTAGAAAACGCGTAAAACAGCGTGTAAGGTATAAGAAATACGATATATACCGGTATCTCAAACACGGCGTTCTTCAAATAATGCTTTTTGAAAACGTCGAAGACCGGCGTTTTGTTTTTTATTTCCGCCTTCATTTCGTCGCGGAAAGTCACGCTGCGCGTGTTTATGACCGTGTAAACGATACAGAAAACTATCTGTATGACTATCGCGTAGACCGTTATGACCGCTGCCGCTTTTGGCTCATATCCGTCGCGCCAGATGTTCTCGACTATCGAGTTGAGCGCAAGCCCGAATATCAGTGACTGCGCAAGATGACCGGCGACAAGCGCTGTGATCCAGAACAGGACGGGTTTTATTCTGTTGAATACTTTCATTCTGCCGCTCCTTATTATCCGTTTTTTGTTATATACAGCGATCGAAAAAAGTCATTCGTTTTTTCTTTTAAAAACATACAGCATGGGCTCGCACCCGCCGTACGAGTAATCTCCGGATTTGTGCTGTAAGAACAGGAATTCAGCATCTTTTATACGTTTTATCACATATTTTTCCGCGGTCATTTCTCTGTCGTTAAGCACGTAATCCTTTGTATAACGTACTGTGATGTTTGCCGTCCCCTTTTCCGTTTTTACGGTTTTAGTGCATATCCCGCGCGGTAAAAAGCGCACGGAAACAATCCAGAGGTTTTCTTTTTTCCAATTCATTTTTGACGTATCAAAGCTTTCTACGGTTTTGATGAAATCCACCGCTTCCCATTCGCCCGACACGGCAGGGTCGTCGACGTACGGCATATCCGTGTCGTCCACGCGTTTTTTTACGGTCTTTGACGTATATAAAGCGTTGTCGGTCTGTTTGTAGAGCAAATAGACCGGATCGTCGCCGTTTTCAATACAGTTGTCGTCAAAGTATTCTATCGTCATATACTTTTCGCCGTCTTTTTCGATAACAGTATAAGGATTCGGTACGGCAAAACCGTGGTCGCCTAAGATCCTGTATAAAACGCCTTTCGTCCAGAACCACACCCAGACGAACGCGCCGCCGGGCAGAAACGGTATCTCTTTATGCGCAAAGCCGTCCGGCTCGGTCAAAGATGTTATATCGTTTTTATCCGCAAGCTGACCGCAGAGCGTCCATTTGCCTGCGACGCCGGGATCGTCCGTGAAAGGAAAATCAAGCAGGGCGTAAAAATCAAGTTTTTCCGGCTTATGCGTAAGCTCGTCTATTTTTCTTATGTTTTCTTTGCTTTCGGTAATATCGGAGAGCATCTCTTTTTTTCTTTTTATCATCATCTCTCTGTATTTATCACCGTCCGCAGTGAACAGCTCTTTTATCTCGTTCAATTCAAAACCGAGACTTTTGTAAAACTGTATTTTGCGGAATTTTTCAATATCGGAGGGTGAATAAAGTCTGTAACCGGTGTATTTATCCGTAGCCTCCGGACGAAGAACGCCCTCCGCGTCATAATAACGCAGCGTCTGCGTATTGACGCCGCATATTTTTGCCATATTTCCTATTTTTATCATACAGCGCCCTCCTTTGCGTTGATTATAACATTACAGTATACTGTAAAGTCAATATTCCCCGGATAATGTTAAATAAAAGTTCACAATCATATGTTGAGGATTTGATATTGACAAAAAGATAAAAAAAGAGTATAATCAAAAGGCTGTGTCAGACGACCGCGCGGTATGGCGCCGAAAGGTATTACCGTGAGGAAAGTCCGGGCATCACAGGGCAGGATAACGGATAACGTCCGCCGAGGGTGACCTCCGGGAAAGTGCAACAGAAATATACCGCCTCAGGCGTATCCGGGTAATATCCTGAGCGCGCCGAGGGGGTCCTCAAATCGCGCTTGCGCGGTTTGGGGTTCCCCGAGGGGTCCTCAAATCATGCGTCAGCATGGTTTGGGGTTCCCGAGGTAAGGGTGGAAAGGCGAGGTAAGAGCTCACCGGCATTGGTGGCAACACCGTGCAAATGTAAACCCTATCCGATGCAACACCGGGTGAAAGAAGGGCTGCCCGTCCGTCCCGCAAGGGAATTTCCGGGGTGGCAAAGAGCTGTGCGGCGACGCACACGCCAAGACAGATGGCCGTCATAAACAGAACCCGGCTTACGACACGGCCGACGGCTCCCGCAAGGGAGCCGGCGCTTTTTATTTGTCGCTTTCAAAGCGACCTTTTTTGTTTTTTCCGTGCTATAATGGGCTCAGAAAAAACGAAAGAGAGGAAACACAAAATGAAGAAAAACACAACGGAGCTCGTATTCATACTCGACAAGAGCGGTTCGATGCACGGTCTTGAGACCGACACGATAGGCGGCTTCAACTCGACGGTGGACGAACAGAAGAAGCTTGAGGGCGACGTGCTCGTCACCACGGTGCTTTTCAGCAACGCGTCGGAGACGGTACACGACAGGGTCGACATCTCGAAGATCGCGCCGATGACGGAAAAGGATTACCGCGTGGGCGGCTGCACCGCTCTGCTCGACGCGGTCGGCAACACGATAAAGCACATCGAGACTATCCACAAATACATCCGTCCCGAGGACGTTCCCGAAAAGACGATGTTCGTGATCATGACGGACGGTCTTGAGAACGCGAGCCATGAGTACACGGGCGATCAGGTCAGAAAAACGATCAAAAAGAAGAAGGAAGAAGGCTGGAACTTCATCTTTCTCGCCTCCAATATCGACGCGGCGGAAGCGGCGGAGAGCATCGGCGTAGGCGCCGCAAACGCCGAGGCGTTCGAGTCTTCGGCAGACGGCAGCCGTAAGATGTTTGCGGCGGCGTGCGCCAAGGTCAGCGAATTCCGCAAAAAATAAAGAACAGCCAAAAAGACGCAAAAAGCTCCCTCGCCGTCATCGGTCGGGGGAGCCTTCTCTCTTGTCAGATCTTTATTTTCTTTTCTTCCCAGCTCATGCCGGCGCGGAAATCCGGTACGTCGAGCACGCGCCCGTTGTTCGTGACGGACAGCTGAGACAGGAGCGCGACGGACGTCCATTCCGCGGCTTTATAGACGTTGAGCTCCGGCTGTACGCCTGTCTTTATCGCCTCGATGAAATCCTTGACTATGTAATAATCTCCGCCGCCGTGGCCCGCGGCGTCGCCTTCTCCGCTCTTGTAGCGTTCCGGCAGATACTCCTTATAGTCGAACAGCGGCTTCCACGTATAACAGCCCGTGCGCGGCTCATCTCCGTCGAGCGCTATCATCGGTTCTCCGCCGAGACGCGGGGATTCGTAGCAGCCCTTCGTTCCCTGTATCTGATAATAAGCCATCGCGTGCGGACGGGGCGATACGGTGTCGACTCTGATCTTGACGAGCTTTCCGGATCTGAGCTGACACATCGTCTGCGTCAGGTCGTCGTTGCGGAGCCCGAACGGGTTGTGATTTCCGGGGCTGAAGCTCGCGATCGAAACGATCCTGTCGTCATCGAAGCACTGCATCACCGGGCCAAGGCTGTGCGTGGGATAGAACGATCCGCGCGTGCCCATCTGCCAGTAGCTGCGCCAGCCTGTCTTGCCGTGCCACGTGCGCAGGGACGTGCAGTCGTGAGTGTATTCACCCTCACCGTAATAGATCTCGCCGAAGAATCCATTTTTGACGAGCTGACGGACAAGCTGCACCTCGGGCATGTAGCAGTAGTTTTCCGCGTACATGTAGATCTTACCGGACTTTTCAACGGCTTCGATCAGCCACCAGAGCTCATCCATCGACACCGCCGCCGTCACCTCGCACATAACGTGCTTGCCGGCGTGAAGCGCGGCGATCGACTGTGTGACGTGGAGCTGCATCGGCGTAGATACGACGACGGCATCTATATCGGCCTTTTCAAGCATATCGTCGTAAATGCGGTAAAGCTGAAGCTCGGGATCGCCTATCGCGTCCTTCGCCGCCTGAAGCGCGCCTTCGTCAAGGTCGCACATCGCGGTTATCTTCGCCTCCTCCGGCATCGCTTTTATCGCCTGTACGACAGACAGGCCGCGGGCGCCCACGATTCCTATTTTGATCATAACGTCTCCTTTACGGAAATGAGCCGCCATGTCAGCGGCTCATTTCATTTTTTGATTATTTTCTCTTTGAGAGGACTTCAGCCTCATACTTCTTGACTTCTTCGAACCAGCCGCATTCGGTGGTGCCGCACTGACGGCAAAATTCTTCCCAGACGTCGCCCAGAGGAAGCATCTTCATCTCTTCCTGACGGACCATGAGCTCGGTGAATTCCGCATTGTCCTGGAGCCTCTTCAGCTCGGCGTGCGGGGTGAGCATCGCGGCGAGCAGAGCCTTCTTCCAGGATCTTACGCCTACGGTCCAGGCGGAGATACGGTTGATGCTCGCGTCAAAGTAGTCGAGCGCCATGTAAACTCTGTCAAGCGCGTTGCAGCGGACGATCTCCTTTGCCATTTCCTTCGTCTCGTCGTCGAGGAGCAGGACGTGGTCGGAGTCCCAGCGGACGCCGCGGGTGATGTGAAGAGCGATCTCCGGGAAGTAGCAAAGCAAAGCGGGGATCTTGTCGGAGACGACCTCGGTCGGATGATAGTGACCGTTGTCCATCAGCGGCAGTACGTTCTCATGAGTTGCGGCGAAGGTGAGCGTGAATTCGGCGGAGCCGGCGGTGTAGGACTCTACGCCTATACCGAAGACCTTGGATTCAACGCAAGGCTTGACGAGCTTGGGATCGTGCGGCTCGGCGATGATCTCCTCGATCGACTGCTTGTAGCGGAGTCTCGGGCCCATTCTGTCGGCGGGGACGTCCTTGAAGCCGTCGCCTATCCAGATGTTCATAACGCAGGGGATACCGGTCTCGCGGGCGAAATACTCGGATATACGGATGCAGGCCTTACCGTGCTCGACCCAGAATTTTCTCGTTTCCTCATCGGGGGAGGAGAGGGTCAGACCGTCTTTTACCTTCGGATGGGAGAAGAAGGTCGGGTTGAAATCTATGCCCATGCCTCTTTCCTTCGCGAATTTTACCCATTTCGCAAAGTGCTTCGGCTCGAGCTTGTCGCGATCGACGAACTCACCGGGCTCGAATATCGCGTAGCAGGCGTGAAGGTTGAGCTTCAGCTTGCCGGGGCAGAGGGATATGACCTTGTCTATATCGGACATCAGCTCATCGGGCGTTCTCGCCTTTCCGGGATAGTTGCCTGTCGTCTGGATGCCGCCGGTAAGAGGACCGTCATGGTCGAAGCCTATGACGTCGTCGCCCTGCCAGCAGTGAAGCGCTACGGGGATGTCCTTCAGCTTAGCTATAACGGCGTCGGTATCGATACCGAGCTTCGCGTATATGGCTTTTGCGGATTCGTATCTTGTGCTCATATAATAACTCCTTTTGTATCTTTTCCGCCCTCGGGCGGCTTTTTTCTTTATTGTACCACTCAATTGTGAATATTGCAATAATATTCGGATTATTTTCAGTTATTTTCGGGCAACTCCCACACACCGTCCGTGCACTGTACGACAGGCGATCTTGTGCCGTATGTATCTACCGAACAGTCATGGTATTCGCGGCAGAAATCGTAAAGCGACTGCCACTGCGCCATCGTTCCGTTATATTTGAAAACGCAGCCCTCCGCGCACTCGAACGAGTACGGGAAGCCTCTGTAATTCATATGTCCGAGACTGCGCGGAAGCTCTACCTCCCTGACCGTCCTCGATGAATAGATTACCGCGGAATAAACGCCCTCCGGTATGACTATCTTTTCGGCGGCGGACTCTCCCACGTTGAACAGCTCGACCTTCGTCACTTCCTTATGGTTTATGACCTTCGGGATATTCACGGTCTTTTCGGTGCCCGTGTAGCCGACGATCTCAACGGCGTTCTCCCATTCGCGGTAAACAAAACCGTTTTCATCCGTCTTATCCTCCGGCCTTTCGACCGCCTTCACTATCGGGTTGCCCGGAAGTATGCGTCCGGTCTTCTCCATTCTGTAAACGAGCAGATCGTTGTCGAGCAGCATGAAGTGATCCTTGCAGACGCCCAGAAGCATCACGTCGAAGCCTTCTCTGCCTGCGACCACAGTATGCTCGCCCGTTCCGTCGATGTTCATGGCGCAAAGCTCGCTGTCGCCTTTGATGTAGTATACCGTGTCGCCGCAGATGTTGAAAGGCTTGTCTTCGTCAATCACGAGCTCTCCGATCCGCTCTCCGGTCTTCACGTCATATACCTGTATGCGGTCGTCTTTTTCCTCCTCAACGATCAGGACGCGGCCCTGGGTAACGTATGCGCCGTGGATGCCGGTCGTTATCGGTACGACATCCTCGCACTTACCGCCGGAAAGCGGCGTGCGGAAGATGCCGAAAGGCTCCTCATACTCGCCGCCGAGCTTGAAGAAGTAGACGTATCCGTCCTCGACGCATATGATCTCCGTGGGATCCGTCGTACCGAGATCGGGTTCGAACCGGCTCACGCCGCCCGTTGCGAGATCCACCTGAAAATACTCGTACGTCATCCCGTCTTCCGTCACGTTGACTTTCTGTTTATACAGCTTTCCGTCGGATATGTTGTACGAGTTGGCCCGCGACTTTCTGTTGCTGCCGCTGATGACCGGCGAATACTCTCCGGATCTCATATCCAGACGGTACAGGGACGTTCCTTTCCCTATGCCTATACCGTCCTTCATCTCGAAATAAAGGTTTTCACCGTACGGGATGAGACCGAAAACCGTGGTCTGAGATATCCCGTCGTACAGGTGCTTCGGAAGCGAGAGCAGAAGCGTCGCCGTTTCCTCGCCGTCCTTTATGCGGTAGATATCGTCCGTGTCGAACTCTCCGGTCAGCTTCCCGTTGCCGAGCATGCCATCCGATACGAAGTAGGTGTAGCCATCGGCGTACGCGACCCTGCCGGACGTTGACAGCATATTGGTGTTGTTTTCGCTCGCTCCGTGCGGCGCGGGTGTGTTTTGTCCTCCGCCGGACGTTGTTTCGGGTGCGGCGCTCCCGGGCGCCGTTGTCTCATTGTCCGCTCCGCGTCTGCACGCGAAAAGCGATAACGCGATGATAACCGATAGTAAAACAGCCGTGATCTTTTTCATTTTCTCCTCCGGATTTTTGATAATGCTGTGACTTGATGATATTACATAATTACATTATATTCCGGGATTGTAAATATTTCAAGAGTCCGGGCGCGGAAAAACAAAAAAATGTGAGCCGCTGCACCGGGTGGCGGGTACTGCGGCTCAAGCGTCGACGGCGTTTCCGGGTATGGTCCGGTCAGCTCAGATAACGGCCGCCCGCCGCGGACACGGCATTTTCGGAGTCTTCCAGTCCGGCGGCGCTGTCCCATAAAGTTAGCATTTGCTAACTCAGGTGTCAAAAAGTCGGTTAGCGTTTGCTAACCGAGATAATACTACCATATTTTTTCCGTTTTGTCAAGTGTTTTTTTCAAATTTCCGGGATCTTGTAGTCAAAAAGGTCGAGATCCGTGATGCCGATGCTCTCAAGATATGCGGCGCTCCTTTTCCTGCCATCCTCCGTATTGAAGCCCGGAATGAGCGGCAGACGCACCGTTATCCGCCCGGCGCCTGCCAGTGATAAAAGCAATTTCAGATTATCAAGCGCCTTGTTCACGTCGCCGCCGGTATACGCGCGGTATATCGACGGATCCGTGTCTTTCACGTCGACGAAAAAGTGATCGACCGCCCGGGCGGCGGTCTTTACGCTGTCTTCGGGAACGTAAAGCGAAGTCTCGGCGTAAATATGCCATTCCGCCGGGATGATCCCGCGGAATTCGGCTATGAAATCGGCGTGCAGGAGCGGTTCCCCGCCTCCGAACGTGACGCCGCCGCCGGTCGCGGAATAGTACAGACCGTCCTTTTTCACGCGGTCGTACAGCTCGGCAGGCGTCAGATTTTTTTCGCATCCGAAAGACTTGCTCGGCTGATTGATACAGTATCTGCAGTCGAGCGGACAGCCCTGCGCGGCGACAAGCGCGGTCACGCCCGTGCCGTCCGTCGCCATTCTCAGACGGCTTATCTTCCAGAGCGGGAACGTGATATCACTCAAGGTCTTCGTCGTACGGAGCGGCTATTTTACCCATAAGCGCCGGTTCTTCGGGTTCTTTTACCTCCGGCGTTTCGGGCTCCGTCTCCGTTTCTTCGGTCGACTTACCGGAAAGCTCCTCAGGCCATTCCGGCATAGGTTCTCCCATCAGTACTTCCTCGACGGTCATGCCACCCATAATGACGTGGTCTCCGTCGATCGTGAGAGCCGATCCGTCGTCGAGTATCTCTCCCGGAAGCTCAAGCGTCCCGGTCTCGCCTTCCGTGCTTTGGGGCGCCTCGGTCGCCTGATCCGACGTTGTCTGACCGTTGTTCCCACCGGCAGCGGGGACGTCTCCCTGAAGCGCGTACGGCTGAGGCGCGCAGCCCGACACTGTCAGCGCTATACCGGCGGCCACGCCGGCGAGCGCCACGTTCAGACCGAGCTTTCTGCGTTCTTCGAGCTTTTTCTCAAGCTCCCTTACTTCCGCCTCGCATTTCGGACATGTGCCTAAGCAGTCCCCTTTGTGAGGACATTCCTCTATGATCCAGTCTATGCCGTTGTTTTTCGCTATTTCCGCACGGACCTGTTTTAAGATCCTGCACTTTTCTTTTCCGTAGTACTTTCTCATTTGACGCCTCCTTTGTTTGTTCACTGTGTTAGACGCGCTTATTCCGTATTTTCTTACAATAAAATGTGAGAATTTACATATTGTTAATTAATTTCCGCCACGGCTTCCGGTACCGCCGCCGCGGGCTCCGCTTCGGACTCGGGCTCCGTCTTGCGCTTCACCGATTTCCAGATAAAACCGCGGTATGAGCTCCCGTTTGCCGCCGCGCGTACTATCCTGTTGCTTATATTGCTCTTCGTCTCCGCGGAAACGGTGGCTTTTTCTGGCAGCTCGGAGATTATCCAGTCAGCCGCCTTGCCGTAGGAAGCGAACGCGAAGGTCTCGCTGCCGGAGCTCGCGGTGACGTGAGGGTTCCTGACCTGCTCCGGCTGATGCTTCACCTCGGGCTTCGCCGGTCTGACGTACTCCGGGAACGGGCATTCCTCGAGCTGAAGTCCCTCGGATCTCTCCATGATCTGCTTTAAAAGCTTCGCGTCGGCGAGCGCGTTATGGTTCTGCGCTCCCTTCGCGCCGAAATAATCCGAAAGCTTGTAAAGCGATACCGTCTGATTAGTCTTGAAGATCTCGGACATGGCGGGCGAAACGTCGACCAGACTGCTGTATATAAGTCCGAGCATGCACTGCGCCTTGAACGACGTGACGTGTCTCATAGTCATCTTCACAAATCTGCCGTCGCAGTTGCCGTAGCAGTAGAACTGTACGCTCTCGGATTTGTCTATGTAGTCGTACATACGCTCAAAAACGTCGTCCGCGTCGTCCGCGCGTCTGAGCTCCGAGGATGTTATCCCCGTCAGCTCCGTGATGAATCCGGTCATTTTTCTCATACTGTGAGGCCTGACGAGCGAATAGAACTCCCTTCCGTTCTCGTTTATGCAGCCGACGGAGATTATCTCCTGATCGAACTGCGTTGCCTCAAAATCCACGTAATACTTCATTTCCTGTTTCTTCCTTACACTCCGAGCAGATTCTGATCGAACGCAAACAGCGCTTCATTGATGCTGAATATGTCGTAGTTTTTATTCTTTATAAAATATTCAACGATAAGGTCTCTTTTGTCGCTTTTCGAAAGCGTATACCCCGCCTTTTCGAGCAGGCTCTGCGTCTCGTCGAGCGAGAGCCGCAAAGCGATGCAGAACGAGAGCGCCGTGCTCTTCTTCGGTCTGTAATCCGGTGACGATCTGATCTTTGAAAACAGCTTCCGGTCGACGTTTGCGCGTTTATAACACTGTACGTCCGTCATACCGCTTTTGTCTATAAGATCGAGCAGGGTCTCCGAAAACCCGCGGTCGACGTTCTTTATGTAATCGTCAAGCGACTGCTCCGCCGGCTCACATTCGTACGCTTCCGGTGCCGCAACGCTGCCGAGCATCGGCGCGGCGGACTTCATCCTCGCCTTTTTTCGGGTATCCGGTCTCATTAAGGCGTCATACGCGAAAACGTTGTACGCTCCCCGTTCTCTTCCCGTGATCTGCGGCTTTATCTCGTTGTCGCTTATGTACTGTTTTACGTCACCGAACAGATTTTCAATATACGAATAGGACGGCCGATCGTAAATTACGAGCGTGATATCGGCGTCGTTCCGCTCTATGAACGCGCGGCAGGCGCCGATCGCCGCCGAAAACGCGGCTCCGACGGGAAATCCGTTCGCGCCCGCGCCGATCAGCGGAAGCGCGATCCTGTCACAGCCGTGCTCCGAGGCGCACAGAAGCGCCGAGTATACGCACGCCTCAAGATTTTTTTCGTTGTTCCCGTTATACCGCGGCACGTACGTGAAGACGGCGGCGGGGCGATCCGCTCCGTTTTCGACATAGACCGGAAAGCGACCGGTCCTTTCATATTCCGAAGCCGCCTTCAGCCGAAGCTCCGGACAGGCGCCGAACAATGATGCCTCGACGTTGCCGCCGCCCGATAATGAAATATCCGTCGGTACGGCGAAGGCGTCGCATTCCACGCGCGTTATATCGGCTCTTATAAAAGAAAGCGGCATGTTATTTCACCCCCAGATACTTTTCCGCGGCGTCCACCGCGCGGTAAAGGAGACGCGCGTCGTCAAGCGCGCCCGCCATACGGAGCTTCAGAGCGCCGTGCTGACGGATCTTCTCGTCGTTTTCTCTTATGAAATCGCCGGGTCCTCTCTGCTTCAGGTCGAATTCCGCGATCTTGTAGCCGTTGTTCTCCTGCTCCATTATACGGAGCCTCGCGGCGGCGGTATCCCCGGGGTCGTCAGCCATGAGTATGCAGTATGAGGCGTACTTCCCTCGTCCGACGCGCCCTCTCAGCTGATGAAGCTGAGAAAGTCCGAAATACTCCGCGTCCTCTATCAGCATAACGGTCGCGTTCGGCACGTTTATACCGACCTCGATGACGGTCGTCGACACGAGGATATCGAGCTCGTTTTTCTCGAACGCGCTCATCACGGCGTTCTTCTCCGCGCTTTTCATCTTTCCGTGCAGATATCCGACGCGCAGCTCCGGGAACACCTCGGTGCTCAGCGTTTCCGCGTAGTTGACCGCGGCTTTGCGGCGTTTTATCTCTTTATCGTAGTTTTCGGCGGAGAAATCCGCGCCGAGCGCCTCAAGCGGGATAAGTCCGTCGTCTCCCGTTTCCTCGACTCCGGGGCATACGATATACGCCTGTCTGCCCTGACCCACCTGATCCTTAATGAATTTATAGACCTTGTCGCGGCTGCTTTCATCGCGGTACGCGGTACGCACCGCGCGTCTGCCGGGCGGCATCTCGTCTATTACGGATACGTCCAGGTCGCCGAAAAGCACGAGCGCGAGCGTGCGGGGTATCGGCGTCGCGCTCATGACGAGCATATGCGCGCCCTCTCCCTTTTTCAGAAGCGCCTCACGCTGACCGACGCCGAAGCGGTGCTGTTCGTCACATATCACGAGTCCGAGATTTTTGAAGACGACCTTGTCCGTGATCAGCGCGTGCGTGCCTATCACAAGGTCGCATTCGCCGGACAGAAGCTCCTCATATACCGTCTTTTTGTCCTTTGCCGTCGTATCTCCAGTCAGAAGCCTGACGCGTTTGCCGAATTTTTCAAAAAGTCCGCGGGTGTCGGCGTAATGCTGGCGTGCGAGGATCTCGGTCGGCACCATGAGCGCCGCCTGATACCCGTTCTCGCAAGCGAGGAACGCGGCGAACTGTGCGCACGCCGTTTTGCCTGATCCTACGTCTCCCGAGACCATACGTCTCATCGGCGCTCTGTCGGCGCCGCCGGTCATATCGGAATATATCTCGTTCATCACGCGCTTCTGCGCCGACGTCGGTTCAAATCCGAGCGACGCGGCAAAGGGCTTGCAGTCGACGATGTGAAGCGGTTTGCACCTTTTTTCCTCGTTTTCACGTCTGCGCGTCCTCGCGCTGACGACGAAGCCGAAAAGCTCCTCGAAGGCGAGACGTTTTTTCGCCTCTCCTATCTGCTCGAGAGATACGGGATGGTGGATCGCGCGCACGGCTTCCGTCCGCGACATAAGACACTCCGACGCGACAACGTCATCAGGAAGATTTTCCGGTAAGACCGTGTCCGCACGGTCGATCAGTGATGAAATCAGCTTGTTTATCCTGACAGACGAGAATCCCTCCGTCGCCGGGTAGACCGGATAAAGCGGGAGCAGATCCTCTCTGTACGGCTCGTAAACCGGCGACGTCATTTCAACGTGTTTGCCGCGGCGGCTGACCTTGCCGTAAAATCTGTACGAGGCGCCGACGGAAAACGTGTTCCTTATGTAAGTCTGATTGAAGAACGTGATGCTGCAGGCGCCGGTGCCGTCTCCCGCAGGGAGCTTGAACATCGTGAGCCCGCTGCGGGTACGCGCGGAGGTCGGCGGCGCCATCACCGTCATTATGAGGGAAGCCGTCTCCCCGTCTTCGACGGAGGCGACGGTCTTGACGTTCCCGCGGAATTCATACGCGCGCGGAAAGTGATACAGAAGATCGCCTACCGTGGCTATCCCCAGCTTGCGGAGCTTTTCCCCAGCAACCTGTCCGACGCCGGAAACGCGTCTGACGTCCGTGTTCAGATCGACCGTCATTTTTTGAATATCCTCTCAAATCCGAATCTCCTGCGGAGCTTCAGAGTATACAGCGCCGTCATGAGACCTATTACGTAATCGCACAGTATGAACGCGACGTTTGCCATCGCTAACGTGACGAAGAACATGACGGAGCCTATGCCGAATATATCGTCGAGCATGGCGAAATGCGAAACTATGAAATAAAGCAGTATATATCCCGCGTTGAAGTATACGAGCTTAAGAAGATATCCGAGCGGCTTCGGCGGTCTGTCAAAGAACGGCTTGACGATCGGATAAATGCCCATAAAGAACACGTAGCAGAGCGGCGTGAACTTGTTCGGAACTATCAGCACGGAAAGCAGGGATACGACGAGATACACGGCAAGCGAGGGCTTTATACCGTATTCTATGAAAAGCACGACCGTGAAAAGCACGGTGAGAGCGGCGATCGCGAGATCGAGCACCTGGAACACACTGGAAAGATACAGTATGACCAGCTCCGCGGCGGAGAAAATTCCGCACAGCGCGATCATCCTGATCCTGTTTTTATTCTTCATATATCACCTGCAGCACATGCATCTGAGACAGCTGAGACAGGCGTACGCCTGACAGCAGCTTGAGCACAGACCGCATTCATCGCCCGACACGGCGGATCTGTACGTTCCCGTACTGCGGTTTATGTTCATGTTCAGCGTATCGTATAACTGTCTGTATTCCTCGTTGTACGGATCCATCGTCACGGCGGTGTTCGCCTCGTTGTACGCGTCGTACACCCAGCCGCGCAGAACGAACACGCACGCGCGCAGATAATGCCATTCCGCGCCGCGCTCCTCCGTCTGAATGCCGTTCAGCATCGCTTCAGCCTCGTCCGCTCTTCTCTCGTTTATGAGTCTGCGGACGGTCGCGTAGATGCCCGTTCCGCCCTGGCGGGGTCCGGAGTAGCTCCCGGATGACGACGAGCCGCTCCCGGTGTCGCCTTTTTGTATACGTTCATACGCCGCGTTTATCTCCTTCATTTTTTCCTCGGCGCGCGCTCTCTGATCCGCGTCTGTGAAATTGTCGGGATGATATTTTTTCGCAAGTGAACGGTACGCTTTTTTTATTTCGTCGTCGGAGGCTCCGCGGGCAACGCCCAGCACCTCATACGGATCTCTTTCCATTCCCGGTCCGGTTCCTTTCTGATTTCTTTTCCTGTGTAAGCCGTCTCGCGCAGTCGACCATGCCGAGCCTCATTATATTCTCGGCGATCGAGAATTCCGCGCCGTCGCAGCCCTCGAGCGAAAGCTCGCCCGCCGCCCTGTCCGCGGCGACGCACATGGCGCCGTACGCGGCGTAAAGCTTTACGTCCGGCTCCCCTTCTCCGAATCTGAGGGGATTGTACGCGCCGTTTTTTTCATCCTTTTCAAGGTCGTCGCAGGCGTCCGCCGTGTAGATGAATTTTCCGGTGCACATGCCTATATATCCCGCGCTTTCGCGCTTGCCCTCCGGTGCGCCGCATTCGAAAATATACGACAAAAGCTTTCCCGAGCATTCGGCGGCGCGGTCGAGATCCGGAGACTCCTCCGATTCAATGGCGGAAAGCTCACCGAGGCACTTTTCGATATAAGCCGTGTCGAACGGGTATATCTTCTCCGCGTTCTTCTTCATACGCCTCACCGCCGGCAGAAGCAGTCTCGCGCCGAGCCTTTTCATCCCGCGCTCGTCGTTCACACGGTCGAGCATCGAATAATACGTGAGCTCAGCCGAGGCGGCGGAGCAAAAGCGAAGAAGGGGCGAATCCGCCGCTATGAGTTTTTTTCTGAAGGGGTTGAGTCCGCACCTGCCCTCCTCCGTCACGAACCTCTCGCCGCGAAGCGAGGCGAGGACGAGCGCAAGGAAGACCGCGTCATATGACAGCGACAGGCGCGAATAGAAGCGCGTCCCGCGTCCCATGCTTTTGCACAGCCCGCAGTAGACGGCGCCGTACAGCTCGTTTTCCCGGACCTTCAGCTCCGGGGTGAACGGTCTTATATATCCGAACATTACGGTATAAGCTGTATGAGTGTACCGATCAGGACGCTCAGCACGAAGATGTATCCGATGATCAGCAGGTTATCCTTCAGGTGCTTGTTCGTCTTGAAGAGCGAGATATAGCCGATGCCCGAGCCGACGGAGAGCCCGGCGAACACGGCGCCGAAGCCGAGCGAGCCGGAAATATACAGCTTCGTCAGCACGACCGAGCCGGCGCAGTTCGGTATCAGCCCGATCAGCCCGGCGAAGAGCGGCTGAAGATATCTGTTCTTCTCCGCAAACGACGCTATCGCCTCGTCACCGATGAAATGGACGGCAAGCCCCATTACGATATTGACCGCAAGGATGAAAAGCAGCACCTCGGCGGAGCGCTTGAGCGCCGACAGAAAAACGTTGTCGTCACATTTTTCACCGCAGTGGTGATGATGCGCCTCCTCTATTCTGTCGCATTCGTCGCAATCGTGCTCGTGCTGATGATGACCGCCCTCGAATCTGTGCCGTTTGAATATGAGATCGAACAGATATCCGGCGACGACGGCGAACGCTACCTTCGACAGCAAAAGCGGTACGACGGCGCCCGCGTGTCTGATATCGGCTATAAGCACCGGTACCGCCTCGTCCGAGCACGATATGAACACGGCGACGAGAGTCCCCGCGCCTACGGCGCCCGCCGAAAACAGATGCGAGACCGCAACGCTCATCCCGCACTGCGGGATGCACCCGAGCACGGCGCCGCCCGGAACTCCGAATTTTCCGTCCGTCAGAAAGTCGGCGAGCTTGTTCGAGGAGCGGTGCTCGAGATATTCAAGAAGAAGATACGCCGCGAAAAGAAACGGTATCAGCTTCACCGTATCGATCAGCGCGTCAAGCAGAACTTCAAGTATTTCCATTTTACACGTCCAAGTCAAAAATATATCAGTATAATTATATATGAATATCCTCTCCAATGCTCTACACAAATTGAAAACAATTTGAAAATTAGTACAAAAATGACGCCGCGCACAAAACCGACCCGCTGCCTTCGGTTATCAGTCATGAGAGCTCCGCACGCTGTCATCTGAGCGCGGCGAAGGATCTCATTCGGCATCATTGCACGCCGCCACATGCCGCCGCGCTTCGCCGTAGGGCGGGGGCTTACGGGAACCCCCAACGCTCACAAGTTCGCTTCGGCGAGTTATGAGCGCTCCGCGCGTTTTCAGCCGAGCCCCCTCAACTCTTTCTGAGTTGTGGGAGGGGTTAAGGGGGTTTGGGGGTTATGAGGGATGGGCACCCCCAAGAGCTTAAAAGCCGCAGAGCACGTCCGTTCGGGCCGCCGGGCTGCATCAAAAAAAAGCGCCGCACTTGACCGTGCGACGCTGACGTTATTATTTCAACGGCTCGAAATCTGAGGCTCCGTGCTTGCAGAGCGGGCAGACGTAATCCTCGGGCAGCTCGTCTCCCTCGTACACGTATCCGCATACCTTGCATACAAAGCCTTTTTTGCCCTCCGTCTCGGGCTTCGGCTTGACCTTATCCTGATAATAGGTATACGTCATCGTTTCTCTGTCCGAGATGACTCTCGCCTCGGTCACCGTGCAGATGAACATCCCGTGCGTATCGAGATCGACATACTGCTCGACCTTAAGCGACATGAAGGCGTTTATATACTGTGACAGGAACACGAGCCCGTTATCCGAGCGGTGTACCTGCTGACCCTCGAACTTATCGACGTTCCTGCCGGAGCGGAAGCCGTAGCACTCGAATACGGAGAACGGCGCGTCGACCGACAGGCAGTTGACGTTCATTATACCGGTCTGCTTTATGATGTGATGTGAGTAATTCTGCTTGTTTATCGTCACGGCTATGCGGTTCGGGGTGTTCGTGACCTGCGTGACGGTGTTGACTATGAGTCCGTTATCCTTTTTGCCGTCATTGCTCGTCACGACGTAAAGACCGTATCCGATTTTGAACAGCGCGGTGAGATCCTGCTTCGTCTCGGGCTTGTCGCTCATAGCCACGTATTCGCGGCAGAGCTCGTCAGACAGCGCCTCTATCTGCTGCTTGTTCTCTTCGTTCATTGCGGACTTTATCTTCACGACAGGCTCCGCGAATTCAAGATTCTGACAACCCTCGAGCATTTTCATCATCGTCTTTGCGGCGAGAGGCGCCCAGGAGCCGTTCTCGATGAGTCCGACCGTGCGGTTCTTGTATCCGCGCTCGGTGAGGTGCTGTATGAATTCGCGCATGAACGGGAAAATATCGGCGTTGTACGTCGTCGTTGCAAGGACTATCTTTCCGTATCTGAACGCGTCCTCGACCGCCTCAGCCATATCCTCTCTCGCGAGGTCGGCGACGGAGACCTTCGGGCAGCCCTTTTCCCTGAGCCTGTCCGCCAGAAGCTGAACGGCTTTTTTCGTGTTGCCGTAAACGGATGTATACGCTATGAACACGCCATCCGTCTCCGGCTGATACGTCGACCAGAGCCCGTACAGTCTGAGCACTTCAGGGATCGTGTCCGTAAGGACCGGCCCGTGGAGCGGACAGATGCGTTCGATATCGAGCGCGGCGGCTTTTTTCAGCACCGCCTGGACCTGAGCGCCGTATTTGCCGACGATCCCGAAGTAATATCTCCTCGCCTCGCACGCCCAATCCTCATCGACGTCGAGCGCGCCGAACTTGCCGAAGGCGTCAGCCGAGAAAAGCGTCTTCTCGTGCTCGTCATACGTCATCGTGACCTCAGGCCAGTGTACCATCGGCGCCGCGATGAATCTGAGCGTGTGATCGCCCAGAACGAGCGAATCGCCTTCGTTCACGGCGAGGCTTCTGTCCCGGAAATCTTCTCCGAAAAAGTTCTTCATCATCGGGAAGGACTTGGGGCTCGAGACGACGACGGCGTGAGGGAACGTCTTCATGAACTGAAGTATGTTCGCGGAATGGTCCGGCTCCATATGCTGGACTATCAGGAAATCCGGCTGTCTGCCGCCTAAGGCGTTCTGAACGTTGTCGAGCCATTCGTGGCCGAATTTCGCATCTACCGTGTCAAAAACGGCCGTCTTTTTGTCAAGTATGACGTATGAATTGTACGCCATACCGTTCGGCACGTCGTACTGACCCTCGAAAAGGTCGAGCTTGTGATCGTTCACTCCCACGTAAACGATGCTGTCGGATAATTTCATTTTTCTATCTCCAGTATTTCAAGTATTTCATCTTTTCTTCTGAGACCGTTCACGGTGGCGACGGGCATGCCGCCGCGGAAGACGATCAGCGTCGGGATATACATTATCCCGAAGCGGCGGGCAAGCTCCTGCTGCTCGTCAACGTTGACCTTGCAGACCTTTACCCTGCCCTCGTATTCGTCGGCTATTTCCTTGAGCGTCGGCGCGAGCGCTTTGCACGGACCGCACCAGGGAGCCCAGAAATCGACAAGGACGGTGACGGTATTATCCTTCGTCTCAACGTCAAAATTCTCACGCGTAAGAGTTATCTCTGCCATTTCGGATCCTCCTTTTGTTTTATCATCTCCATTATAGTTTGCAAGTCGGAACAAATCAATAACCAATTGAGGCGGATTTGAAAATTCGCACGGAGCCGCGTCGCGCCGTGCGCGGTCTCTGTCGAAATTTACATATTGTTCTCAAATTCAAATCGCTAATGTCTCTTTTATCGTGTATAATGTTACAAAGTTTTTTTGAAAACCCTCTCTTTACCGAAGGAAGGAAAACAAGAGTCAATGAACGAAAAAGAAAACAGTCAGGAGTATTCGGTATCGGTCATACAGATATTAAGGATCCTTTTGAGATATCTCTTGCCGATATTGATCATAACGGCGGTGGTCGGAGCCGCGGCTTTCGTCATAAACGCGAAATTCATCAAGCCGAAATACAGAGCCGAGGCGATGATCTACGTCTCCGCGAAGGATTACGCGCAGGGCGAGGTCTCGACAGGCAACCTGAGCGTCGCGAAGCAGCTCGTCAACACCTACTCGATCATCCTGAAAACAGACAGCGTCCTCTCCGAGGTCGTTGAAAGTCTCGGCGGATCGGTCACCGCTTCACGCATAAAAGCCAATCTGAGCGCGTCCTCCGTCGACAATACCGAGATATTCAGGATATACTACGTAGACACCGACAGGGAGCTCGCCGCCAGGGTCATAGACGCGGTGGCGGAAATAGCGCCGCAGAAGATAATAGACGTCGTCAAGACCGGTGAGGCGTCGGTGATACAGAAGCAGGGCGACAAACCCGCCGTCCGCATATCGCCGAACGTCACGCGCAACACCGCGGTCGCCGCGGCGGCGGCTTTCATCATCAGCGCCGTTGCGTTCGTGCTCATTTCTATGCTCGACACAAGGGTACGTACCGCGGAAGATCTCACGGATATGTTCGGTTATCCCGTGCTCGGCACGATACCGACGATCACGGCTGATCTTGAAAACGTTGAGAAAACGGAGGAAGACGATGAATAGGTCCGTCAAAAAGAACAAGGCCGCCAACCTCAAGGAATTCAAGATACTCAGCAGACGTACCTCGTTCTCCGTGAGAGAGGCTTACAGCACGGTCAGGACAAATCTGCTTTTCACCGAGCATTCCGAAAAATGCGGCGTTTTCGCCGTATGCGGAGCGAGTGAGAACGCCGGCAAATCGCTGACCTGCATCAATATAGCGATATCGTTTGCCAACATCGGCAAAAACGTTCTGATAATAGACTCGGATATGCGGCATCCCTCTATCAACAAGGCGCTCCGTATAAAGAAAAACACCGGTCTGTCAGACGTTCTCGCGAGACTTACGAAGGATATACCGATAATCTCCACGGAGATAAAGAACCTCTGCATACTCCCCGCGGGAAGCATACCGCCAAACCCTGCCGAGCTTCTGTATTCACCGAGATTCGAAAAGGTGCTTGAGGCGTGCTCGGAAAGATTCGACTACATCTTCATAGACACGCCGCCGCTCAACCTCGTATCTGACGCCGCCCTGCTCGCGGAGAAGGTGGACGGATATATATTCGTCGTCAGGGCCGGCTCGGACAACAAACGCGGCATAGGCGACGCGGTGGAGACGCTGACGAAGGTGAACGGCAAGATAGTCGGCTTCATCCTGAACGACGTGAACGAGAAGACAGCCGGTTACAAGGGATACGGGAACTACGGAAAATACGGCTACGGAAAATACGGAAAATACGGCAAGTACGGCTACGGAAGCAAATACTCCAGCAAGTACGATACGGCGGCGTTCTCCGAAAGAAAGCCGAAGCCCGCCGAGCCCTCGACCTCAAACGACACGGAAACGGACAATAAAGAAGAAAACAATGAATAATACCGGGGAGAACATATACTGCTCTGCGGAATACAAACGGTCACAAAAAGCGTACACGATAGAATGTGCTTTTGAGTATTTCATTGCGCTTGTTGTGACCGATGCTTTTCTCGCAAAGCTTCTGAGATCCATGGGCGCCGACGACGCGCTCTGCGGGATCATATCATCATTTATTTCGCTTGCGATGCTTTTCCAGCTCTGCTCGCTTTTCGTCGTCGGCAGGATCACGAACACGAAGAAAACGGCTGTCGCCGTCCACACCGCGGCTCAGCTTCTCTTCACCGCGCTTTACCTCATACCGTTTTTGCCGTTTCCCGACGCGTATAAGCGTCCCGTGTTCGTCATATGCATGCTCGCGGCGTATTTCGGCAACTATCTCGTAACGAGCGTCATATTCAAATGGGGCATGTCGTTCGTGGATCCCGCGCGCCGCGCGAGGTACGCGTCCGTAAAGGAGATGGTCTCCCTCGCGTCCGGCGTCATCGTCTCGCTTCTGATCGGCATTGCGACGGACGCGTTCGATTCGCACGGCAATACGAAAGGGGGATTCGCCTTCACGGCGGCGTGCATGGCGGTCTTCTCGATCTGCGATTTCGTCTGCCTGATGCTCATCAAAAACGAGCCGGTTAAGGAAAAGACGGCGCGGCAGCCGCTTATCCCCGCGCTCAGATACATATTCACGGACAAACGCTTCCTGCGCGTGCTCCTGATCCACTGCCTTTTCAACATCGCCACCTACGCGACGATAGGCTTCATGGGGACTTACAAGCAGGACGAGCTCGCGTATACGATAGGTCAGATACAGATAATCAACACCGTCGGCGTCGCGGGGAGGTTTTTCGCCTCGCGTCCGTTCGGCAGATTTTCGGATAAACACAGCTATTACAAGGGCATCATGCTCGCGCTCGTGATACTGTCCGTCGCCTTCCTCGTGAACATGTTCGCGGCGCCCGGTCTGAGATGGCTCGTCATAGCGTTCACGCTGCTGCAGAGCGTCAGCTGCGCCGGCACGAGCCAGAATCTGCTCAACATAACGTACGCGTACGTTCCGGAAAAGTATTTCGTCCACGCCACAGTCATCAAAAGCAGCGTGTCCGGCGTCATCGGCTTCTGCGCCACGCTTCTGTCCGGCAGGATCCTCTCCGCCGTACAGTCAAACGGCAACACGTTCCTCGGCATGCACGTTTACAGTCAGCAGCTGCTCTCGGCTATATCGCTCGCAGTAACGCTGATAACGCTCGTCTATATGGCGATTTCATCCCGGAAAATGAAAACTCAATAAAAAACCGCGGCACATGCCGACTGTTCTGAAGGACAGTCGGCAGTTATGAGTTCCGCTTACGCAAAACGTTATGAGCGCTGACGCGCGTTATGATCGCTTCGCAAGTTATGAGTGCCTGCGGCACGTTTGCGGAACTCATATCATAACGTTCTAGCGAAGCCTCAACTCATAACTTGCACGCATCGTGTGCAATCATAACTGTAAACTGTTTCTTTGACGTTTGGCACACAAACATCCTGCTTGCGCCGAGCTGCGACAAAAACCGACTGAAACAAGGATAAGCTTTCCTTACTTCAGTCGGTTTTTTATTGACTGTCCTTCAGAGCACCACGCTCAACATCCGCGTTTTTTGTTACCATTCGTATTTCGTCAGCTTCCCGTCCTCACGCAAGCCTTCAAAGTCTCTCTGCCTCAGCACCTCGTATACGGCGACGGCGACGGAGTTGGAGAGGTTGAGCGAGCGGAGGGTGTCCCTCATCGGGATGCGGACGCATTTTTCAGGGTTGGCGTACAAAAGCTCCTCCGGCAAGCCCTTCGTCTCCTTGCCGAAGACGATGAAAACGCGCTTCGGGTACGGCACGTCGGTATACGCGCGCGGCGCTTTCGTCGTATAAAAGAACATCGTCTCGTTTTTGTTTTTTTCGAGAAAGTCTTCAAGGCTGTCGTAATAAGTTATATCGAGCTTGTCCCAATAGTCGAGCCCGGCGCGCTTCAGCTTTCTGTCGTCGATCTCAAAACCCAGGGGCTTGACGAGGTGGAGCGACGCGCCCACCGCGGCGCACGTTCTTGCGATATTCCCCGTATTCTGCGGTATTTCCGGCTCGACGAGGACTATATTTATATCCATAATAATACTTCTCCATGAAAATTTACAAAATTCGGTTTTATTGGCGCTTGCCGTTTTGTATAATAGCATATAATGGAGTATCAGTAAATCATCTTTTTTTAATAAAGTTCACCGGAGAAGTAAAAAAATGGGACTCATCACAAAGATTTTCGGCACCTACAGCGAAAGACAGGTAAAAAAGATAATTCCGATCGTGGACCGCATCGAGGCGCTCGCCGACGAATACAAGGCGAAGACCGACGAGCAGCTGCGTGAGATGACAAACGTCCTCAAGGCGCGTCTCGCAAAAGGCGAGACGACGGACGACATACTGCCCGAGGCGTTCGCGACGGTACGCGAGGCGGCTGACCGCGTGCTCGGCAAGCGCCCGTTCCGCGTCCAGCTCATAGGCGGCATCATCCTTCACCAGGGGCGTATAGCCGAGATGAAGACGGGCGAGGGCAAGACGCTCGCCGCAACGCTTCCCGCGTATCTGAACGCGCTGACGGGAAAGGGCGTGCACATAGTCACGGTAAACGACTATCTCGCCACGCGTGACAGCGAGGAAATGGGCAGGATCTACAACTTTCTCGGGCTTTCCTGCGGTCTTATCGTTTCAAACGAGCGTGACAATAATGTAAAGCGTCAGGCGTACGCCGCCGACATAACATACGGCACGAACAACGAATTCGGCTTCGACTATCTGCGCGACAACATGGTGACATACAAGGACCGCATGGTCCAGCGCGGACACGCGTACGCTATAGTGGACGAGGTAGACTCGATACTGATAGACGAGGCGAGGACGCCGCTAATCATATCCGGCCCCGGCGAGAAGCCGACCGAGCTTTACGACCGCGCGGAGGCTTTCGTCAAGGGTCTGCGCATGTACAAAATGAAGGAGATAGACTCGAAGGAGGATATGGACTCCTCATCGATCTCCGACGAATACGACTACATCGTCGACGAGAAGGCGAAAACGTCCGTCCTGACGAAGCGCGGCATAGAACGCGCCGAGAAATATTTCAATCTTGAGAATTACGGCGACCCGGCGAACGCCGAGATAGCTCATCATATAAACCAGGCGATCAGAGCTCACGGAAACTATCATATAGACGACGACTACGTCGTAAAGGACGGAGAGGTCATAATCGTCGACTCGTTCACCGGACGTCTGATGTTCGGACGCCGTTACAACGAAGGCCTTCACCAGGCGATAGAGGCGAAAGAGGGCGTGCAGATCGAAAAGGAATCGAAGACACTCGCCACGATCACGTTTCAGAACTACTTCCGCCTTTACGGCAAGCTCGCCGGTATGACCGGTACGGCGCTCACCGAGGACGAGGAATTCCGTGAGATCTACAACCTTGACGTCGTCGAGATACCGACGAACAAGCCGATGATCAGGATCGACCGCGACGACGTCGTCTTCAAGAACATTTCATCAAAGCTCAACGCGATAATCGAGCAGATCAAGGAATGCCACGAAAAGGGCCAGCCGGTGCTCGTCGGCACGATAACGATAGACAAATCCGAGATGCTTTCGAAGCTCCTGAAGCGCGAGGGGATCGACCACGTCGTACTGAACGCCAAGTATCACGAGAAGGAAGCGGAGATCATAGCTCAGGCGGGCTGCCCCGGCGCCGTCACGATATCCACGAACATGGCGGGCCGCGGTACCGACATCATGCTCGGCGGCAACCCCGAATGGCTCGCAAAAGCCGAAATGAGAAAAATGGGCTATGAGGAGATAGTCATAGCTCAGGCGACCGGTACATCTCAGTCCGCGGACGAGGAGGTCCTCAAAGCCCGCGAGGTGTTCCACGAGCTTTACAAAAAGCACCGTGAGGAGATAATACCGGCGTACGAAAAGGTCAAGGCGGCGGGCGGTCTGTTCATACTCGGCACGGAGCGCCATGAGTCGAGACGTATAGACAACCAGCTCCGCGGACGTGCCGGCCGTCAGGGCGACCCCGGCGAATCGAGATTCTACATCTCCTTCGAGGACGATCTGATGCGTCTGTTCGGATCCGAGGACAGAATGAAGCACGCCGTTGCGCTCACGCCGGACGGCGTTCCGATACAGGCAAAAATACTGACAAACGTCATAGAGAACGCGCAGAAGCGTCTTGAAAGCATCAACTTCGAACGCCGTAAGAACGTCCTTATGTTCGATGACGTCATGAATCAGCAGAGAAAGCAGATCTACGAGCAGAGGAACGAGATCCTGAACGACGGCGATATGCGCGAAAAGATCATGGATATGATCGAGCAGACCGTGGAGGACGCCGCCGCACGCTGCACCGCCTCCGACGACAAGTCCGAATGGGGCTTCGACGAGCTTCACAGCAAGTACCGCGGCATAATCCTGACGGACAGCGATTTCAGATTCACTCCCGAGGAGCTCCAGTCCGTCACGCGTGAGGAGATAGCCGACGAAATGAAGAAGCGCGCCCTCGCCCGTTACGCCGAGCAGGAGGCGATATTCGGCGATCAGATGCGCGAGATAGAGCGCGTGATACTGCTCACGACGCTCGACTCGCTGTGGATGGATCACATAGACGCGATGGACGATGTGCGCGACGGTATAGGGCTGCAGTCGTATGCTCAGAGGAACCCCGTCACCGAGTTCAAGATAGCCGCGTCGGACGCGTTCGAGAACATGATAGAGGACATACGTGAAAACACCGTGCGCCGTATACTCTCCGTCCGTCCGAGGATGCAGATCAAACGCACCGAAGAGCGCGAGATGACGGCGGGTGCGCCCGACAAGACCGTAAAGAAAAAACCGATCGTCAAGAAGACGAAGGTCGGACCGAACGATCCGTGTCCCTGCGGATCCGGTCTGAAATACAAGAAATGCTGCGGCAAACCGGGCTCCGGAAACAACTGATATGGGATTCGGCATAATATTCATAGGATATATTTTCACGGTATTCGACATGGGCTTCATTGTAAATGAAGCCCTTCTCGTGCTTGTATGCAAGATACTCTGCCTCATAGGATACGTTGTGATGACGTGGGGCGTGCGCAAATACTCACGCTATTCAAAATACGCCGTTTATTCCCTGTTTGCCTCCGCCGCACTCACGGTGCTTATGCTCGGCGAGGCGGTGATACAGGCGCTGTGGTTCTCGAAGATCATGAGTCAGTCTGTCATGACCGGGATAAGAACATATCTTTTCACCGTTATCGCCGTGGCGTACGCCGCCTGTCACGTGACTCTCATGTTCGCTATATACGATACCGGCAGGGAGACGGAGTGTGAGAAGGTCAAAAAAGCCGGTATAAGATCGGTCGCGGCTACGGCGGCGTTCTGCATCGTCAACATCGCGGATTCACTGCCTCTTTCGCTCGGCGGCGCGTTTTCAGTGATAAGATACGCGCTTTTCGTCATACTCACGCTTATAAACGCGCATACCGTATACACGGCGTACAGATATATTTGTCTTGACACGGAGCTCGAAGCCGAGCGTGCCGAGGCGCTGAAGGAAAGGACATTCGGCAAAGGAAATAAATAATGGAACCGGACGGCATACTTCTGATAGACAAGCCGCAGGGGATAACGTCGCACGACGCGGTCTTCCGCCTGCGGCGCCTTTTGCGTACAAAAAAGACCGGACACACGGGCACGCTCGACCCGGATGCGACCGGTCTTCTCGTCGTACTCGCCGGACGCGCGGCGAAAGCCGCGGAATACATAACCGCAAACGATAAAACATATGAGGCGACACTGAAGCTCGGGCTTGCGACGGATACTCAGGACATTACCGGCACCATGATCAGCCGTTCGGACGATCTGCCGGAGCCGGAAGAGGTGATCGTCGCCGCCAAGTCGTTCACGGGCGTATATTCTCAGATACCGCCGATGTATTCCGCACTCAAGCGCGACGGAAGAAAGCTCGTTGATCTCGCTCGGCGCGGGATCGAGATCGAGCGCGAGGCGCGTGAGGTGAATATAAGCGAGCTCGACGCGGCTCCGCTCGGCGACGGACTTTATTCTCTGAAGGTCAGCTGCTCCGGCGGCACATATATCCGCACGCTCTGCGACGATATCGGAAAAAAGCTCGGCTGCGGCGGATGTATGGCGTCGCTCCGTCGCCTCCGCTCCGGCGGATACGACGTAAAGGACGCGATACCTTTGAAGGATTGCGAGTCTCTTTCATATGAACAGCTTTGCGGAAGGCTGATCCCGACGGAAACGCTTTTCGCCGATTTGCCCGTGCTCACGCTCGGCGGCTTCTTCCTGAAGCTTTGCAAAAGCGGATGCGAGATATACGAGAAAAAGATCGGCGTATCGTACGCGCCGGGCACAAGGCTGCGCTTATACGATGAAGACGGATTCTTCGCTTTAGGCGAAGTCCGTGAATACGAGGAAGGCGCGGCGGTAAAAAGCATCAAGGTATTCAGATTATGAACGTTATAAAAGAGCTCTTCCGCGGCATCGGCGAGTATCAGGCGCTTTTGCAAAGCCGCAGGGAGATGATAAAATATGAAAAAGCGCGGCCGCTGCTCGCGACCGGTCTTTCAGACGGCGGCAGATACGCGCTTTACGCCTGCCTCTGCGAGGATACGGCGGATGACTGCGGAAAGCCGGCGCTTATCATCTGCGGAGATGAAAAAGAGGCGCTGAAAATAAACACCGCTCTCACCGAGCTCGGACTGTCATGCCTTTCGTATCCGGAACGTGATTTTTCCCTCCGCAACGTATCATGCTCGCACGAATACGAGCAGGAACGAATAGGCGTCCTGACCGCGGCGCTCGACGGCGCGGCAGACTGCGTGATAGCGACGCCGTCCGCCGTCCTCCAGTACACGATGCCTCCGGAATATCTTTCGGCGCACAGACGGACGTATTCTCAGGATGACACGCTCGACATCGCGGAATTCTCGGCGTATCTCACCGACTGCGGCTACAATCGCGTCACTGCGGTGGACGGCGCCGGTCAGTTCGCGGTGCGCGGCGGGATAATAGACGTTTTTCCGCCCGGGGTTCCGGATCCGTTCCGTATGGAGCTTTTCGGGGATATGATAGACAGTCTCGGATCGTTCGACATCATCTCACAGCGCAGGACAGAGAACGTCCCGTCCTTCACCGTGTGTCCCGTGCGCGAGACGCTCGTCGATCCGAACAGCCGTGACGTGATCGCCGCGGCGATCCGTTCACAGATGAAAAAAACGGCGCGTGAGGAAACGAAGAAGCTTCTGACATCCGAGCTCGACGCGCTCGACGCGGCGGCGGTGCCGGATTTCGCCGACAAATACATAGATCTCATTTACCCGCAAAAAACTACTCTGCTCGATTATTTCCGCGACTCTCTCATCATCTGCGACTCTCCGAACGATATATCGGACAGGATAAAGGGCTCCGCGAAGGCGGACGAGCTTTCCGCATCTCTTATGATCGAGCACGGCGAGATCGCCGGAAAATACGCGGAATACCGCGCCTCCGAGGCTTTCTTTTTCTCCCGCGTCGAGTCGACGGCATCTGTATTCGCCGATAATTTCTCATCCTCCGGCAAAAGATACGGCGGGATATTCCGCTTCCGCACCACTTCTCCGCTCTCATATAACGACAGCTTCGACCTTTTGCATGACGACGTGAGCCGGTATATCGCCGCAAAATGGGCGGTGATCCTGCTTTGCGAGAACGAGAGCGTGGCGAAGGCTTATTCGGATACGCTGTACGAGCTCGGCACCGTCGCGCCGTACATCAGAGCGGAAAACGCGCCTCCCGTCGATTCGCTTTACGGCAGGATCCACATCGTTTATCCCGGCGGTGCGGCGGGCTTTATATCCGAGCAGTCGCGTTTCGCCGTCATATCTCTGTGCCGTCAGAAAAGTCTGTACGGCCGCGCGATGGTAAAACGCCGCACGGCGAAAAAGAAACAGATATCAGCAAAGGAACGTCTTCTTTCATACTCCGATCTGCAGCCGGGCGATTACGTCGTACACGACACGCACGGCATAGGGGTTTTTGTCGGTATAAAAACGCTCGACGGCTACGACGGCTGCCGCCGCGACTTCCTTCATATAAAATACGCCGACAACGGCGTGCTGTACGTCCCGTGCGACAGGCTCGATTCCCTGTCGAAATATATCGGCGCCGGCGCCGACGACGGCACTGTCAGACTCAACAAAATGGGCTCGGCGGACTGGGGCAAGGCAAAAGCCCGCGTGAAAGCCGCGGCAAAGGAGATGGCGGGCGAGCTTATAGCGCTTTACGCCAAGCGTCTCAGAAAGCCCGGCATCGCCTTCAGCGAGGACGACGATCTTCAGTCGCAGTTCGAGGCGGCGTTCGAGTATGAGGAGACGGACGGACAGATCGCCGCGGCGGCGGATATCAAGCGCGATATGACAGCGCCTCACCCGATGGACAGACTTCTCTGCGGCGACGTCGGCTTCGGCAAAACGGAGGTCGCGCTCCGCGCCGCATTCAAGGCGGCGGCGGACGGATATCAGGTCGCCGTGCTCGTGCCGACGACGATTCTCGCGCTGCAGCATTACGAGACGATCACGTCGCGAATGCGCGGATTTGCCGTCACGGTCGATATGATATCGCGGTTCAGGACCGCGAAGCAGCAGACCGAAACGCTGAAAAAGCTCAAACGCGGAGATGTGGACATAATCGTCGGCACGCACAGGCTTTTGTCCGATGACGTGCAGTTCAAAAAGCTCGGGCTGATAATCGTGGACGAGGAGCAGAGATTCGGCGTGGCACACAAAGAAAAGCTGAAAAAGCTGTCTGAGATGGCGGACGTGCTTACGCTCACCGCGACGCCGATACCGCGCACGCTGAATATGGCGATATCCGGCATTCGTGACATGAGCATCCTCGACGAGGCGCCGATGGACCGTCTGCCGCCGCAGACGTACGTGCTGGAATATGATGAAACGCTCATATCCGACGCGATAAAAAAGGAGCTGCGGCGCGGCGGACAGGTGTTTTACCTGTACAACAACACTGAGTCCATAGATCAGTGCGCCGCGCGAGTGCGGGAGATGTGTCCCGAGGCGACTGTCGTCACGGCTCACGGGAAGATGGACAAGGAGGAGCTGTCGGACATCTGGCGCGACGTGCTCAACGGAAGCATCGACGTTCTCGTATGTACGACGATCATCGAGACGGGGGTAGACGTGCCGAACGCGAACACGCTTATAATCGAGGACGCGGACAGGCTCGGACTTTCACAGCTGCATCAGATCCGCGGAAGGATCGGACGGAGCAACCGCAGATCCTACGCGTATTTCACGTACAAGCCTTATAAATCACTGTCGGAGATCGCCGAAAAACGGCTCGAGGCGATAAGAGAATACACGGAATTCGGCTCGGGCTTCAAAATAGCTCTGCGCGACCTCGAGATCCGCGGCGCGGGAGACATACTCGGCGCGGAACAGCACGGACACATCGACACGGTCGGATACGATATGTATATAAAGCTTCTGAATGAAGCCGTGCTCGAGGAGCAGGGGCAGACGGTGACGCCGCCGAAGGAATGCACGGTGAACGTGCAGTTCTCCGCGTATATACCGAAAACTTATATCAGATCCGATAATCTGCGTATCGAAATGTATAAAAAGATATCGCACATCACCTCGCCCGAGGATCTTGACGACGTGGCGGACGAGCTGATGGACCGCTTCGGCGAATTTCCGCCGCTTGTGGACAATCTGATCTACATTTCTCTGCTCCGCGCGCTCGGCGTAAAGCTGAACGTGGAGAGGATCGACCAGCGCGACGGCAAGATCGTTCTGACGCCGTACGCGTTCGACGCCGAAAAGTGGGTCGTGATAACGTCACAGTCGGGCGGCAGACTCATGATCTCACCGGGAAAACCCCCGTCGCTGTCGTTCCGTCTGAAACAAAAAGAGAACGCTCTTCACGTTCTCTGCGATATCCTGTCAAAAGAATAGGCTCCCTCCTTGAGGGAGCTGTCGGCGCAGCCGACTGAGGGAGTTATTCTTCAAATCGCGTCTCCGCCGTTTGATCAACTCCCTCCGCGAGGGAGCATAAAGGCGCAAGCCTGCCGGGGGAGTTTTCCCGGCACGGCTTGCGCCGCGCTTTTTTATTTCAGAAGAGTATCCGCGAAAACGCGCGCGATAAGCTTCGAGCCGTATTCGGACGGATGGCTGCCGTCCGGGTCGAAGACCGGCTCGCCGCGTCTGTAAGCCTCGTGGAAGCGTTCGCCCGCCGGGACAAGGATCGCGCCGTGCTCCGCCGCGCCTTTGCCGTAAGATTCATTGAGCTTCGTCTGCATAAGATCGTGATCCCAGCCGAGCTGTGTAAGCTCACCCGAGTGATCGGCGCGTCCCCACGTCTCGTAAAGCACGGGCTTCGCTCCGTTTTCACGGACGAATACCATGAGACGGCGCAAAGAGTCGAGGAAAAGCTCCGGATCGGACGCCGGTCTTACGCTCTGCTCCTGCATTACGACGTAGTCGTATTTCTTCTCGCGCAGCAGCTCTTTCGCACGGCGCCCGAATTCGTTTCCGTCCGACAAAAACTGCTCAAGGGTGTAGCCGCCCGCGGTAACGCTGTCAACGTCGCACTCCGCGCCCCTTCCCCTGCACTCCGCCTCAAATAACTTCGGCATATCGTAAAAATACGTGTAACTGTTCCCGATAAATAAAACTTTCATAATATCGCCTCCATTGCCTCACCATTATACCCCCTCCCGCCATATTTGTCAATAAGAAAAACGCAAGGTCACCCTTGCGTTTTTTTGTACTCAAACGGAAAGTTATTGCTTTTTAATAGAAGACGTTTCTGAAGAACGCCTCATTTTTCAGCATTTCCGGTAAATAGTACGTTATTGTTTTGCAAACTTTATCTGTTAGTTTGCCATATTCTTTGATTTTCTCAGTTGTATTCACTCCACCATCGCTTCTGACGATTTTTTCAAATTCTGCATTCTCTCTTTCCAAACGATTGACAAGTTGCCTAAACTTATGAGTATTTGTTTGATTTTTGAACACCACTTTTATATGTATAAGCAACTCATCAATTATATCATTTTTATCCGTGCTGTGCCTGCCGCCAACTTCCATTATATTTTTAGCTTCACTATGCTTTATCTCAGCATCGCTTTTCCCATCCGTATCACATTTTCTGTCACCCAGAAGGTGAATATAATAAATGATGGCAGCAAAACTATCCTTCTGTTGTGTACTGTCAAATTTAAAGATTCTATCTACAGTGTTCAAAAGTATAGTTTTTCTGATGTTCCAATTGGCTTTGTCATTCAGATAGTTGTGATTCCAACCGAGATGAGTATATGCTCTATGCGATGAATTTCCTGAAAAGTCAATCTCATTTATGCTGACGGGAAGTCCTGTAACTTTTAAACTTTTAAGATGTTCAAGATTCTTGCTGCCTTTACCATTATACTGATCAAGAACAAGATATGACGCATCCTCAAGCATCAGAAGATTTTCATTCTCTTTATCTTCAATATACTTTTCTCCATAGTATTTGAAGAAACTTTTTTTGAATAAGCTGTTCCTCATCATTCTGTTGTGTTCTTCTGAATCAAACGCTTTTATAACTGTCGTTTGAAAGAGATTAAAAACAATAAGAATAGATGAGATAATCCGGAACAATATCTTTTTTTTCATTTTACTTGCTCAAATTCAACGATATTGCTTAACGGCCAAATACGCTTTTTATACTTACTGACCTTGAAATTAAACGTCTCGTATGGTTCTGAGCTGTTTTTATTCTCAAATACCTCGACTCTGACCGTTGAATTTTCGCTCCAGGATTGTTTTTTTGCGTCTGAACTGCTGTATACGGCTGTAAAATCCGAAACGGTCTTTCCATCCCTTTTTACAGATGAAATTGCCCAGTCCGTATATGTGCTTGTTTCCCCGTCATTTGTTACAGTCACTTTTAAATACGCGTCGCTGTTAACTGCTGAAACAGGAACAGAAAACTCATCTTTATCATATTCGGCGTTATAGTGTTTTGATGTCGGATTGAATGTAAACCTGTTGTTCACCGCATCAACAAGGAAAAGGGCTCCTTCTTTATGCAGGATGTTTTCGATTTTATTCTTCTCCTGATCAGATATTTCTATGACGTCGGCCAGTGAGAACAAAAGCTCAAGATTAAGCGTCAACGGCTCGTATATAGGAGGGAACTCCGTTTTTCTCTTTTCTTTCAGAGATTTATTGTAATCTTTTATACTGTTCTTTTCAGCTTTGAGAGCATTGTCACCGGGTTTGACCTCAACAACATCGGCAAGATACTCATTATTGAGCTTTGTTTGCTGTTCTTTCAAGTGGTTTATATTATTCAGGGTTATTTCATAAGCCTTATTAATATAATCCTTATTCTGCGATATCCTGTAAATATCTATATAAATCATCGCAGCGTAGTATTTCAATGCCCATTCTTCATCTTCTGTGTTGTCAATCAGCTTTTTGAGTTGATCGCTTGCAAAAGTCACGAACTCATTATCGCTCATTGTCTCTTTTCCGGATGCAATTACGTTAGGAATAGCTCTTGCAAGATAATAGTCTTTACGGAAAATGTCGGGCTCTATATTTTCATACTTTTTAAAGGCTTCGATACATTTCTTATAGTCGCCGTGTTCATAATAACTTGTTGACAACTCGAGCCAATAATTTGAGAAATACCCATAAGTCTTTACAGCAGAATCTGACTCGAGAAACTGTAATCTCTGCTCAACATTGGTGTTATTCTTCCACTTAACAAAGCTGTCAACACTGCTTTCGTTCAAAGCAAAATAACCGGGAAGTGACTCATCACGAACCATTTCTATCATATACAAAAATGTAGCTTTACGGCTTTCGTGAAGATTCTCAGCCTCTTCATCATCCAATTCCCAGCCGTCCTGCAGATACTGTTCTTGCAGCTCATCTGTATATGTTGTGTAACTGCTGTATGCATCGATTGCCATATATGCAACAGATGTGATCAGCTTAATGGGATCCTGCGATGTCGTTAAGCTTAGCAAACCGACAGGATTAGGTATTGCGCTTCTGATAGCCTTTGCCTGATTTTTTTCATAAAGATACTGCAAACGCTCTCTTTTTACGTTTATCATACGGTATCTTTCAATTATATCAAGAAGACTTGACAAGCGTGCTTCAGTTCCCTCGTTGATCTTGTCGGGTTTGATATTGTTTATTATAGAAGCGTATGCTTCTTCCATAAACAATCTGCTGTTCTTTGAAGAGTTTATCTCCTGTGAAAGCATAGCGAGATAATTAAGCATAGCAATTGAGTTTTTTTGTTGTTCATTTAACTCATCACCCGGATTGACAATAGGTAATGTTCCCTCCTCAGAGTTGGGATTCGTATTTGAACCAGTGTTTGTACTTGTATTGCCATTACCGTTGTCCGTCGTGATTTCTGATATCGCCGGCTCGGATGCGCAGCCGACCATCTGGATCGCGAGCAAGACAGCGAGGACCGATATGAGGATCTTTTTCATTTTGCTTCTCCCTGAACATTTTTTTGTATTATAACACAATGTTTTTGGGAATTGGTAACCTGTCAGCATAATTTTGACACTTTTTTTGAGATTTTTTTATTTTCAGACAAAAAAAGCCCCCGGGCGGGGGCTTGGGGATTAGATCGTTTTTCAGATCAGAAGCGAGATGACGCCGATGATGGCGAGGATGAGGATGGCGTCGATCAGGAGACACAGGAGGACGAGGGCGAGCTTTACGAGAGCTTTTATGATATGCACCGCGCCCTTCAGGAGCAGGATCAGAAATATAAGCGTGATCATTGTCTTTCTCCTTTTCTTTTTTTACATTATACCATATTTCATCGCGCTTGTGTTAACCCGGCGGCATAAGATACGTACTTTTTTCAGAACATGAGCGCGGCGGCGCCGAGTATTCCGGCGCGGTTGCCGAGCGCGGCGGGGACGACGCGGACCCGCGGTCCGAGCTCGCCGCCGAACATATCCGAGTCTACGATCTTCTGCAAAGGCCCCGTTATCCTCTCGCCCTCTTTTCCGACTCCGCCGCCGATTATAAGTATCTGCGGACGGAAAACGTTCGCTATATCGACGGCGCCTTCCCCGAGGTACGAAATATACTCCTCGACTACACGGCGCGCGACCGGATCCGTATCCATGTAAGCAAACGCGGTCGACCCGTCGATCTTCTCCGCCTTCGCCATTGCGCAGTCCGGATTCTCGGCGATCGCCTCCTTCGTCATCCTTATCAGCCCGGTCGCCGAAGCGTACGCTTCGAGGCAGCCGCGCCGCCCGCAGGTACAGCGGACGCCGTCCTTTACGACCACGAGGTGACCGAGCTCGGCGCCCGCGCCGGAATTTCCCTCATACAGTCTGCCGTCCAGTATCATACCGCCGCCGACGCCCGTTCCGAGCGTGAGCATGACGACGTTTTTCACGCCTTCGCCCGCGCCGAATCTCGCCTCGCCGAGCGCGGCGACGTTCGCGTCGTTGCATATGCTCACGCGCATCCCGGTCAGCGCCCCGACCCTTTCTTTCACCGGGAAATGCGACCATTTGAGATTGTTCGAGTACACGACCTCGCCTTTTTCGCGGTCTATCATCCCCGGCACGCCGATGCCGACGCCGCAAAGATCGGCGGTTTTGAGTCCGCACCGTACGCAGAGCGACAACGCAAGCTCCGCGATCCGCTCGCCTACCGCGTCAGCACCCTCCTCCGCGCGCGTTTCTATCTTATCCGATATTATTATATTTCCGAGATCGTCGGCGATGCCGCCCTTTATGAACGTTCCGCCGAGATCTATCCCCACGGCGTACCGCCTGACTGACGAAACGATGAGTTCAGCTTTTCCCGTGCATTCGTGAGTCTGACCGTCCGCCGGGACAAACAGCGAATCTCCGCGTGAAAAGTCAACGCCGTCAAGCGATCCGCCGCCCGATATGCACGTCACGCATCTGAAAGAGCCCTTGTCGCCAAAGAACGTGAAGCCTCCATCCACAGCAAGCCTGTACGCGGTGAAATTGCGGCTTGCGAACAGAAGCCTGCCGTCGCGGGCGGCGCAGTCGATCTTCACGGGGCTGTACGTACCGGTATCGAGCACGTCGAGCGCACGGTCGAGATGAAGCTCTCTCGGCTTTCCGTCCGCTCCGGTCCTGCCGTAATCGTACAGTCTGTACGTAATATTGCTGTTCTGCTGTATCTCGCAGACAAGGCACCCCGCGCCTATCGCGTGTACCGTTCCCGCCGGGATCAGATACGCGTCGCCGGGCTTTACTTCTATCCGGTTCAGAAGCGACGGAAGCGACCCGTCAAGTGCCGCGCACCTGACGGTCTCTTTGTCAGTCTTATGTTTGAAGCCAACGTACAGACACGCGCCCGGCTCGCATTCAACGACGTACCACATTTCCGTTTTTCCCTGCCCCGCGCCGAGCTTTTCCGCGTATCCGTCCGTCGGATGGACCTGTACTGAAAGATCCTTTTTCGCGTCTATCAGCTTGACCATCATCGGAAAATCAGAAAACCCCGCGCAGTTTTCGCCGAGATCCGCGGCGCAGACGGCGTCCCTGAGCTTTGTTTTGTCCGACAGCTCCGTCAGTCCGTCGGGATGGAACGACAGCTCCCACGACTCCGCGCACGGAAGCTCCGATTTTTTACCGAATTGCCGGACGAGCCTTTCGCCGCCCCAGATATAGTTTTTCGTTACAGGATAAAGTTTTTCGGTTTTCATTCTGACCTCACGATACCGTTATTTTCCAGATGATCGAGCAATCCGCGGCAGCCGCGTTCTATATCGTCCCACGCGCGGTTGAAATCACGCGTATACCACGGGTCGGACACCTCGCCCGGCGCGTCCGTGAAATCGAGCAGAAGGCGTATTTTCCCTTCGGGATCGCCGCCGAGCATACGGTGCATGTTCCGCACGTTCTGCCGGTCCATGCCGATCAAAAGATCGTATTCGGCGTAATCGCGCCGCGTTATCTGACGCGCAGTCTTCCCTGCGCAGCTTATGCCGTGCGCCTCGAGCATACGTTTCGCCGGCGGATACACAGGGTCGCCGAGTTCTTCCGTGCTCGTCGCCGCGGAGGCGACGGACACGCCGTCTATCCCTCTCTTTTTTATCAAATCCGCCGTAATGAATTCCGCCATCGGACTGCGGCAGATATTTCCGTGGCACACAAAAAGAATTTTAAACATCATTACCTCACAATTATCACGATGTGACGGTCAAAAGAACGGCCATCTGCTGAGAAGCAGTCCCGGGATGACGACTATCAGGAAGAACGCCCAGCTTATCAGCGTGAATACGAGCAGGAATTTCCGTCCGCTGCCCGGGTATTCGCGCACGTATATGCGGTAGTTGATAACGGACGCGAGCGAGCCGATTATCGAGCAGAGCCCCGCCGTGTCAGCGCCGTATATGAGCGCCGAGAAATTCGTCGTAAACGGGTAAAGCACGATCGTCGACGGCACGTTCGATATGATCTGACTCAGTCCGAGCGACCACCAGTATTCGTGTCCCGCGACCACGCGTGACAAAAACGACGCGATACGCTCGTTTCCGGTGATCGATTGAGAGAAGATGAAAAAGCACAGAAACGTAGCCAGAAGCACGTAATCAACACGTTTGAACAGCGTGACGTCGGTTAGCGCCGCGGCGACGATCACGGAGATCAGAATAACATACCAGTAAGGCGTCCTCGATACGACGGTGAATACAACGGCGCAGAACGCGATGATATATGCAATACGCCTCGGCAGATTCTCGCGCGAAGGGCGCTGTGTTTCCGCACACTCTATCCGCTCGCCCGGATCCTTACGGAACATGAACAGGATGAACACGGACAAAAGCACGGCGGACATTGCGCAGAGAGGAAGCATATGGAGCATGAAATGCCCGGCGGATACGTTCGCGCGACCGTAAAGAAACAGGTTTTGCGGCGAGCCGAACGGCGTGAGAAGCGAGCCGCGGATGGCGGCGATATTCTGCAGCGTGAGCGTTGGAAGTATGTATTTTTCCTTGCCCGCGCGGCGGAAGATCATTATCGTTATCGGGACGAATATGATCAGCGACACGTCGTTCGTCACAAACATGGACGTGAAGAACACGCCGAACACAAGGAAAAACGTGAGAGTTCTCATCCTGCTCAGCCGCGAGCCGAGGACCACGACGGGCGACAGGACCGATTCCTTTTTGAACCCCTCGAGCACCAGAAGCATCATGAGGAGTATCCCGAGCGTGCGCCAGTCGATCCCGCGCAAAAGCTCCGCGGACGGCGGCGTTATGAAGAGCGATATGACCGCCGCGGCAAGCGACACGACGAGCATCAGCTCTTTTTTGATAAATCCGACGACTTTTTTCATCTATACCTTTTCTTTATGATCGCACGAGCCTATGACCGTGTAGACCATGCCGCGTTCTGTTCTGTCGGAGCGCATGAGCACTGTCCGGGTCACGGTATCCGCGACGGATCTCACCCGCGGAAGATCGCGGACGTTTCCGGCGCGGCGGACAAGCGTGATATGCGGTTTGAATTTTTTCTTATCGTACGGGATCCCGTACCGGTCGAGCGCGTGACGGAGCCTTTCCGCGTTTTCATACAAAGCCGCGTCGGCGTCAAGGGAGGCGTAGTAAAGATCTCCGAAAGCGCCGAAACCGCAAAGAGTCACGGAAGCTTTGACCGGCTCCGACTCGCGGATCGCGGACAGGACTTTTCCCGGATCGTCGTATTCGCCTATGAACGCGAGCGTCATATGAAGATTCTGCTCCCGTGTGTAGCTGCCGGTGACGCCGGAAATCCTCATCTGTTTCTGAAGCCGCAGAAGCTCAGATGCGAGCGCGGCGCCGGTTTGCGTTGCTATGAACAATCTCATGATCACCCTCCGATCCGTCCGTATGATTTTACCACAAGGCGGTGTAATTGTCAATAAGGCTTGCGCAATATGCGAGGCAGAAAACGCCCGCGGCACGACTGCCGCGGGCATTTTTATCATGGCGGCGCGTCGTCACGCCATTCCCTTTCTTACGAAAAGACATTTGCCCGACGCAAGCTGCTTCACAGTGCGGAGCAGCTCTTTCCCGGGAGCGTACAGCGTCATATAAAGATCGCCGCCGTTAAGGGCGATCAGCGCGTTTTCACCGGGCAAAAGCACGTTCAGAAAGCCGTGACCGGCGCAGTCAATGATCTTTTTCTCGAGAAGCGAAGGGGCAGGATCGGCGACCCGGCCGTCGCCGTCCGTTATCGCAATATCGTAGCAGCAGTAAAGCCGCAGCACGATATCCGCAAACGCACGATAAAGTTCGCTTATCCTCCCGGACTCCGAAAAATGCGCCTCCACGGAAAAATACCTCCCCGCGCTTTTTCCGGACACGCGCCGCGGCAGAAAGTCGAGCACGTACACTACACTTTCCGTCATCATCCGGATGCCGAGTGAGAATCCTTGCCCTGCTCCTGAACCGTTTGGCAAAAACCACCGTTATCGGCTGAAATAACGGTGGTCTTGTCCTTTTTGCCTTCAAGCTTCAAATTTACCGGAGCATCCCTCTATATAATAACAAAGTGAGAGAGAAAAATATTCTCGGATTCTGAAAAATTCAGAAAGATTTATGATAGGTACTGAAAATGTACTTTAGATGTTGGCAATTCGTTTTGATCCTGGGACCAAAAGAGCTGGGTTTTTGTTCTTTTCCTTATTTCAGTCATTTTTCAACTTCACGGTTATTGATTTTTTCTTAAGTTTTCGTTATAATGAAAAACGCGGGGGGGGATATATTATGTATGATCTGAATGAATTTTGCAACATTATAACGTCGTTGAGAAAAGAAAGATGCTGGACGCAGACGGCAGTTGCCGAAAAACTCGGCATTTCGGCGCAGTCGATTTCAAAATGGGAATGCGGTATCGATTATCCGGACGTAACTCTTTTTCCTATGATAGCGGAACTGTTTTCAATTCCTATCGGTGTTCTTTTCGGAGAAAAATCAAACGTGTGTGTTATGACACAAGAAAACAAATACGTCAAGGAGTTTGCACTTTGTAAAAACATTACAGTGTATTTAGGAAATATATGCAGGGTAGAATACATTGAAAATAATGACGGCACATGTATAGTCAAAGCGGAAGGCGACCCTGTTTTTATTCGTTATTTTGACGCAGAACAAACGGGTGATGAACTGATTGTACAGATCAAAAATCCAAGCGGTTCAGCGATTCTTTGGGAACCGTATGACAGAGAAGGATATACAAACGAAAATATTGTTCATATCTATCTCGGTGAAAAAGGCGTGAATTATACCAACATCAATTATCTTGACCTTCAGGCAAATTTCAGTCAGAATGAACAAACCGGAAATTACGAGGTCAATACTGTAAGGATAACTAACAATGTATAGCAATACGTTCGAGATATCACGAGATTTATCGTTATCATTAATAAAACAAAATCAGAGATAATGAAATAATTTCCTCCGCCGATTGCGACGGAGGAATTTCTTTTGATTGTTTGTTAATTAAAGATATCGATTAGGATATCTTTCCGTCGACTCGTCTTGAAGCGGTGGACGTCCGGTGTAGAAAGCGCTGAGAATGTAGTGTTTTAGATGTTGGCAATTCGTTTGGATATCTTATCGATTTCTTCAGGATCATAAGCACATCTTGTGTATTCAGTAGAAAAGTCATTTTCAAAAGCATTCAAAACTCCTCTTGCGATTTCCAACTGGATTTTAGCTTTTTCTTTTTCGCCGTGCTGGTTATAATGATCCGAAAGAATATAGAGCATATAAATCAGATGTTCAAGCGAGAGGTGCTTTTCTTTGTCTGCCGCTTCAAACTTTTCGTCGCCTTCAAGAAGGTCGGCTTTTACATAAAGATTTGAAAAATAAACCTCCGGGATTTTTTCGATACTTTCTTTACACATTGACAAATCGCCCATTGATTTGTATGCTTCCGCCATTATCCTATATGCGTCGAGTCTTATTTCATCCCGCCGGGTAGACTGAACAAGTTGCTTTCCGATTTCAATAACTTCTTCAGCCCTTTCAGGAATCGGAATCGTGCCGATCAGGCAGTTCAAAAGGATATCATTTCCGGGGTATTTTTTCAAGCCTTCACGAATTATTTCTTCGCATCGTTCCGGATTTTCACATGTGCCGCTGTTACCCCAGCATTTGCTGTATTCATCAACGATCGCTCCGACCTTTTTCTCTGTTTCATACAAACTATAGTCAAATAACTCATCTGTCGAAACCTCGAAAAATGATGCGATTGCGGGGATCAGCAAAACGTCAGGCATCGTCGCACCGCTTTCCCACTTGCTTACGGCCTGAAACGTTACTCCAAGATGCTCCGCTAACTTTTCTTGTGAAATACCACGCTGTTTGCGCAGTTCTCTTATTTTGTCACCTAACTTAACCATTGTTTTTTTCCTCTCTTAGTTTTTTGATCCGACGTCTGATCTTGACTTTATTATACTTGTGAAAAACGAAAAAACAATAACTCGTTCATTGAATAAAACTAAAGCACAGGTTGAATATTCGATTTGCAGTTTAACGTGACGCGCTTGACCGGGTAACGTCGGGCCGATTGCTTCATAGCGCTATGCCTCTTACGTGATTTTCCCGCACCGCAAAAGAGGCGAAAAGAAAAACGTGCGTTCAGAGGCAAAAATCCCTCTGCATGTTTTCAAGCAGAGGGGTTTTATTGTTTAGGTCAAGATATCGGTTTTGATATCTTTCCGCTGACCGGCTTTTAAGCGGTCAGTCGTGTGATTTCAGGATATACGGATTATTTGTTATCCTTGATCGCTGCCTGTCCTGCGCCAGTCCGGCGGGGGAGGGTTCTTCACCCTCTCCCCAAACCGTCGGGTTTTCGTTCGCATTGCCGTTTACGCCGCATTTTGTCGGACCGTCGGGACTGCCGAAGCGCAGATACCACTCGAAATGATCCTCGAAGATCACGATCTTCTCAACGAATGCCTCCAGAACGCTGTCCGGTATCTCTCTGTCCTCGTCAAAGTTGTTATACTGCTCCAGCGCGAATTTGAGAAACGTGATTTTGTCCTCATAATCGGAAACGCTTTCTTCCGGCGCGTCCGCCGTCAACGCGGCGATCTCCGATTTGAGCTTGTCGATCGTCTCTCGGATCTCGTTGCTGCTTGAAATGAAAACGTCCGCCGTGACCTCGCCGTCCATCCGCATATTGAGCAGCCGCTCAAACCGCTTGTCCAGCTTGTCGATCTCCGTCTGCTTATAAATGACAAGCTCCGCGTTGTCCTCAAAATCTGGCGTGTCGTTAATATGCTGTTCGAGCATTCCGTTCGCCAACGCCAGCACCTCGTCCTTACGGTTGAGATACCGCGTGAAAACGTATTTTGCCATCAGCGCCAGCTTCCACTGCGGTACCATCGGCGTGTTGCAGCAGCCCTCGTAGGGCAGTCCCTTTTCCTTGCGCTTTTCAGGCGTGCCGTTTCGCACGACCTCGCGGCAACGGTAGGCGACCTTGTGTGAATCCCGCGCGCCGGACCAGTGTTGTCTGTTTACCCCGTGTCCGCAGGAACAGACGAGCAGTTTGACCCAAATATCTTTGGACGGCGTTTTCCCTTTGCACTGTCTTCCGTCCGGGGTGATGATAGGTTTGTTTGTTTTTAATTTCATAATTGCTTGCACCCTTTCATATTCTTCCACGGTTATGATAGGTTCGTGGCGACCTTTTGTTTGCGTCAACTCGATCTCGCCGTAGTTCTTGATCTTCTTCTGCTCCAGATAGTCCGGCACGTATTCCTTGTGATAGGTGATGATGCCGCAGTAAAAGGAGTTTTTCAAAACGTGTGAGATAACGGTCTCGTGCCATCGCGCCTTTCCCGTCGCGGTCTTCATCCCGCGCCGTTCAAGCTCGTCTTTTATAAGCGACAGCCCTTTTCCGTCGAGGTACATTTCATAGATGAGGCGGACGGCTTTCGCTTGTTCGGAATTGATATAGAAATCCACCTTTTTCTTGTTGCCCTCGATGATCGTCTCCTTGCGATCATATCCGAGAATGTTGCCGTTGCCGTAGAAGACGCCGTTGTTCATGGACGTCTGCTGACCGGATTTCACGCGGATCGAGGTTTTGCGGCTTTCGTCCTGCGCCAGCGTCGCCATGATGGTGAGCCGAAGCTCACCATCACCGTCGAACGTTTTGATATTGTCGTTAATAAAGAAGACCTCCACGCCCCAGCGTTTCAGATCTCGGGTGTACTGGAGCGTGTCCACCGTGTTTCTTGCAAAACGCGATACCTCGCGGGTGATGATCAGGTCGAACTCGCGCCGTTTCGCCGCCGCGATCATTCTCATAAAATGCGGGCGCTTATACGCGGACGTGCCCGTGATACCTTCGTCGATATACTGCTCGACGAGATCCCATTCGGGGTGCGCCGCCAGGATCGGCTTGTACCAGTCCACCTGATTTTCAAGCGCCGACAACTGCGCTTCGTGTTCCGTTGAAACGCGGGCGTATATGACCACCCGGCGCTTTTTCAGTTCGTATTCTATCAAGCGGTTTCATCCTCCTTTTCCTTCTTGATTTCCTTGACCGTGAATTTTGACAGATCGACGATCCCTGCGTAATCGTTCATAATGTTGCGGAACATATACGCCGGGAGGTGTCCGTCGTGATTCAACTGCTCAAGCAGCTTGAGCGCGGCGAAGCAGAGATCAGGATCATTCGATAAGATTTTACTCATATTGTTTCACCTTTGCAAATGTGCGATCAGCGGGCGCCGTCGTCACGTTTGCGCTCCTTTCTCTGAAGCTCCTGCTGCTCGCGCTGACGCTGTGTTTCAAGGATGCGGAGAATGGATTTGATGATCTGCTCCGGCGTATAGGAAGACGGGAAATACTTTGTCAGATCAGCCCGTTTGATCGAGACCTTTTCCGCCTGATTGGGCTTCGGCTCGTCCATGATCTTCTCGATATCCTCATAGGTGATCTCGCCTTCGGCGGCTTTTTCACGGATACGACGCGTCTGGGCGTGGGACGGGAATACCTCGCCGCCGCTCTCGTCAATGCGGTCAACGATATCGCGCTGGATTTCTTCGTCGAGATAGGACATCTCGACTGCCGGACGCATCCCGATCTTGCCCTCGTCCACATACTGGAGCAGTTCGGGTACAAGATAGGTGAGACGGATATAACGGGAAATCTGACGGGCGCTGTCGGCGCTGTTTTCAGCCAGTTTTTCATCGGTTCGATTGTCGCGTAACTTCGCGCCCACTGGGCGCGAAGTTGAATCGCAGGTTTCCGTCTGCTCCAAATCCGTCCGCTTGCCCTGCCTGCTCATCGAGTCCATTTTCATCTTGTAAGCTTTTGCTTTTTCGGACGGGAGCAGTTCGGTGCGCTGACAGTTGGAATCCACCATCATCACGGTCGCGGCGTCGCGGTCAATGAAGTGAACGGTGCAAGGCACTTTTCTCATTCCAAGCTTCTGCGCGGCATAGAAGCGGCGGTGCCCGGAGATGATCTCATACTTTCCGTCCTCTCCTTCAAGCGGGCGGACGAGCAGCGGGTTCAAAATACCGTGTTCTTTTATACTGTCGGTCAATTCGGTCATGCTCTCGTTTTCGATCACCTTGTACGGATGATCCTTGAACGGTTCCAAATCCTCCAATTTGATAATTAGTGATTTGGACTTCGGCGTGGCGTCGGATTTTGCTTCAACAACGGCATCGGGTTTTGTTTCGTTTACAGTGTCGGTATTGTTATTCTCAACGATGTCCTTTTTCTTTGCGGTCGTATCGACCGACTTTTTGGTTTCCTTCTTCATGGGAAATCCTCCTTTTTATTATTTCGCTGTTTTTGATTCGGAGGTGCATCGTTTATATTTGACCGGCAAACAGCGTGCCGTTTTGTTCTTAGTGACAATGTCATCGTGAGACCGTCTTTTCGGTCTCTTTTGCGTCTTTCATCTTGAAGCCTTTTGCGTGTTCATAGGGGTCGAGCCCGCGCTGAACGTTCTGCTCCGCGCGGAGAAGTTCGCGTACCTTCGGAACGTCGTTTAAGATTGTCTGCGCCGTGTCCTTTTGAAAACGGAGCCGCGTGAGATATTCAGTGCATTTGTCGCGTTTTTGCTTGTACTCGGCAATCAGTTTCGGATCGGTTGTGTTGCGGAGTTTGTTGCGCCAGTGCTCGCGGATCTTTTTCATATCAATGATGTCAAGCTCCCGCTGGGCGATATAGTCCCGTATCTCATCCGCCGTTTTGAACTTTGCTTCCGACATCAGAAGCATTTGGTTCGTCCGCCGATCCAAAAACCGTTCCGCCTCTTTCATCTCCGGCGACTTCGGTTTCATTCGGACGGCGACGACGTATTCGGGAACGGCCGTCTGATCTCGCAGGAGCTCATACGCGAGTTTCACGGATTCTGCGGCGATATCCAGAAGCAGAACGAACAGTGTCAAATAAATCTCCACAAGATTTGAATTGCCGAAATCCGTGTAGTAAAATTTCTTGCGGTATTCGTAATCTCTGCCGGGCGGATGGGCGACGATCCATTCCCGTGTGTACGGGTCCATATACCTGTCGTATCTCCGCCTTGTGTTTTCAAAATCGTAATCGTAGTTTTCATAGTAACGGGCTTCGATAGCGGGTCTGTCGTACTGCTCGCCGAGATGATAAAGACGCATGGGTTTCTTTGCGTTGACCGAACGGATGGTGCCGTGTTTGTTTCCGAACGGCATCGAGACGATATACCCTTGCGATTTCATCACGTCGACAAAGCTGTTATGATCCCAGCTCATAGTCAGCGCTTTGTCTATCGCTTCTCGCATCAGATTGTTTTTCGTCGGCTCGCCGTTTTTCTCCGCGATATAGATCGGACGGGGTATTCTCTTTTTCCTTGGGTGCTGTATGACCGTCAGCCCCTCCCGTGCGCACATTTCGTCGGACAGATTTCTCATGCGGAAATACTCCCGCTCGCAGCAGTTGTATTTCTTTCCGTCCCACATACCGACGGCGTTAAGGACGAAATGATTGTGGAACGTGCCCGTGTTGAAATGGGTGGCGACCAGCACCTGATATTTGTCTCCCCACATCTTTCGGGCAAGTTCAATACCGAGCTGGTGGCATTGCTCCGCCGTGACCTCGCCGGTCTTGAAGCTCTGATAGGCATGGTAGGCGACGTTCTTTCCGCCCGTCTTTCCGAACCGCTCCTGCACGTCCCGCATTTCTTCAAAAGCTGTTTCCGCTTTGCAGTTGACGCCGGTAACGGCGTAAAACTGTTCGCCATCCGACATGACTTTTTCCTCGTTGGAAGCGTATTTGATGACGTGCTCCAGATCGGTGAATTTCGTTTTCTCCGGATTATTGCAGTAGTCGATCACACGGGAGATACTATCCTTTACCGGCCAGATCTTCGTCACCGCCATCGTCTTCGACCTCCTTTCCGCGATAAAGATCAAGCAGAATCTCCTGTACCGATTTCAGTGTCGCTGTGAACTCTTCCGTGCCCGTGTACTGCTCAAGTTTTTGCACGGTGTTAGCGACCTTTCGATACGCGATCTGTAGTCCCTCACGCGGCATTTCGGTGACCGGCTTGTCCAGCGCACAGTTTCGGATATAGTCCGCGTCCGTCATCCCGCACCGTTTTGCCTTGCGGTGGATCTTTTCTTTTTCCGTCTTTGTTGCTCTGAAATTGATTTGATAACTTCTTTCCCTCATGGCTTCTCACCTCCTTTCCACGGGGTCATAGGGGCAGCGCCCCTGAGCGCCTTCGGCGCCTCCGGTTTTGTGGCTATACAAAACCTATGCTCGCTATCCTTACGGATAAGATAGCCGCGTATAGCCGTCCTCTTTCGGACTTCGTTCTTCACGCTATCCTTACGGATAAGATAGCCGCGTATAGCCGTCCTCTTTCGGACTTCGTTCTTCACGGAAAGCCGCCCGCGCTTTCCGCTGCCGTGTTGGATCATATACACCAACTCCTTTCTAATTATTTGCATAAGAAAAGACCGGCGATTTTTTCGTCGGTCTGATCGTATGCTATGTAAAAGTGGGGGCAGTTATTTAGAAATAGATTTTCATTGTTAGGTGACGCTTGTGACGGCGGTGACGATGATTTTGATATATACCGCTTTCCCTGTCACTCCCGTCACCACCGTCACCTTTTTATAAAAGGTGGGCGCAATATCTATAAATGAATTTCCGGTTTTTCAAAAGATCCCTCTATATAATAACGAGGTGGGAGAGATAAAATATTCCCGGATTCTGAAAATTTCTGAAAATATTATTTGTTTTTTTCTTGGAGCAAATCTTTATGTTTGTCTTTTCTTGCCTCACGTATCATATTT
>CACYWW010000025.1 GCA_902778145.1 uncultured Ruminococcus sp.
CTGCGAGCGACTGCGAGCAATTTAGCTGTTTTCAAAATCATTCTTAATATCAAAGCGGTTAGAACAAGCTGAAAGAGAATAACCCACTATGACACTTTCTCAAATCGAAAGATGTCAAAGTGGGCTTGTTTCTTCTTTATGTTGCCTCTCTCTTCCGCGTTTTTTTATTTTATCTTTATTATCTCACAGCCGAGAGCGGCAAGCTCGTCCGGATCGTGAGAGACGGTCACGGTCAACTTGTTTTCCTCCGTCTTTTTGATCAGCTCTATCACTTTTTCTTTTATTTCGCCGTCAAGCGCCGTGAAGGGCTCGTCGAGCAGGAGTATATCGTGCGGGAAGGCAAGCGCGCGGGCGATGGCGACTCTGCGCGCCATGCCGCCGGACATTTCCGCGGGGTACTTGTCCATGTCACCGCCGAGTCCGACGGAGCGGAGGAGGGACGACGTTTTTTGCCCGTCGCGGCAGACCTCGAAGACGTTTCCGTAAGCCGAAAGCTCCGGCAGCAGCCGGTTTTCCTGGAACACGTAAGATATGACGCCGTCTGCCGTTATACTTCCTTCATATTCCCGGTCGAGACCGGCTATCATCCGCAAAAGTGTCGTTTTGCCGGAGCCGGACGGACCTGTCACGGCGTAAAAGCCTTTGCCGCCGAGCTCAAGCGAAAGCCCGTCGAACACGACGTTTTGGTCAAACCGCTTTTTCAGATCTTTTATTCTTATCATTTTTTCTTTTCCTCTGCCACAGCGTTATCAAAGAGGTGAGCAGTTTTTCTATTATCATGCTCATGATGATGACGGTGACCGTCCATGCGAACATATCCGTCGTTTCGAGATATATCTTGGACGAGTAAAGCTTTGATCCGATCGAATTCGAGGCGAAGCAGAGCACCTCCGACGCCACGCCTGCCTTCCACGCGAGCCCGAGGCACGTTTTCGCGCCGGCAGAAAGGTACGGCGAGACCGCCGGTATATATATCCTTCTGAGTCTCTGACCCTTCGTGAAACGGAAGACGTAAGCCATCTCGAGCAGCTGAGGATCCGCCGAAAGCACTCCCTCCTTCACGTTGCCGTGTATCACGGGGATGACCATCAGCGCGGATATGAACACGGGGATCAGCTCCTTGTTTATCCACACGAGCGCAAGGATTATGAACGACGCGACGGGCGTCGCCTTTATCACGCTCATGAGCGGGGATATCAGCGCGTCCGCCGCCCGGATCTTTGCAGAGACCGCGCCGGTGACGATACCCGCCGCCACCGCCGCCGCGAATCCCGCGGTTATGCGGAGCACGGACATCAGCACCGAGAGGTGGAAATCCGCCGTTTGCACGAGCTCAAAAAGTCTTTTTACGACAGCGGGCGGGGAGGGTATCAGCACCTCCCTGCCCACAATGAGCGATATTATCCACCATATGCCGACCCAGAATGCGAGTGCGATCAGGGATCGGACCGGCGCGGGCAGCTTCGCCCGCGTTTTCATTCAGCCGTGTACCAGAAGCCGTCGTCCGGCAGCTTGCCGCCGACGGATTTGGGATTGGCTTCGAAGAGCACGTTGAGCATGCTGCTCATCGCGGTCTTCATCCCGTCGCCTGTCACGAGAACGATATTGCAGTTCGGGAGTGCCGCCTTCGCGATCGCCGCCTTCGGGACTATGCCCGCCGCCTCGATCAGCGCCGCCGCCTCTTCGACGTTCGACGTCACGAAATCGACCGACGCCTTGTATTCTTCAAGGAAGCTCTTCAGCGCCTGCGGATGCTCTTCCGCGAATTTCGCGCTGACTATGATGCATCCCATGACCATATCCGTGCCGGAAACGGCCTTCCATTCCTTGTTGAGGTCGAGCGCTATATGCGCGTTCTTGTTGTTCAGGAGCACTGCCGTCACGTTGGGCTCGGGGAGCATGCCCAGAGTCACGGTGCCGGCGGTCATCTGAGTCGCAAGCTCCGCGTGCTCGGCGAGAAATTCTATCGTAACGTCCTTATCGGGATCTATGCCGTTCTTCGAGAGTATATAACGGAGCGTGTATTCGGGGTTGGCGCCCTGACCCGTCGCGTATATCTTCTTTCCCTTGAGGTCGGCGACGGATTTTACCGTGTCGCCGGATTCGAGCATATAGAGCACGCCGAGCGTGTTGACGCCGGCCGCCTTTATCGCGCCCTCCGTCTTATTGTAGAGGACCGCGGCAAGGTTCACGGGAACGGCGGCGATATCGAAATCGCCCTTTATAACCTGAGCGGACACCTGGTCGGGAGCGGACGCTACCGTGAAGGTGTAGTTCTGCCCGGTCTTGTTTTCCTTGGAGTCGCTGATCAGCTTGGACATTCCCATGCCGGTCGGACCCATAAGGGTGATGACTCTTATCTCGGACGGTTTGTCCTCGGGCTTTTCGGTGTCGGCGCCGGTCGTCGACGGCGTCTCAGCCGAAGTGTCGTCAAGTGTCGTCTGAGTGCCGGTCGCCTCGGGCTTACCGTTTCCGCACGACGCGAGCGCGAACGCCGAAACGAGCATAAGCGCCGCAAGGATCATTGCTGTTATCTTTTTCATTATAATTCCTCCTGTTTTTTGCTTGAAAGTATCTTTACGTCGTTACCGTTTTTTTCGATGACTCCGCGATCGCACAGAGATGAGAACGAGCGGTAAAGCGTCGGCCGGCTCATGTTCAGCGCGGCGGCGAGCCGCACCATGCTGAGAGGGATCGTAACGGCGCCGTCTTTCCCCCTCGGAAGAGAGAGAAGATAATCCTCGAGGGTCCGTTCACCGTCACCCGCCGTGAACGACGCGATACGCCGGTTCAGAAATCTTATGCGGTCGGAAAGGAAGGCGATGTAGCTGAGAGCGAAGGAGCTGTCGGATCTTATCAGATCCTTTACGGTGTCCTGACTCATCCGAAGACACGTGCTTCTGCACGACGCCGTGACGCGCGTCAGCCCGGCGCCGCCGCCGAAAAGCTGCGCCGCGCCGTAGACGCTGCCGCGCCCGAGCGTGTTCAGTATGACGTTCTGCCCGCCTGACTCGCGGCGGACGACGGCCTTGCCCGATATCAGGATATACAGAGCGGGGTCGCCCGTGTACATCTGCTCGCCCTTTGCGAATTTCAGCACCTCCGACGCGGAGACCGCGGCGGAAAGCGAAGCGCCGTCAGCGTCACGGAAAAGCTCCGTTGCGCGGAGCGCTTCGATCAAATCGTTCTGATTCATGTCTTGCTCCGAAAACTGTAACATATGAAACACTTTGCTTTCGTCTGCGTATTATACATACATTTTGCCCGGTTGTCAAGCGGATAATGCAAAAGTTTAAAAAGTTGTATCAAATATTACACATATGGCGCGATTTCTGCCCGATATGCGGCGCGGTGACCCAAAGATCGGCTTTTTTACTTGACAAAGAGGAACATATGTGATAAAATCACAGTAACAAAAAAAGGAAGGTCTTTGATTTGAGCGTTATAATAGGTATAGATGTAGGCGGGAGCACGACGAAGATCGTCGGCTTCGGACGCGATAAAAAGCTGATACAGCCGATGTTCGTCCGCGCCACGGACCCCGTGACGAGCGTTTACGGCGCGTTCGGAAAATTCACGAGCGAGAACGGGCTCGGTATCGGCGATATCGAAAAGGTGATGATAACGGGCGTCGGATCGACGCAGATAAAGAGCCCGATATACGGTCTCAGATGCGAGCACGTCAAGGAGTTCGAATGCGTCGGGCTCGGCGGGCTTTATCTGTCGCGCCTCGACCGCGCGGTCATCGTCAGCATGGGCACCGGCACGTCTATAACGTACGGAGACTATACGGACGGGAAGTATTCGTTTGAATATTTAGGCGGCACCGGAGTCGGCGGCGGCACCGTCATGGGACTGTCCAAAAAGCTGCTTTCCGGCGTCAGCAATATCGACTCGATCGTCGAGCTCGCGGCTTCGGGCGACGTCGGACGCGTCGATCTGCAGATAAAGGAGATGACGGACAAGGATTTCGGACTGCCCGCAAACCTCACCGCGGCGAACTTCGGCAAGGTCGACGACCTTGCGACCCGCGGCGACCTCGCGGCGGGGCTGCTCAACATGGTGTTCGAGACCGCGGCGATGATAGCGCGCTTTGCCGCGCGTTCCTGCGGCACGAGTGATATCGTGCTGACCGGCAATCTGACGACGATCCCGCAGTGCGCTCCGAAATTCAGACAGCTCTGCGAGATATTCAGCGAGAATTATATAATACCGGAGAATTCGCAGTATGCCACCGTCATAGGCGCGGCTCTGCTCGCGGGGACCGAAGCGGATGAAGCTTGACCGTAAACTCTACGTGTTCGATATGGACGGCACGATATATCTGGGAGACCGCGTTTTCCCGTTCGCCGTCGATTATATAAAAGGATTGAGAGCCTCGGGCAGACGCGTACTGTTCTTCACGAACAACGCGTCGAAGAACAAGAGCGTTTATTACGACCGCCTCACCCGGATGGGCTTCGAGCCGCGCGAGGGCGAGATAATGACCTCGGGCGACGTAACGATCCGGTTTTTGAAGGAGCACCGCCCGGGAAAGTCGGTTTTCCTGCTCGGGACGCGGTCGCTGAAGAACAGCTTCCGCGAGGCGGGGATAAAGCTGTCCCGCAGCGCGGATATAGTTGTGTCGAGCTTCGACACGGAGCTGACGTACAAAGCGCTGGAGAGGGCATGCACCCTCATACGCGGAGGCGCGGAGTATCTCTGCACCCATCCCGATTTCAACTGTCCGACGGAGACTGGCTTCATACCGGACAGCGGCGCGATAGCCGCCGCGATAACCGCGTCCACGGGGGTCGTGCCGAGATATTTCGGAAAACCGTATGCCGACACCGCGGAGATGATATTATCGTACACGGAGACGGAAGCGCGCGACGCGTGCATCTTCGGCGACAGGCTTTACACCGACATAGCGCTCGGCAAGAATTCCGGAATGACAGCCGTGCTCGTGCTCACCGGTGAGACGCGCCCGGAGGACCTTGAAAACGTACCGCCGGAAAAACTGCCGGATATAGTGATCGGATCAATTGCGGACCTTACGGTCCCGGGAAGGATATAATTATGAAAGTCTTTGAAGAAAAAATATGTGATAACGGACGCCTCGTCTGTTACATAAGCGATGAATCTCCCGAAATGGCAGACGTCGTGCGCGACGCGATGCTCGTTCTTCCGGGCGGCGGCTACGTCGGCACCTCCGACAGAGAGGCGGAGCCGATAGTCAAGAGATACTTAGCCGCCGGTATGAACGTTTTCTGCCTGCGTTATTCATGCGGACCGCTCGCCGCCGGCTTCAAGCCGCTTGTCGAGGCGTCGTACGCCATGAAATACATACGCGAGAGGGCGAAGGAATTCAATATAAAAAGAGTATTCGCTGTCGGCTTTTCCGCGGGCGGTCACCTCTGCGCCTCGCTCGGTACGTTCTGGGACGCGCCGTGGCTGCTTGAGAAGCTCGGACCCGATTTTCCGCGCGGCGTCAACCGCCCCGACGGCACGGTCCTCTCGTACGCCGTGCTTTCCGCGGTCGAGGGCTCTCACAGACCGAGCTTCCAGAACATAATCGGAAAAGAAGACCCGACGGATGAGGAGCTGAGAAGATATTCCGTTGAGCTGCACGTGGGAGAGCAGACCGCGCCCGCGTTCATCTGGGCGACGTCCGACGACGGGCTCGTCCCCGTTATAAATTCCGTGCTTTTCGCGGAAAAGCTCGCAAGGCTCGGCAAAAAATTCGAGCTCCATATCTGGCCGCACGGCCCGCACGGCATCTCGACCGCGGAGCGCGAAACGTGCTCCGGCATACCCGATATGATAAACGAAGCGGTGGCTCAGTGGATCCCGCTCTCCGTCAGATGGATGCGTGAACTCTGATGATATACGACAGGAAGCTTCACGCCTCGAAGCCCGCGCTCCCGGAGGGATACGAAAAAGCGTTCACGATCGATCTGCAGAGCGATAAGAAGACTTATCTTATCGTGAATCTGTCCGCGCTTGCGGTCGCGGCGGTCATGTTTCTGATCGGCTGTCTTGTCACGCCGTTCAGAGCGCTGTACGCGGACGGCTCGATCTCCGTGCTGCTCCTCCGGGCGGGCGTACTGATCGTCGGCTCGGTCGCTTATATAATCCTGCACGAGCTCGTGCACGGGATAACGATGAGATACTACGGCTCGAAGACCGTGAAATACGGCTTCACCGGAAGCTACGCGTACGCCGGAAGCTCCGATTTCTACGACCGCGCGAGCTATATCGTCATAACCCTCGCCCCGGTCGTCTTCTGGGGCATCGTGCTGCTGATACTGTGCCTTGTCCTGCCCGCGTCCTGGTTCTGGGTCGCGTATATGATACAGATCTTCAACATCTCCGGCGCCGCGGGCGACGCGTACGTCACCTTCAGACTCATCCGCTCGCCGCGTGATATACTCATAAGCGATTCCGGAGTAAAAATGGAAGTTTACAGGCGCACGGAAGAATAAAAAAAGATATTCAGCCGCTTTTGACGCGAGCCTGAAAAGCGTGAATACCGAACGCCGGCCGTCCCTCGGGACAACCGGCGCTTTTTATTGTTTTTTTCCGAGTCTGTACTTGAAATCGCCGTATCCGAAGCGGGTCAGCCTTTCGACCGACAGGTCGGCTCCGAGCTTATATATATCCGGCAGCGGCATTCCGTTGAACGTGTTGTTCTTGCAGGTCGAATATATCGCCATATCGCCGAAGAGCAGTGCGTCGCCGACAGCCGGCAGGGCTTTCAGACGGTAGTCTCCGATGATATCGCCGGAAAGACACGTGGGCCCGCCGAGACGGATCGGCACGCCGTCCTCACAGGCGCCGTAAAGCGGCGGAGTATACGGCATTTCTATCACGTCCGGCATATGAGCCGCGGCGCTTGCGTCGACTATGACGTTCGTCACGCCGCCGTTCTCCGTGACGTCGAGCACGCGCGTGAGCAGATATCCCGCGTTTAGCGCGACAGCCTCGCCGGGCTCGATATATATCCCGACGCCGTATTCGTCCATCGCGCGGCGGACGCAGCGTATGAGCCTTTCAATGTCATATCCCGGGCGGGTTATGTGATGACCTCCGCCGATGTTCAGCCATTTTATCCGTTCGTCTGACAGAACGTCGCCGAATTTCTCAAAGACAGCCGAAAGCGTAGTCTCGAGCGCATCCGAATCCTGCTCGCAGAGCGTGTGGAAATGGATCCCGTCGAGCAGAGAGAAGAGACCGTCCGTCATCTTCAGATCGAACTGAGCGCGCGTCACGCCGAGGCGGCTGCCGGGAGCGCACGGATCGTATATCTCGTGCCCCTCCTGCGTCGAGCATTCGGGATTTATCCTCAGCCCCACGTCAAGTCCCGCTTCCTTCGCCTTCCTGCCGAATCTTTCGAGCTGACCGACGGAGTTGAACACGACGTGGTCCGCGTATACGCAGATCTCGTCAAATTCGCTTTCACGGTACGCGGCGCAGAACACGTGCACCTCACCCTTCATCTCCTCGCGCCCGAGACGAGCCTCGTACAGTCCGGACGCCTCCGTACCGGAGAGATACGGTCCGATCGAGCCGTAGAGATCGTAGTTCGAGAACGCCTTCTGCGCGAGAAGGATCTTCGCGCCGGTCGCGTCGGATACGCTTTTCAGTATTTCGCAGTTCCGTATGAGCCGCCCCTCGTCTATGATATAGCACGGCGAGGGCAGATCGCGGAAAAGCTCCGCGGGATCGCCCGGCAGGGCAGAGAAAACATGACCGTACATCAGTCTACGAGTACCGGATCGCGGTTCTCGCGCCTCGGCAGCCCGTATTTGTCGAGCGCGTCAAGGAAAGGATCGGGATCGAATTCTTCGACCGTATGAACGCCGGGAGTCGTCCATTTTCCGGTGAGCATCATAAGGGCGCCGCACATCGCCGGGACGCCCGTGGTGTAGCTTATCGCCTGGCTCTGCACCTCGCGGTAGCATTCCTGATGGTCGCAGACGTTGTATATATAATACTTCTTTTCTTTTCCGTCTTTTTTGCCGGTGAAGATGCAGCCGATGTTCGTTTTGCCGTGCGTGCGCGGGCCGAGGCTCGCGGGATCGGGCAGAAGCGCCTTGAGGAACTTTATCGGCACTATCTCACGTCCCTCGAACATGACGGGCTCCGTTGAGAGCATACCGACGTCCTCAAGACATTTCATATGCGTCAGATAGCTCTGACCGAACGTCATGAAAAAGCGGATGCGTTTGATCTCCGGCAGGTTTGCGGCGATGGATTCAATCTCCTCGTGGTGGAGAAGATACATATCCTTCATTCCCACACCGTCGAAATCGTATTCGCGCTTTATGCTCATCGCGGGGATCTCGACCCATTTGCCGTTCTCAATATAGCTGCCCGGCGCGGATACCTCTCTCAGGTTGACCTCCGGGTTGAAGTTCGTGGCGAAGGCGTAACCGTGATCTCCTCCGTTGCAGTCGAGTATATCGACAGTGTCGATCTCGTCGAATTCGTGTTTTTTCGCGTACGCGACGTAAGCCTGCGTCACACCGGGGTCAAATCCGCAGCCGAGCAGAGCGGTGAGGCCCGCCGCCTCGAACTTCTCCCTGTAAGCCCACTGCCAGCTGTAATCGAAATAGGCGGAAAATCCCTTTTCGCGGCAGCGCTTCTCGTATATTTCACGCCACGCGGGATCCGTCGTATCCTCCGGCTCGTAGTTCGCCGTGTCCATATAATTGACGCCGCATTCAAGGCACGCGTCCATTATCGTCAGATCCTGATAGGGGAGCGCTATGTTCATGACGAGGTCGGGCTTGTACCCGTTTATCAGCGCGACGAGCTGATCCTTGTCGTCCGCGTTGACCTGCGCCGTCGTTATGACGGTCTTCGTCTTGCCTTCAAGCGACTTTGCGAGCGCGTCGCACTTGGATTTCGTTCTGCTCGCGATGCACAGTTCGGTGAAAACGTCGTCAAGCTGTGCGCATTTTCTGATCGCCACGGACGCAACGCCGCCGCAGCCGATAACAAGGACTCTCTTCATTTTTCTTTCCTCCGTTTATTTGCAAAGTGACAGTAAAAGCTCTCTTACGGTCTTACAGGCGACCGCGGTGGACGCGCCGGATGTGTCGAGCATCGGCGCGAGCTCGTTGACGTCCGCGGCGACGACCTTCAGACGGCTGACTCCTATTATCGCGGACAAAAGCTCCGTGAAGGAAACGCCGCCCGCCTCGGGCGTGCCGGTCCCCGGGAATACCGAGGGATCGAGGCAGTCGAGATCTATCGTGAAGTACACGGGCGCGTTTTCGCGCGCGAGGCGCGCGACGGTCTCCGTCAGCCCGTCAAAGCTGAATTTGTGCATTTCGGTGTGCGCGTCGGCAAATCTGAATTCCGGGCGGTCTCCGCTCCTTATGCAGAACTGGTGTATCCTCCCGTCGCCGACAAGCTCATGGCAGCGGCGTATCACCGCGGCGTGACTCAGCTTTGCGCCGAGATATTCGTCGCGCAGATCCGCGTGCGCGTCGAAGTGGATGATATGCAGCTCCGGAAAGCGCTTTACCGCCGCGCGTACCGCGCCGAGCGTGACAAGATGCTCGCCCCCGAGCATGACCGGAAGCTTGCCGTCGTCGAGTATTTCACCCGCACGGTCTTCGATATCGGAAAGCGCCGCCTCGGCGGAGCCGAAGCAAAGCTCGAGATCCCCGCTGTCGAAGATCGCGTGATCCGTCAGATCCCTGTCCTGATACGGACTGTACGTTTCAAGCCCGAAGCTCTCGTGGCGTATCGCGGAAGAGCCGAAGCGCGCGCCGGGGCGGAAGCTCGTCGTCGAATCGAACGGGGCGCCGAACAGCACTATACGTGCGTCGTCATACGGCGCGTCGCAGCCTATGAAGGTTTCCACATTGCTTTTCATTTTTCCACCTCCAGAAGCATCCGCTCAAGGAATGCCGGCAGATAGAACGCGCCCTTGTGGAGCTTCGTCGTATAATAATTCGTGTGAAGGTTGAGGGAAAGCCACGCTTCGACGTCGAGATCGTCTATCGGGTGGTATTTCTTGCTCGCAAAACCGAAAAGCCAGTAGCCCGCGGCGTACGTCGGTATGTGGGCCTGATAAACACGGCTTATCGGGAACGTGCTCGCTATCCTCATGTGACTGCGCTGCATCGCCTCCGCGTCGTGCTTGTAGAACGGACTGCCCTGCTGATTGACCATTATGCCGTCTTCGCGCAGAGCGTTGTAGCATATGCCGTAAAACTCGCGTGTGAAATATCCCTCGCTCGGGCCGAACGGATCCGTCGAGTCGACGATTATCAGGTCGTATTTTGCCGTGCATCTGCGGATGAAACGGAGCGCGTTGTCGTAGTATATGTGTACGCGGCTGTCGTCGAGACGGCAGGCGTTTTCCGGCAGGTACGCGCGGCAAGCCTTGACGACCTCGGGGTCCATCTCGACCAGATCTATCTGACGGACGCGGTCGTATCTGCAAAGCTCTCTCACGACGCCGCCGTCACCCGCGCCTATGACGAGGATGTCGCACGCGCTTTTGTGGACGGACATCGGGACGTGGGTTATCATCTCGTCGTATATGAATTCGTCGCGCTCGGTGAGCATCACGTTGCCGTCTAACGTCAGAACTCTGCCGAACTCGGGCGTGTCGAAAATATCTATCTGCTGAAAGTCGCTTTTCTGTGAGTACAGATGCCTGTCGACGCGTATGCTGTGCTGAACGTCCGGCGTGTGGAATTCGCTGAACCAAAGCTCCACCTTTTTACCTCCTTATGCGAGTACGTTGATGTTTTCGATGTTCGGATCCTCGGGACCGGTCATCGAGCAGCCCTTGATCTTCGCGTATTCTATATAGTCGAGGATCTCGTCGGTTATGCGCTCGCCCGGAGCGAGTATCGGTATTCCGGGGGGATAACACATGACGAATTCACTGCAGACGAGGCCCGCGCTCTCGCGCAGGGGAACGCTGCGCTTGTTCGCGTAGAACGCCTCCTGCGGGCTGGTGATGACCTCGGGGTCGATATATTCCTGACTGAGAAGACCGTCCGGGTCCTTCTGATATCTGCGCCTGATCTCGGCGAGCGCGGAAACGAGCCTTTCAAGCTCCTGCGGCCTGTCGCCGATCGAAAGATACGCTAAGATGTTGCCTATATCTCCGAATTCTATCTGTATATCGTATTCGTCGCGCAGGATGTCGTACACCTCTATCCCGGCGAGACCTATGTCGCGCGTGTGGATACTGAGCTTCGTCGGGTCGAAGTCGAAGATCGAATCGCCGTTCACGAGCTCCTTGCCGTACGCGTAGTATCCGCCTATCGCGTTTATCTCCTCGCGCGCGTAATCCGCCATATTTATGACCTTCGCAAAAATCTCACGTCCGCGCAGGGCGAGGTTGCGCCGGCTTATGTCGAGGCTCGACATTAAGAGATAGCTGCCGGAGGTTGTCTGCGTAAGGTTTATGATCTGCCTTACGTGACCGGCGCTCATGTTCGGACCGATCAGAAGAAAGCTCGACTGCGTGAGGCTTCCGCCGCTCTTGTGCATGGAGACCGCCGCCATGTCGGCGCCCGCGTCCATCGCCGTCACGGGCATCCCCGCGCCGAAATAGAAATGCGTGCCGTGCGCCTCGTCGGAGAGGCAATACATGCCGGCGTCGTGCGCCATTTTCACTATTGCCTTCATATCGGAGCAGACGCCGTAATACGTCGGATTGTTGACGAGGACCGCCACGGCGTCCGGGTTTTTGTCTATCGCCTTCTGCACCTGCTCACGCTTCATGCCGAGCGAGATGCCGAGCTTGCAGTCGACCTCGGGATTGACGTACACGGGCACCGCGCCGCAGAGGACGAGCGCGTTTATCACGCTCCTGTGGACGTTCCTCGGGAGGATTATCTTGTCTCCGCGCTTGCAGGTCGAGAGGACCATCGTCTGGACGGAGCTCGTCGTTCCGCCCACCATAAGAAACGCGTGCGCGGCACCGAAAGCGTCCGCGGCGAGCTCCTCCGCCTCCTGTATCACCGATACGGGGTGGCAGAGATTGTCAAGCGGCTTCATGCTGTTGACGTCGATGCTGACGCACCGCTCGCCCAAAAACTCCGTAAGCTCGGGATTGCCGCGCCCTCGTTTGTGACCCGGCACGTCGAACGGAACGACGCGCATCTGTCTGAATCTCTGCAGCGCCTCGTAGATCGGCGCCCTCGTCTGATCGAACCGGAATACGTTGTTTGTCATAAAAACCTCGAAAAAAACGCAAGTCGGTCTGCCCCGGCTTGCGCTGATCCCGATATAAAACGGTATGAAAATACCGCTAACCGGAAAAAATTTGGTACACAGAGTCTATATAGCAACAAAACTTTTACTACTCTTTATTGACCGTTTCACAAGTTGGCGCGACGCGCCGGGTTATAAAGTAACCGACTTATAAAATCTGAGACTCAGCTCAGTCAATAACGGCTGTGTGGATCCGGCTGTCCGTATGGCCTGACTCTCCGTGAGTGATCCGTAATAAAGTTGCGGAAAGACCCTATGTTCAGATTCATTCCGACATATAATATATACAGTTTCCCTTGTTTTGTCAATATAATACGGAAAACGCTATTGTAAATTTTTTTATCAGCCGGCCGCTCGGCCGCTTTTTTTCTGATTTTTTAAAAAAGGACTTGCAAAATCACAAAAAACGTGATATAATAACAAAACCGTCAAGTCTCCGTAGCTCAGCAGGATAGAGCGTCCGCCTCCTAAGCGGAAGGTCAGCGGTTCGAATCCGCTCGGGGACGCCAGAAAAAACCTCGCGCGAGCGAGGTTTTTTCAACTAAATCCGTCCTTCGGACGGGATAAATCCACGCAAGCGTGGATGAAATCGCTGCGCGATGAAATCCGCACTGACGTGCGGGATACAGAGGACGGATTTGATTTCATCGTGAGCGAAGCGAACGATTTCATCCGAGATACGAAATTACAGTGAAAAACCCACAAAAAGCAATAAATAACGCGTGGAAAGGCTAAAAAACCTGCTCAAGGGGTCAATTTCGTATCTAAATGGTACGTGATTCACAGAAAAAACCTCGCGTAAGCGTGCTTTTTTCAACTAAATCCGTCCTTCGGACGGGTGAAATCCACTTTGTGGATGAAATCGCTGCGCGATGAAATCCGCACTTACGTGCGGGATAAAGAGGACGGATTTGATTTCATCGTGAGCGCCGGGGTTCCCCGAAGCGAGCTTGCGAGCGTTGGGGGTTCGCGGATGCGAACGATTTCATCCGGGATCTGCCCGGATTTCACCGCGCCGCAGGCGCGATTTCACTTTTTGTGATTTCGAGCGTTTAAGATAATAATGTGCATAACAGCATTTTGAATTTGGCAGAAGGCACTTTTTCAATTGTTTTTTCCGTTTTGCATATTCGAGCGTTTTCAACTAAATCCGTCCTTACGGACGGGTGAAATCCACCTTCGGTGGATGAAATCACTTCGTGATGAAATCCGCACTGACGTGCGGGATACAGAGGACGGATTTGATTTCATCATTATCGTAATCAGAGGGGAGGACCGTAATATGACACCGGAAGAATTATGGAAAAGATCCGGCCTTGAGGGGACCTATGAAGCGTGGTCTTTCGGAGAAGCTCCGGACAAACTGGCCGATCTTGTCCTGCGGGGGATCAAAACAGCGACCTGCTCTGCGTATGACTTGTATTTAATCAATAACGAGCCTCTTCCGCAGGCAGGGGATTACAGCGTTATACTGGATTCAAACGAAGAAGCCGTCTGTATAATCAAAACGCTTGAAGTTTATGTAACGGCGTTTGACCGGGTACCGGAAGAGCATGCTTTCAAAGAAGGAGAGGGCGACCGGTCTCTGGAATACTGGCGAAAGGTCCATATAAATTTTCTGACGAATGAGCTTGCGTCCGTAAACAGATCTTTTGATGAGAATACAAAAGTGGTCTGCGAAGAGTTTGAAGTCGTGTACAAATAAATCCCCGCTTGCGCCGCTGTGCGGCAAAAAGCCGGCTGGAGTCTTACCTCAGCCGGCTTTTTTATAAACCGTCCCCGCCTTTCAAAGGCGGAGATTTGACCGTGTTTTTATCTTGTTTTGTTGAATTCGACCGCCGCGTTTTTCAGTGCGTCGTTCCCGCCGCCTATCGTGATCGCATTCCATTCACTCTCGCTTCCGGCATAGTAAACCTTTTCAAGAGCCGTGCCGGAAAACGCGTTCGGTGCAACGGACGTAAGCGATTTCGGCAGATATACCGTTTTCAGAGCCGCACAGTCTTCAAAGCAGAACTGACCGAGCTCGCCGAGCCCTTCGGAAAATTCGACGCGCTCCAGCGCCGCGGCTTTTGAAAACGCCTCGGAGGATACGGAATACGGCTTGCCGGCAGATCCTTCATATACGACGCATCTGAGCGACGTGCATTCCGAAAAAGCGTATTTATCGACGCTCGTACAGCCGGAAAACGTTACTTCTTCAAGAGACAGACAGCCGGCAAAAGCTGATCTTCCGACGCTTTCGACGGTCGAGGGAACCGTGACGCCTTTAAGCGACTTACAGCCGGAGAAGGCGGATTCGCCGATGCCGAGATTGCCCTCGCTCAGCGTGACGGAGATAAGGTCTCCGCACCCTTCGAACGCGTCCTCGCTTATCCACAGAACGGTCCACGGAACGGAAAGGCTCGTGATATTCGACTCTTCAAACGCGCTCTCCTCGATCTTCACGACCGGGACGCCGTTCACGTGCGACGGTATCACGAGCTCCGTCCCCGTGAATCCGCCGGGCCCCGTTATCATCAGAGCGTTGTCGTCATACTCGGCTGTTTTCAGACCTTCACTGCCTTCGACAGGCGCGTTTGAAGACGTGCCGGGTGCGGCGTCGCCGCTGTCTGCGGCTGAGTTTGTGTCTGACGCGGCCGCCGTTCCCGTGTGACCGGGCGCCGCGTTTTCGGTGCCGGATCCGGGCGCGTCGCCGGAGCAGGCGCAAAGCGCCGCCGCGATCAGAACGGAAAGGAATAATGAAACGATTTTTTTCATTGTTTTACTGATCCTCCAGGGTGATTGTTTCGGTTTTCGTGTCGTCTTCGTCTTCGCCGGGCTCGTCGTCTTCATCCGGCGCGTCCTCGTATTCGTCGATCTCGACCTCCGGCTGCAGCGTTTCGTCGTATTCGCCGCCGGGGCGTTTTTCTATCGCGGAGGCGAAGGACAGCGCTTTTTTCGCCGTCTCTTCAAATTCCTCCTCCGTTGAGGCGGAGAAGACGGCGACCTCGTCCCATTCGTCGTTTTTCACCCTGAACGTATACGTCCCGTCGCAGAACGTGCATTCCGTCACCGCGCCGTTATCGGACGTGAACGAGAATATAAAGCCGTCCGCGCCCTCGGTCACAAGTGTCGTGTCGCCTCCCGTGAATCCCTTCACGCAGAGGTTCGCGTCACGGTGACAGTGGACGTATCTGTAATCGCCCTTCAGGTCCTTCAGAAACGAGATGATGACGAGCAGAAGCGAGCATATCAGTATGAGCGCCGCCGAAACGGGTGAAAACCTCCGCCCGAAATGACCGCCGATCAGATACGCGGCGGAAACGAGCGTAAGCGGGATCAGAACGGCGCAGCCGATGAACAGAGGGATCCTGATACGCCTGTATTCCTTCAGCGCGGCGTCTCTGTCACCGTGTTTTTCGTAAAGACGGTCGTACAGCATCAGTGTTTGCTCCTTATCCTGAATTTGTATTTTTCCCTGCCGGGATCGGGCACGCCGTCTGAGGGGCGGTCATCCGTTTCCCCGGTCACTTTTTTTATGAGTTCTCCGTATTTTCTGCGTTTTCCCGGAAGCGGCGTGAGCAGAAACAGCACGACGAGAATCCCCGCCGATATCAGAAGATACGGTACGGTCTTCACCGCCGAGCGCGAGGCGTATTCGGCGCAGACGCCGAAATATATCGAGCCGACGATCAGAGTTATTATATAATCGGCGATCCCTTTTGTGAAGATCCCGGTTATGGAGGAACCCTCTCCGTCCTTTTCTATCCTTCCGCGGAAAACGGTCGCGTACGGGTCGTATGACGCGCGCGGCTTTTTGACGAGCCTGACGCGGTCTTCCTTTCTTGACGCGTTGTAGACCCAGTCGAGCTCGGCGTTCGCGCCGGCAAAACGCGCCGGAGACGTGATATCGTCCCAGCGTTTTATCAGTTCTTCCTTGCTGTATTTGCTCTTGTACTTCATATAACACCCTCGCTTGATCGAATGATACCACAAAATATTACGGTTGTCAACAAGAAAAAGGACGGACGCTCCGAAAATTCACCCGCACGGTATTGACAAATACAAAACGGCGGTGGTAGAATGAAAAAAACGCGGTACTGCGGCAAAAATAAAAGCGAGGGCACGGGACGATGCTTATTGACAACAGGATAGTAATAGGAAAAGGCAAGAACGAGGCGTATATACTGCCGCAGACGGCAAACCGCCACGGTCTCATATGCGGCGCGACGGGCACCGGCAAGACGGTGACGCTCAAGGTCATGGCGGAGGCTTTTTCGGATCTGGGCGTACCGGTGTTTCTGGCGGACGTCAAAGGCGATCTCGCGGGCTGTGTGAAGCCCGGAGAAAGAACGGAGTCGATAGACCGCCGCCTGTCTTCGATGGGCTACGATCCGGAGAGCTTCGAATACAAGAGCTTCCCGGTCAGCTTCTGGGACGTATACGGCGAGAACGGACATCCGGTAAGGACGACGGTCTCGCAGATGGGAGCCTCGCTTCTGTCGCGCCTTCTCGGCCTGACGGACGTTCAGAGCGGCGTTCTGTCGATCGCGTTCCGCGTCGCCGACGACAACGGCTGGCTCCTCACCGATCTCAAGGATATCAGGAGCATGGTGGCGTATATCACGGATCATTCAGCCGAGCTTCTGAACGAATACGGCAACATATCGAAGCAGTCCGCCGGCGCGATACAGCGCGCGCTCTTGCAGCTTGAGGACGCGGGCGGCTCGCTTTTCTTCGGCGAACCGGACATAAAGCTTTCCGACTGGATGCGCACGGACGAAAACGGGCGCGGTTTCATAAATATATTCCATTGCTCCAGACTCTACCGTTCGCCGTTGCTCTACTCAACGTTCATGCTTTGGCTGCTCGCCGAGCTTTTCGAGGAGCTGCCCGAGGTCGGAGACCCCGAAAAGCCGAAGCTCGTCTTTTTCTTCGACGAGGCGCATCTGCTTTTCAACAATTCAAAAAGCGCCGTGACGGAGCAGGTCGAGCAGGTCGTCAAGCTCATCCGCTCGAAGGGCGTCGGCGTATATTTCATAACTCAGCAGCCGTCGGATATACCGAACCCCGTGCTTGCGCAGCTCGGGAACCGCGTACAGCACGCGCTGAGAGCCTACACGCCGCTCGAGCAGAAGACGGTCAGAGCCGCGGCGCAGTCGTTCCGCGCAAATCCGGAATTCAGTACCGAGGAGGCGATAACCGATCTCGGCACAGGCGAGGCGCTGATCAGCTTCCTTGACGCGAAGGGAAGGCCCTCCGTCGTCGAGCGGGCGACGGTACTGCCCCCGCAGTCCGCCATGGGCGCGATAGACGAAGAGAGACGTTCCGCTGAGATACACGCGGACGAGCTTTACGGAAAGTATGAGGAGTCGGTCGACAACGTCTCCGCCTACGAAATAATAAATGAAGTGAAGGCGATCGAGGCTGAGGAGGCGGCGAAGAAAGCCGAGGAAGAGCAGAAGGCGAAGGAAAAGGAAAAGGCGGAAAAGGAGAAAGCGAAGGCGGACGCAAAGAAAAAAGCGGCGACCTCAAAGGCGGTAAATAAGATAGGCAGGCAGATAGGGAGGACCCTGACGCGCGGGCTCCTCGGAACGCTGAAAAAATGGTTCTGACGGAAAAGGTCCGCCGGGCTCTTATCGCGTGCGCGGATCCCGGGTACGCCGCGTTCACGCTGAAGCTGACGCCCGGGCTCGATCCCGCACGCGTCCTCGGCGTGAGATCGCCCGATCTCCGCCGGATCTGTAAAGAGCTTTCCTTTGATGAGCGGAAAGAGTATCTCAAGCTTTTGCCGCATGAGTATCATGACGAAAACAATCTCCATTCGATCGTGATATCCGGCATAAAGGACGAGCAGGAGTGTATCGAGGCGATATCCGGGTTCTTACCGTATATCGACAACTGGGCGACGTGCGATACCGTGTCCCCTGCCGTTTTCAAAAAGCACAAAACAAGGCTTCTGCCGCAGGCGCTCGACTGGCTTGAGTCGGGCGAGACCTACACCGTCCGGATGGGCGTCGGCATGCTGATGAAATATTTCCTTGACGGCGACTTCGACCCCGCGTACAACAGAGCCGTGGCGGGGATAATATCCGATGAATACTATATAAATATGATGTGCGCGTGGTATTTCGCCACGGCTCTGGCGAAGCGGTATGACGATACGGCGCCGTATCTTTCGGAGGGCAGACTTATCCCCCGCGGTACACGGGATGACCGTGAGAAAAGCCCTTGAAAGCTTCAGGATAACGGATGATCAAAAAAAATGGCTCAAAGAATTAAAATAACAGACACGGGCGCCGGTTGACATAAGACCGGCGCCCGTGGTATCATAACAGGACCGGGACCCTGAAGTGAGAAAGGAGGAGACGGAGGGGCGACGGAAAGATCGGCGCCGGGACCGCAATACCTCAGGCGGTCGACGAGGAGAGGGTCATCGAAAGATTCGGCGGATACCCTCCGTGCCGTGACAGCCCGTAAGACAACGGTCAAAAACCGCGGGAGACCGCGAAACAAAGCTGTTGTCATGTCACGTAAAATTGAATAAAGAGAGGTATAAAACATGTGTGGTATCGTAGGATACAGCGGTAAAAGAGAGGCGGTCGGAGTTATACTCAGGGGACTGTCGAAGCTCGAATACCGGGGATACGATTCGGCGGGCGTCGCCGTGAGCGACGGCGAAAGCCTCGGCGTTTACAAATCGAAGGGCAGGCTCGGGGAGCTTGAGGCTGTCCTTGAAAGGGAGGGGGCGCCTGCCGGGACCGTCGGCATCGGTCACACGAGATGGGCGACGCACGGCGCACCGTCCGACGTCAACTCCCATCCGCACACCTTCGGCAGGGTCACTCTCGTCCACAACGGGATAATAGAGAATTACCTGAGTCTGAAGCGCCGCGCGGAGGAGGACGGAGCCGTTTTCCGGTCGGAGACAGATACGGAGGTCGCGGCGTACGTCATCGACCGCTGCTACGGCGGAGACCCGTTCCGCGCCTTCGCGGACGCGCTGCCGCTGCTTGCCGGCTCTTACGCCTTCGCCGTGATATTCGACGACAGGAAGGATGAGATCTACGCGGTCAGACGCGACAGTCCGCTGATCGCCGCGAAGGGGGACGGAGAATGCTTCGTCGCGTCGGACATACCGGCGCTGCTCTCTTACACGCGGACTTACTGCCTGCCGGAGCCCGGCGAGATCGTGAGGCTGCGTCGGGGAGAGCTGACGCTGTTTTCGGCTGACGGAAAAGACGTGACCGGACAAAAACGCTTCGTCACCGCGGAGCTTACCGAGGAGGCGGCGGAAAAGGGCGGATATCCGCATTTCATGCTGAAGGAGATATACGAACAGCCGGATACGCTGAGACGGCTCATATCCGCGCACACGGAAAACGGCGCCGGCGGGATCTTCGCGGAGGAGCTGAAGGATACGTCCGATATTAAGCGTATCTTCATCGTCGGCTGCGGCTCCGCCATGCACGCCGGGCTGCTCGGAAAACACATTATAGAGCGTCTGTGCCGGATCCCCGTCGAGGTCTCCGTATCGTCGGAGTTCAGATATAACGATCCGATGGTGGGGCCGGGAGACACGGTCTTCGTGATCTCTCAGTCCGGTGAAACGGCTGACACGCTCGCCGCGCTCAGACTCGCTGAAAGCAAGGGCGCGAAGGTATGCGGAATCGTCAACGTCGCGGGAAGCTCCATAGCGCGCGAGGCCGACTGGGTGATATATACACGCTGCGGCCCGGAGATAGCCGTCGCCACTACAAAGGCGTTTACCGCCCAGGTGCTCGTGATGTATCTGCTCGCGGCGCGTCTCGCCCATGACCGGAAAACCGTGAGCGGGGAGTTTTTGTCGGAGTATCTTACCGATATGAGAAAGCTCCCCGAGGCGGTCTCACGTACACTGTCCGACAGCATGTCCGCGCTTTGCCGCAAATACGCGGAGTACAACAGGGACTACGGCGATTATTATATAATCGGCAGAGGTCAGGACTGCGCGGCGGGCTGCGAGGGCGCCATGAAGATAAAGGAAGTGTCCTATATGCACTGCGAAGCGTACGCCGCGGGCGAGCTGAAACACGGCACGATCTCGCTCATAACGGACGGGGTGCCGTGCATGGCGATCGTCACCGATCCCAAAACGGCTGACAAGACCGTCAGCAACATCAAGGAGGTACGTGCGAGAGGCGGACACGTGCTGCTTGTAACGCAGTGCGTCGCGGAAAGCCCGGACGTCTGCGACTCGTATCTGCCGCTGCCGTCGCTCTGCTTTCATCTTATGCCGATAGTCGCGATCGTCCCGATACAGCTCTACGCGTATCATACGGCGGTCATTCGCGGCTGCGACGTAGACCGCCCGCGAAATCTCGCGAAGAGCGTAACGGTCGAATAAAAAACAACAGGTCGATCAAAATCGGCCTGTTTTCCTTTGTCATATTCAGTTTTCGGATTCAAGATAAACGACGGTGTTTTCTTTGAGCGTTAACGTGAAGACGTCTCCTTTATACGACCCGGTCTCTTCAAGATCGTGTTCGCCGTCGAGGCTGAAGACGCGGAATTTCGCCGCGTCCGATCTGACGGTGACCGTGCGCTCCGAATCGTTGAAATTACTGACGGCGAGCGCGTAACCGTTATCCGAGGCGGAGGCGAGAGTGAACAGCCCGTCGCCGTCCTCCGTCACGATCGGCTCACCGAACTGCTTCACGCGGTCGAAGGCGAGCATGGCGTAAAACGGCTTCTCCGGCTTTGCGGTGTATTCGTTGAACAGTCCGCAGTACGATATGAGCTTGACCTGCGCGTCGTAGTACATCGCGGCGTCCACCGGCAGCTTCTGCAAACGGATGAGCGTCTCGGCGACGAACGCCGCCGCCTTCATGCTCTTGCGGAATTTGCCGCCCGTTTCATCCGGGACGTTGTAGTTCCATTCATCGAGTATGCTCTCCGCGGAGGTGAATCCGTGTGAATCGAGCATTCCGCGGCAGTAAACGGCGCAAGCGGCGACGTCGTCCGGATCTGCCGTGTAGATATGCCAGCTGAAGAAATCGAGCGGGGCGCGCGTCTCCTCCGCGGATATATACGAAAGAAAATCGCGGGCGTACGTCACGAAGCTCTTATAAAAGGGATCCTCGACGCCGGCGACGGCGGCGTAGAAGCCGCAGCTTCCGTATCCTCCGACCTTTATGTCGGGGAAGCGGCGCTTCAGCCTGTTCGCCGTTACGCGGTAAAGCTCGAAGAACTGCTCCTTCGTCCCGGTCCACATCGGCGGGTTTTCCGGCTCGTTCCAGATCTCGAAATAGCGGAGACCGTACCTGTATCCGTCTGCCCAGCCCTCGTTGTAGTGGGCGACTATGTGCTCGCAGATCCGCGCCCATTTTTCGGGATCCTTCGGCGGATCTACATAGCGCTTGAAGCGCGGATTGTTCTCTATACTCTCGCCGAGACGATAAAACGGCTCCGTCCCCGCCTCGATAATGCACTTGATATATTCGTCCGTGCATCTGAAGTTGTATGACTTGGGATCGTCCGGATCCGCGTCGAAGTCCGGGAAAACGCAGTGTATGTTCACGAAATCCCCCGCGCCGTAAAGCATCTCGGTGTCGTGCAGGCGTGAAAAAGGGAAATGCGCCGCGCGGAAATGCTCGCTCGTATCTATCAAAAAATCATATGTGACCGGGCCGTTCTGTACGCCGTTCACCGGCTTGAACGCCGGCGCTTTGTTTTTTCTTTCAAGGATTATATCCACGTTTATGACCGTACCTTTCTTTGTATATTTGCCGAAAAGGGCTGATGATCAGCCCTTTTCCGTAAAATATTTGTCTATTGCGGACGCGGCTGTCTTGCCGGCGCCCATCGCCGAGATGACGGTGGCGGCTCCCGTTACCGCGTCGCCTCCGGCGTAAACGTTCCCGCGCGAGGTCAGACCGTCCTCGTTCACGATTATACCGCCTCTTTTGTTTACCTCAAGTCCCGCGGTCGTGTTTTTTATAAGCGGGTTCGGTGAGGTCCCTATCGCCATGACGACGGTGTCGACATCAAGCGTGAATTCGCTTTCGGGGATCTCAACGGGTCTTCTCCTGCCGGACGCGTCCGGCTCCCCGAGCCGCATCTTTATGCATTCCATCCCCGTCACGAACCCGTTTTTCGGATCGCGCGGATCGTTTTCGTTATTGTGACCGAGGATCTTTGTGGGATTGCAGAGCAGACGGAAGTCCACGCCCTCCTCCTTTGCGTGCTCCACCTCCTCGGCTCTCGCCGGAAGCTCTTCAATCGAGCGGCGGTAGACTATGTAGACCTTTTCCGCGCCGAGACGCAGAGCCGTCCTCGCGGCGTCCATGGCGACGTTGCCTCCGCCTACGACGGCGACGCGTCCTCCCTTCATTATCGGCGTATCGGAGTCGCGGTACGCCTTCATCAGGTTGCTTCTCGTCAGATATTCGTTTGCCGAATACACGCCCTTCAGGCTCTCGCCCGGTATGTTCATGAAGTTGGGCAGACCGGCGCCGGAGCCTATGAATACCGCCTCGTATCCCATGTTGAACAGCTCGTCGACGGTAAGAGTCTTGCCGATGACGACGTTCGTCTCTATATCGACGCCGAGCGCCTTCAGCGTTTCCACTTCCCGTGCGACTATCGCTTTGGGCAGACGGAATTCCGGTATGCCGTAAACGAGCACGCCGCCCGCGGTGTGGAGCGCCTCGAACACCGTGACCTTGTATCCCTTTTTGGCAAGATCGCCCGCGCAGGTAAGCCCTGAGGGGCCGGAGCCGACTATCGCGACCCTGTGTCCGTTCTGCTCCGGCATAACAGGCGCATCCCCGCTGTTTTCGTTGTGGTAATCCGCGACGAAGCGCTCAAGCCTGCCTATACCGACAGGCTCGAACCTGACGCCCATAGTGCATTTGCTCTCGCACTGAGTTTCTTGCGGGCAGACTCTGCCGCAAACGGCGGGGAGCGACGACGACTTTGTTATAACGGCGTAGGCGCCTTCAAAATCGCCCTCTTTTATCTTTGATATAAAATCGGGGATCTGTATGTTTACGGGACAGCCCTCCACGCACGGCTTGTTTTTGCAGTTGAGACATCTGTTCGCCTCGGCGATCGCGATCTCCGCGGTGTAGCCGAGCGCCACCTCGTCAAAATTGTGCGCGCGCACCTCCGGCGCCTGAGTCGGCATCTCATGTTTTTTCTGTACTATCGCCATATATGCCTCCTTACGCCTTTCTGAACAGATTGCACGTCTGCTCATACGCGTGCCGCTCGAAATCAGAATACATGCGCCCGCGCGACATCGCCCCGTCGAAATCGACCTCATAGCCGTTGAAATCCGGCCCGTCGACGCACGCGAATTTCGTTATACGCTGCCCGTCCCTGTTGAGCGTCAGGCGGCAGCCGCCGCACATACCCGTCCCGTCTATCATTATCGGATTCATCGAGACCGTGACGGGTATACCGTACGGTTTTGCCGTCAGCGTCACGAATTTCATCATTATGAGCGGCCCTATCGTGATAATCATATCGAATTTTTCACCGGCCTCGAGCATTTCCTTCAGCGGTACTGTCACGTTCCCGTGCCTGCCGTACGAGCCGTCGTCCGTCATGACGGTCAGTCTGTCCGAGCAGGCTTTGAACTCGTCTTCAAGTATCAGAAGGTCTTTGCTCCGGAAGCCTATGATGCCCGTCACCTCCGCGCCCAGACGGTGGAACTCCTCCGCCACGGGAAGAGCGATCGCGCATCCGACGCCGCCGCCCACGATACAGACCTTCTTTATCCCTTCCGTACGCGTCGGCTCGCCGAGAGGACCGACGAAATCCTGAATGAAACCGCCCTCTTCGAGCGCGTCGAGCTTTTTCGTTGTCGCGCCGACTATCTGGAATATTATCTTTACTGTCCCTGCCGTGCTGTCGGTTCCCGCCACGGTGAGCGGTATCCTCTCGCCCTCCGCGTCGACGCGCAGGATTATGAACTGCCCCGGTCTTGCTTTTTTCGCGACGAGCGGCGCCTCGATCAGCATCTGCGTTACCGTTGGGTTCAACGACTTTTTTTGTACTATTTTGTACATATGATGCTCCTTTTGCATTGTAGGGCGGGGGTTTGCTCCCGCCGAATCAAGAATTCAGAATTGATGTGTCCCTTTGGGACAAATTATGCGCCGTTCCGGCGCTATTGGGGTTCCCCTCCCCCCTATCCACCCCAAACCCCGCCATCCCCCCAACACCTTGGGGCTTTTTATAATGGGGCTTTAATACCGTCCTGCGTGCCGCCCCATCTATGATGGAGGGGACAGGGGGGATGGGGGGGTCTCGGCGAAGCCGGGCTTGAGGGGTGGGGAACTCACTATTCACGTTGGCTTTGCCGGAGCCTGTTTATTCCACGATCTCGCCGCCGCCCCATTCGACGACGGTAAAGCCGCTCCTGATAGGCGCCGTCAGCGCCTGAGGCGTTATTTCGACCGCCTCGTCAAGCGGCTTGTACGCCATGAATACGCGTATGAGCGTGTCGGGCTGCGGTTCTACCGTCAGCTTTGCGCTGTCGGTGTAAGCCGAGGTCTGGAACGATATGAGGTTATACGCGTTATCCTGCATCACAGGCAGCCAGTAGATGATGAATTCGTTTGCTTCCCGCTCGCTCAAGCCGAGCTTCGGGAGCGCCGACTGCAGGAATTTTGCCGTGTCGCCGCCTTTTACGCAAAAGCCGCTCGACATATCCGGAGTATACGCGCCTTTCCCCTCCCAGTAAAGCGCGTAGTATTCGCGCCCGTCCGGGAAAACAAGCGTGCCGTCCGGCCTTGCGGTAAAGTCTGACCAGCCGTTTTCCGCATATTGCGGATAAGAGCAGGTGATATCTCCGTACAGATCGAGTCTGACGGAACAGATGGTGTCTTTTTCCGGGTAAAGATAAATTATGGGTTTAGCATAGGTGGCTTCACCGTATTCGGGTTCGCCCGAGTCGGGATCGGATCTTCTCACTGTGACGGCGTTGCGCACCGTCTGTTTCGTCGTATATCCGTCGTTTGCCATACCGGGGCTGGGAAAAGTTTTGTCTTCGACTTTGTAATCGGCGCCGTCAAAAACGATGGCCGCGGTGTCGTATACGTTGAAAATACTGTTGGCGCCGCTGTACGATACGTATAATCCGTCGCTGAAATCGCCGTATCCGGCAAAACCGTTCGGCGACACGAACAGTACGTAGATGAACGCGATATATTTTTTGCCCGGGACCGGGTCAAAATCTGCTGTGACCCGCTCCGGCTCGCCGTCTTCCGCCGTTTCCGGCTCCGTGATCGCCGCCGTGTCGGGTTCGGTGACTGTCTCAGCGTCCGTCTTTGCGGTCGGCACCGTCTGTTCCTCATCCGCCGTTGTACCCGCGGTCGCCGGGTTTTTATCGCACGCGCATAACAACGATAACGCAAGCGACAGCAGGATGACGATAATTACAGCTTTCTTCATTTTAATCACCTCAAGATACTGATGACTTTTTGTTTGTACGTTTTTGAGCAAAAACCGATCTATTCGGAAGTTTTATCGTAAGTAATATACATTCAGCGTCAGGGTCTCTCTGACTGTGCTTGACGAGTTCTGTTTGAACCATTTTTTCAAACTTTTATAATATGCGGAATATTTTGATTTGATAGATCTGTCTTCTATTGACGATCCGTTGAGATAGATTCTCCCGTTGTATTCGCGCTTCTGTTTGTTGTGTTCATAAGAAAACTCAATATATGGATGTGCGGCAAAATCCATACGGAACTGCAAACAATCTTTTTTCTCGGAAGCGGAAAGCCAGTCAAAATCATCGTTCGTATCACATAGCAGATCCATATAAGCCTCAGATCCGTCGTCACAGATGATCGGCGGAATTCTGGCGATCTTCAAACCGACGCTTTTTATCCCGTCTTCGATTTTGCTTATATTCTCCTCTTTGCACGAAAAAAGAAACTGCGGACCCATAAATCCTCCATTTATAAATCAAGGACTTTGAAAATCTCTTTTATTTTGTCCTCGCTTATTTTTCTTTTGTCACCTTTGACGGCGACGGTCAGGTTTTGCGTTTTGAAAATATCCGCAGCGGCAGTCGTTACGTCCTCTTTTTTTATTTTCTGATATTCTTCGGGCGTTGTAAGATACGATAAGATATGGCCTTTGTACGCCGTATCCCAGTTCAGCATTTCCGTATCGTCGGACGCAGTTTTCGCGCTTGCGTATTCCTTCATAACGGCGGGCATGGCGTCGTATTCGCCGCGTTTTACCTTTACAAGCGCCTCTGTTATCCTGTTTAAGCAGTCGTACAAACGCTTTCTTTCCGTCTCAAACGTGAAGAATATACGCCCGGCGTTTTTGTATAATTCCTTTATCGTATCGTAAAAACCGTATATAACCGGGTCATCGCCGGACAGAGCTTCAAATAAAACCGCGTCGTCGCCGTCAAACAAAAGCGAATGGATAATATCGACGGTTTTGCCGCCGTGCTTTGTCATATCGATATCAAACGATATTCCGACGTACGTGTAGGATGATTGCTTTATTGCGATTTTCGTGTTTCTGTTAAGAAAATCGGACGGCACGGGCGCAGCGTTATCGCGTTTTTCGGTCGCTTCGCCGAAATCCGCCTTTGATACGGTATCAATGAGCTTTTTTATATCCGCACCGCTCACGTTTCCCGTGACGCATACAAACGAATTTTGTTTATTGACGTTATTCCGTCTGTATTCTTCAAGCTTTTTAAGCGAAATGCGGCTGACCGTCGACCATTTTCCCGATACGGTGTTTGCAAGCGGTGTGCCGTCCCATGCGGCTTTTGTCAGCAGATATTCAATGCCATTCTTCTCGTCGTCCTCGCGTATCTCCGCTTTTATGCGTCTTCTTTCGCCCTCAAGGTCGGACAAAGACAGACTAAACGGTGAAAGGATAAGCGAGAGCGTATAAAGCGCAAAGTCAAAGCCGTCGGGCAAGCCCGATACGGTAAAGCGTATGAATTCACGGTAAGTCGACGCGTTGACGGAAATCCCGTGCAGCGAAAGCTCACGGTAGATTCTCCCGTCCGTCAGCTTTACGAGGTTGCTGAAAACGGCGTGCTCGTACAGATGCGATATGCCGTTTTCCCCGTCCTTTTCATACATGCTCCCGGCGAAGATATATAAGCAAAGACAAAACGAATGTAAATTCCCGTTTCTTATCGCGTATATATCAACGCCGTTTGCGTCATATCTTTCTTCCATAAGCACAATTTTTTCTCCGGTGTGAGTCGACCCGTGCGGGAAAGGCGGATCAAACCGTCGTTTGCGTTGCCTCATCGAGCGGGCGAGCAATGCTCGCTCCTACCGGACAGGCGGGTTTATCCGTCATTTTGCGGTAATTTGTTTGAGCGGGAGGACAGACCCCTCCCCTACGGGAGAAGGTATTTTCGCCTCTTAATTCTGAATTATTTTATTATCACCGCTGCATACGCTTTGAGCGTGAAGGCCAACGTGCTGCCTTTTCTTTCGGCAAAGATGTAATCGTCGTTCAACGGATCGTAAACGTCCGCCGTGTCGGAGCCTGTGTCGACGGATATGTTTTTATCTCTGTTTTCCGCGTTGACGAGCAGGAGATTGCCGTTTCTGTAAAGCGCGGCGATGCCCTTGTGATCTCCGCCGACGTGAAACGGCTTGCCCTCGGACTGCGCGGCGGCAACGGCGTCCGCTATGCCGATGCATATTATCGCGCCGGAATCCTCCGCGGTAAAGCCGAAGTCCTCCGCGAAATAAACGTGCACGCCGTTTCTGCGCATACGGGCAATAACGTCCTTCTCACGGGCGGAGAGCCTGCACGGCGGTATCAGAAGGCTTTCGAAAAACACGCCGTTATAAAGCGGCATATCTATGAACCCCTCGGACGTATCCGCTTTTTCAAGCAGCTCAAGGCTTACGAAGTGGTAGACTGCCTGGTTGTCATTGAGCTCCTTTACGGTCTTCATGAGTCCGTCGGCGCAGGCGTTCTTTACCCTGACCATATCGCCGTCCTTTGAGAGTCCTTCTATATGCGTCGTCGTGTTTTCCGCTATGAAGTCATAGGGATAATACAGGGCGATCGACGTGAAATCCTTTCCCTTCATGTTGTCGTCCACCGCGCCTATGCAGCGGTTGTATTTATTGTATTTTTCCGGCTCCATGAAGGTCTCGGAGTAATATGACGTGAACGTATCGACGCCGAAAGCGTACTGGATGAGCTGCGAGCACAGCATCTGATCGTCGGTGACGTTTCCGCCCTGAGCGTGCGCCGATACCTCGCTCATTACGTGCTCTCTGCCGTAGTTCAGCGCGACAGACGAAACGAGCTTCGGTGTGAACGCCATGTCGTATACCGTCTCCGGTATCGACTGGAGCATATCTATGCCGGGATAATGCATATGGCGGAGCAGCGAGAAATAGTTGCCCTCGAACATCGGGTGAAGTCTTATATCGTCCTCAAGCAGTATGTGACCGGAGAACGGCAGACCGACGGAATAACAGTAGTCTGACAGCTGCCCGAAATACGCCTGCTCGACAAGACGGCTCATCTCCGTATACCATGCGCCGCGCACCTCACGCGCCGCCCCGGTATCAACGCCGAAAAGATATATCATGCAGTCGTATATGTTTATGCCGTAATCCGTAAGCAGTCTGTTGTCTATGTTTTTGCCCCACGTCGTCATCGGGTACTGCGGCAGCGTGTCGTCGTATTCGTCGTGGACGCGCGGCGGATAAAGCCCGGCGTTTATGTAAACGCCCATAAGCGACGGCTCGTCGGTGAATACGGCTTCTATGAGCCCGTTTTCACGCTTCATCCCGGCGAATTCGTCCTTATAGCGCGCCGTGTATTTTTCATACGTGTTCTTTATGAACGCGCGCACGGCGTCGTGATTCGTTATGTCTATGTATCTTCTGCATTCGCATACGTTATGCTCCGCGTGCGTGCCCTCGTATACGTGTTTTTTCACAAAGTAAGCGGTGAAAAGCAGATCCTTCGTATCGTTTACGACGGTCAGATCCGAGGTCTTGCCGTAAACGTCGTAACGTTTGTACGCTCTTTCCGCATCAAGGCGCGAAATATCCTCGCCCTTTACTTTATACGAAGCCGCGGCGAGCGCGAATTCGTGACCGCGCGGGAATTCAAAGGTGTGACTTTCGCCGGGCTTTATGAAAGCGTGCATCATCACGACGGCACGCGCTTCAAGATCGGGGTCGCCGTCCACCGTCTGACCGCCCGCGCCGCCGCTCGGATATCCGTCCTCGTCGTAGAGCCAGACGCGAAGATCCTGAGCCTTCGCCTCCGCGAGCACGATGTCTAAAACGCGCCAGAGATGATCGTTGTTCAGATAATCGCGGTGCGCCGCGTTCGTGACGATACCGCCGAAGCCCTTCGCCTTAAGAGACGCGAGCCTGTTTGATACGCTTTTTCTTATCTCTTTCTCCGGCATATCTTCCGGATAATCGAAGCCGTGTACTATTTTGAACGGAAGCTCGTATTTTGTCATATGTTACTCCTTATCAAGATCGATGTATGATAGATGGATCTTACCGTAGCCGGATTTTTTGTCAAAGCAGAGCTTGTATGACGCGCCGCCCGCGTCAAGGATCTCAAAGCAGCCGTCGATCTCCGTTTTCGCGCCGCCTGTCACTCCCGCCGAAAACGACCTGAACGACCTGTACGGATCGTCCTGCTTCGTCGTGTCCTGCACGGACCAGAAGAGCCGGTCTCCGGAAATACGTACCTCCTCGCGGTTGACGTACGCGTTTTCGTCAAGCGTCACGACGTCGGAAATGCTTTCCTCGGACAGCGTGATCGTCCCTATCCTCTCATCGCCCTGCGCGGAAAGATAGTATAAGGCGTACAGTCCGGTCATCGGGTCGAGGTCGGCGTAATACACGAGCGCCGCGGCGTACGGAAGCGGCTTTTCGCGGTAGATCTCCGCCGTGTCGAGCGCGTAGGTGATGAGCGTCGTCCTCGAGCCGTCCACCGCGCCGCAGGTGAGATGGCCGCCGCGTCCCGATATGAACGTGCAGGAGCTGCCGCCGGTCGCCGCGTTGTCCGTGAACGGGAAGGCGGCGAATTCTTCAAGCTTGTTTTCCCGCACGTCGTATTTCATTATCCTGCATCTGCCGAGCGACGCGGACTCGGTCAGATAGTAAACTGAGCCGCCGTAAACGTAGAGGAACCGCGTCTGCTTCACCGTATCCGCGGAAACGGTCTTTTTGAACGGAGAATGCACGGCGCCGTTTTCGGTCTCCACGACCTTCAGCGCGTATCCGGCGCTGCCGTCCGTGAACATCGTCAGCTCGAAGAAGGCGACGATACCGCCGCCCGCGGCGATCTCGTACGTAAGGGTGCCGTTCGTGTTCTCGTATACGACCGTCATGTCGCCCGCGGGGGAGGGAGCCGTGGCGATCCGCGCCGCCGTTCCGTCATATCTGCAGAGCAGGGCGGCAACGCGCGTGTCCGTCGGTATTTCCGGATAAAGCGGGACGATGTGCGTCGGGATCCCGCCGTCCTCGGTGAATGTTTTTATGATATCCGAGTTGCCGCGGCAGCCGCAGAAAAGCGGAAAAAGCGCCGACAGCAAAACGATGAATAAAACGGTCTTTTTCAAAGGCGTCATACCTCCTTTTGGCAAAGTATATCATATAAAACCGTATAAGTCAACGAATTTGACGTAAAAAGTGCCGTTTTTCCTTCAAAATAAAATATAATATTTGTACGATTTCGGGGTTGAAATCACGGAGAAAAAGTGGTAAAATCATAAAAAAGGGAAAAGGAGATAAGATCATGTTCAATCAGGTCCTGTTTACCGTACTCAATAAAATAGAACTGCTCGACAAGCTGCTCGACGAATTCGAGGCGGCGGGCGTCAGCGGCGCCACCGTCATAAACTCGCGCGGCATGGCGCACGCGCTGGCGGAGCATGAGGAAAGCCATTTTATCAGCAGCTTCCGCATGTTCTTCGACCGCAGCCATTCCGAATCAAAGACAATATTCATAGTGTGCTCCGAGCCCATGGCGGAGAAGGCGAAGGCGGCGGTAAGACGCGTCGTCGGAGACCTGAACGCGCCGGACAGCGCGATTATGTTCTCACTGCCACTGCTCTATTTCGAGGGCATAACACATAACGAATGAAGGGAAGCGATACCGTTGCACCTCAATACACTTTTATATCTCGGCATACTGCTCATGTCGGGTCTGCTGTGCGGCAGGCTCGTCAAGCTCATAAAGCTCCCGAACGTCACGGGATATCTGATAGCCGGACTGATACTCGGCCCCTACGTCACGAATGTCATCCCGCTTGAGACGGTCAATGACTTCAGCGTCATTTCCGATATGGCGCTGTCGTTCATAGCGTTCACCATTGGCTGCGGCTTCAAGCGTTCGTATCTTAAGAAGGTCGGTATGACGCCGGTCGTCATCGCGATTTTTGAATCGATCCTCGCCGTGTTCGCCGTGCAGGGCGTACTGCTCGCGGTCGGCACGGATCCTCAGCTGGCGGTCCTTCTCGGCGCCATCGCCGCCGCCACCGCGCCCGCCGCCACGCTTATGGTCATCAAGCAGTACGGCGCAAAGGGTCCCGTCACCGATACGCTTGTATCCGTCGTCGCGCTTGACGACGCCGTGGCTCTGATGGCGTTCTCCGTGTGCGTCGCCATCGCCTCCGTCATCGGCGGCGGCAAATTCGAGGCGAAGACCGTATATATGCCGGCGATCGAGATCGTCGGCGCGCTGATCCTCGGCTCAGTCTTCGGATTTCTGTTCAAGCTCCCGCTCAGATTTTTCAAGAAAGCCGGAAACAGGCAGATAATAACGGTCGGTCTCGTGTTCGGATGCGCGGGTCTCGCCAACCTTCTCGGCTGGTCGTCGCTTCTCGCCTGCATGGCGTGCGGCACCGTCCTCTGTAACGTATCGTCCGAATCTGACGGCATACTCAACGTCGCGGACGGCGTGACGCCCGCGCTGTTCCTGCTTTTCTTCGCGACGAGCGGAGCCGCGCTGAATATAACGATAATACCGCAGATCGGTCTTATCGGCGTCATATACGTGATCGCGAGGGTCGCCGGAAAGATCGGCGGAGCCTGGCTCGGCGCGGTAATAATGAAGGCGCCCAAGACCGTACGCCGCTTTCTCGGCCCCGCGCTCGTCCCTCAGGCGGGCGTCGCGATAGGTCTTACGCTCGTGGCGCAGACCGCGGCTCCGGCGTACGCGGATCAGATCCGCGCCGTCGTCCTCTGCGCTACGCTGATATACGAGCTCGTCGGACCCGTCATAACGAAGCTGACGCTTCAGGGCGCCGGTGAGATCACGACGGCGAAGGCCGGAAAATCATAACTTGACAAAAGCGGAAAAAACGTGTATAATATACGCGGAGATATGAAAGGAGGTGTGAAAAATAGGACTGTTTTCAAGATTTCAGAAAAAAAACTCCAAACCGAAAGCCTACGTATTCGTCGATTTCGAGCACTGGTACGTTTCGATGTATAAAAGATATTCCCTGCGGCCCCGCGTCAGACAGTGGCGCGACACGATAGCGGAAAAGTTCGATATAAAGGAAATGCTGTTCTTTGCGGACTTTTCAAATCCCGGGATGCGCGCGGAGATCCCGCGCATACGCGAGGTCAGCAACCTCATAATCGAAACGCAGAACACGAGCCCGCATTATAAAAAGGACTTCACCGATTTCATAATGCTCGATAACATCTATCAGAAGGCTTTCTCCTCGCCGGACGTTGACAATTTCATAATTTTCACGGGTGACGGACATTTTTCATCCGTCGTCAGGTTCCTGACTCAGAACTGCGGCAAAAAGGTATATATTTATTCTGTCGCGGACGGACTGTCCGGACTGCTCAGGAGCGTGTGTACCAAGGCCTACGAGCTGCCGACGGAGCGGGATATCGACGTTACGTACTATTCAATGATCGCAAGACAGATCAGACAGACGGATACCACGGGGCTGCGTTTTCCCGATCCGTCGTTTGCCATGGTCGCGGGCGCCGTTTCGGAGTATTACGGCATAGACCGCGAGACAGTCAAGGACGCGGCAAACAAAATGGCAAAGCACGGTTATCTTACCGTGACTTCAAACAAGCTTTCATCAAGCAAACGCATAAGCACGGTATCGGTGAACGAATCGAAGCTCGCCTCGGACGGCGTGGAGCTGATTGAGGATCCGGCTTACCTCATGATACCGAAAAAGAACACGGATCAGAAATGATCAAAAACGGACGGTCCTTCGGTTTACCGTCCGTTTTTTCATATATGAGACCCGCCGCGCGGGATCCGCTTTTGCTAAGGAAGTCACAGCTTCAGCTCTATATAGAAGTCTGAGCCTTTCCCCGGCTCGCTCAGCACGCCGTATGAGCCTCCGTGCGCCTCGATTATCTTCTTGACTATGGAAAGTCCGAGACCGGTGCCGACGCCGGCGCGTTTATGAGCGCGGTTCTCCTTGAAATACCTGTCCCAGATATACGGCAGGTTTTCCGGCAGGATACCGTCGCCGTCGTCGATCACGTCGAAGCGGAGAGAGGGCTTGCCGTTATGCTGTGTTTCGCTCTGTACCACGCGGACGAGCTTCGACTCTCCCGTGTAGTTTATCGCGTTGTTGATCAGATTGTAGAACACCTGCATGAGCTTCAGCTCGTCGCCCTTCACGGTGTAGTGACGCTCCGGCTCGAAGCTTATCGTATACCCTTCGGCGGCGCGCATGCTCGAATAGCGCGAGATCAGCGCACCGAGCTTTTCCGTTATGTCGAATTCCGTTATGTCGAGCCGGTCCATGCCCGCCTCGAGCTTCGAGATCGAAAGCATGTCGTTGACAAGTCTGTTGAGATGATCGGCTTCGTCGATTATCACCTGTATGTTTTCGGAATTGTTCTCGCCCGGAATATCTCGCATCATCTCGCCGTAGCCGGAGATCATCGTGAGCGGAGTACGCAGATCGTGGCTCACGTTCGCTATCAGCTCGCGGCGGAGATCGTCGACCTTCTGAAGCTGATCGGACGCCATTGCGAGCGTTTCGTTCAGCTCCGCCGTCTCGCGGCAGCCCATCGCCCCCGTCAGCTTTTCATATGCCGGCGTGCCGATGTCCTTCGCCCGCGAGTTCAGCTTCTGCAAAGGCGACGAAACCGTCCGCGCCATGAAATATCCGACCGCGACGGCGATCACGATGAACGCGACGGATACCGTGATAAGCAGCCGCGTGATCGTCTCGCGCGTCGCGTCTACCGGCGTGAGCTGTGCGTTTATCATCACGGCGGCGTATCCGCCGTCAAGCTCGATTATCCTTGACAGGAGCATGCTGTTCTCGCCCGCGTGCTGCTTACCGGCGGTCTCCGAGCCGTCGAGCGTATACGTTATCTGTCCGCCCGCCCGGCGCGTGTTATCGATTATGGACGAGACGGCGTAGGCGCTGCCGAGTATGCCGCGCGGATTGACGAAGCCGATATTCTCCGTTACGCCGTCCGACTGCCGTCTGACGAGTATGCTCGCGCCGGTGCGGAGGCAGATGTCCGCGATAACGTCAGACAGACTCTCCGTGTCCGAGCTTATATACGTTTCAAGCGTCCTCGCCGTGCCGGTGAGCTCGCGCCGCTTCGCCGCTTTGTAGAAGTCGTCGAGGAACACGACGAAAAGCAGCCATATGACCGTGAGTATCAGCGCGGTGAAAAGCGCCGTGATACCGATCAGCTTCGCCCGCAGACGCACCGCGGGGCGCTTTTTTTCTTTTGCGGCGCTCATTTTCCGGGATCTTCCGCGACGCCGTCGAATCTGTAGCCGAGACCGCGCAGCGTGACGACGAATTTACTGTAATCGCCGAGACTGCGGCGGAGCAGCTTTATATGTGAGTCAAGCGTGCGGTCGTCTCCGAAGAAATCGTAGCCCCACACCTCGGTTATCAGCCTCTCGCGCGAAAGCGCGATGCCGCGGTTGCGCACGAGGTAGAACAGCAGATCGTATTCCTTCGGCGTCATTTCCGCCGCCGCGCCGTCGACGTATACGCGCCGGCCGGTGAAGTCTATCGTCAGACCCTCGAATTTGAGCACGTCGTGAGCCTCGCCGTTGTAACGGCTCCGCTTCAGCTCCGCGGCAACGCGCATCATCAGCTCCTTGGGCGAGAAGGGCTTTACGACGTAATCGTCCGCGCCGACCTCAAAGCCGTGTATGCGGTCGTATTCCTCGCCTCTGGCGGAGAGCATTATGACCGGAACGTCCTTCGTTTTTCTGATCTCCTTCACGGCGGAAAACCCGTCGAGCACGGGCATCATAATGTCCATTATGATGACGTCGTAATTGTTCTTGCGCGCTTTTTCGACGGCTTCCATCCCGTCCGACGCCTCGTCCGTGCGGTATCCCTCGAATTCGGCGTATTTCTTTATCATTTCACGGATCTTCTGCTCGTCGTCTGCTATCAGTATCTTTTCCATGGGCAGTCTCCTTGTATTTTCTTTATTTTACGGTAACATGTCAATGTGACGGCTCTGTGAAGGCGGGCTGAAATCATTCGTCATCTTTACCGGGCTTGAAATTTGCGAGCGGGTTCTTATGCACAGCCTCCTCCATGTCGGACGACGCCACGTGCGTGTATATCTGAGTGGTGTTCAGCTGTTCGTGACCGAGGATGTCCTGCAGCACGCGGACGTCGACTCCGCCCTCACGGTACATGAGCGTTGCCGCCGTGTGGCGGAGCTTGTGAGTGGAAAGCTGCTTGTACCCGAGTCCCGCGTCCGTCAGATGCTTGTGTACGAGCCACTGCACCGTCTTGCCCGAGATGCGCGTGTTCCTGTTCGACAGAAACACCGGATGGCGGCTCCGGCTCTTTTCGTCCGTCACCTTGAGCTGTTCCTCCGTAAGTGAGCCGCGGTACGCGAGGATCGAATCCTTCACCGCGTCGTTTATATATACGATCCTTTGCTTGCTCCGCTTGCCTGTGACGGTGAGCGACGTCATATCGCGGTCGAAGTCCTCCATGTTTATCGATACGAGCTCCGACAGACGCATCCCGGTGTTGAGGAACGTCAGGATTATAGCGTAATCACGCAGCTTCGTCTTGCCGTCCTTCTCCCCGTTTATCGTGTTGAGGAGCTCCTCGCTCTCGTTCAGCGTAAGGTACTTCGGCAAAGTCTTCTTCGAGGCGGAGTGGTCTATGTCCCTCGCCGGGTTTTCCCTTATCTTTCCCGTGACGACGGCGAACTTGTAAAGCGATTTCACCGCCGAAAGCTTCCTTTGCGCCGATCTCGCGCTGATACCGCGGTCCTGCCGCAGATAGCTGAGATAATCGTATATCTCGTCGGCGGTCACTGACGACAAAAAATCGTATCCGCAGTCAAAAAGCGGTATGGCGTCGAATTCGTCCCCGCCCGTCGGAAGATCCGATCTTACGGCTTTTATGAATTTGAAAAAAATCCTCAGATCGAGCAGGTATTCGTTTACCGTGAGCCTGCTCCTGTTCTGTATGCTCAGCTTGTAGTTCGAGAAGTCGCGGAGCGCCGCGCTCGTCATCGCTTCTCCTATCGGCGTTGTCTGCATGATCCCTCCGTTTTTTTATTTATTATACAAAATCCAAAGCTGGAAATTTTGTACTGAATGTAAAAATATATGAAAATCATTCGCACACGAGCAAAAGAGAACGAGCCGGACGCGGTTTAAATGTAAATTTTATAAATATGGTCTTGAAAAAAAGCGGAGCAGGGGTTAAAATAGGACAGGTATGAAATGAGGTGAATCATATGACGATGTTTTCGGACGTTAAATACGAGACCGCGAAGCTTTTCATGTATCAGATAGTTATGGCGGTGTTCGGGCTCGTCACCGTCATGGCGACGACGAAATCGGTCCCGCTCACGCTGATCTGCGCGGTGCTCGGCATCGGGCTTTACGTGTTCCTTGTGTATAATATGATGTGGGATATCGGAGCGAAGGACAGGATAAAGGCTGACGCGGGAAGATATGAGTACAGCGCGATGAAGCCGTTCCTTATGGCGCTCGTGGCGGGAATACCGAACCTGCTTTTCGGCGGACTCTGCGTTTTCAGGCTCGCCGGCGGCGCGGTGTTCCAGAAGATCGCCCGGGTCGGGGAGACCGTCGCAAAGCTGATCAACGGTCATTTTCTCGGCGCGGTCAAGCTGACGCGCATGCTCGATAATCCTTTCGTATGGGTGCTCGTCGCCATTATCTGCATCATCGTCCCCGTTCTCGGCTACAACGCCGGATACAGGGGCTTCGCGCTGATCCCGGCGCTTCACAGGGACAAGAAAGAAAAAGAATAAAAACGAAAAAGCCTTCATATATTGTTTCCGGGTACGGTACCCGGGAATAAAAGCGCCTCGGGCGTATGGAGGCTTTGATTGAATATAAGATCTCATAACGGACTGTTTTTTGAGTTCACCGCGCATTTTCTCGCGCTTGCCGCCGTGTTCGCGGCGCTGACGGTCATCTTTTCCGCGCCGTCGATCGGACAGACGAGAGACAGGACGGCGCGTCTTGCCGACAGTGAGGCCGGCGCCGTGCGCACGCCCCCGCTCGTGATAGTCGATCCGGGTCACGGAGGAGCTGACGGCGGAGCGGTCGCACCCGACGGAACGTGTGAAAAGGATATAAATCTGGCAACAGCGGAAACGCTTTCGGCGCTTTTCACGTCGTACGGGTATGAGTGCGTGATGACACGAGAGGATGATACTATGCCGTCGGACGGCTCCTCCGCGTCGAAAAAGCTCTCCGATCTGAGGGCGAGAGTGAAGATGACCGACGGGCGGGACTGCGTTTTCATAAGCGTACATCAGAACAAATTCCCGCAGGCGGAATGCTCGGGAACGCAGGTATATTATTCCGGAAACGACGCCCGCTCCGCGCGGCTCGCGGAGAAGATCAGATCGGTCTGCGCCGGATATCTGCAGCCCGGCAACGTAAGACAGACGAAACGCGCGGGCTCGGAGATCTACGTGCTCGACCGGTGCCGCTGCCCCGCGGTACTCGTTGAATGCGGATTTCTGTCAAATCCCGCGGAGCTCGAAAAACTGAAGACAGAGGAATACAGAAAAAAGCTTGCCGCCGTCATATTCGCGTCCTTTACGGAGTATGAGGCGGAAGAAGAGGAAAAATATGAAGAACAAAACGGTTTACGTCTGCAGTGAGTGCGGATATCAGACCGCGCGCTGGCTCGGCAAATGCCCCGACTGCGGCAGCTGGAACACTATGGAGGAGATGACCGCGGAGCCCGAGCCTCAGCCCGGCGCCGCGAGCACCTTCATACCCACGAGCGAGGCGGCGAGGCTTTCCGATATAAAAGAACAGGATCAGCTCAGGAAAAAGACCGGCTGTGAGGAGCTTGACCGCGTGCTCGGCGGCGGGCTCGTCTCCGGCTCCGCCGTGCTTCTCTGCGGGGAACCGGGGATCGGAAAATCCACGCTGCTTTTACAGATCTGCGCCGATCTTTCGTCGGACGGCAGGGTCCTTTACGCCTCGGGCGAGGAATCCGCGGGGCAGCTGCGCATGCGTGCGGACAGGCTCGGCGTGTCGGATAAGGAGATATACATAGCGGCGGATACGAGCATAACGTCGGTCCTGGCGCACGCGGACAGGCTGTCGCCGTCCGTGCTGATAGTCGACTCGATACAGACCATGTGGAAAAACGGCGTAAGCTCGTCCGCCGGCAGTGTTTCCCAGATCAGGGAGTGCGCGTCCATGCTGATCAGGTACGCGAAGGAAAAGAACACGTCCGTCATCATCGTCGGACACGTCAATAAAGAAGGAAGTATTGCGGGACCGAAGATACTCGAGCACATGGTGGACACCGTGCTTTATTTTGAAGGCGACAGACGTCAGAGCTTCCGTCTGATCCGGGCGATAAAGAACCGCTTCGGAGCGACGGACGAGGTCGGCGTTTTCGAGATGCGTGAGGACGGTCTGCGCGAGGTGAGCAGTCCGTCCGAGCTCCTGCTTTCGGGGAGACCCACGGGAGTGTCCGGAAACTGCGCCGTATGCACGGTGGAGGGCACGCGCCCGATCATCGCCGAGGTGCAGGCGCTCGTCACGCCGTCATATTATCCCTCGCCGAAACGCGCGGCGCAGGGAATGGATATAAACCGCGTGAATCTGATCCTCGCGCTGCTCGAAAAGCGGCTCGGACTCAGGTTCTCCACGCACGACTGCTACGTAAACGTCGTCGGCGGTATGACGCTGGACGAGCCGTCCGCGGATCTCGGGCTCGCGCTCGCGCTCATTTCGTCTTTGCGCGACATCCCGCTGCCGGACGACGCCGTCGCCGTGGGCGAGCTCGGACTTTCGGGAGAGATACGCGCCGCGGCGGATCTTGAAAGGCGTCTGCGGGAGATCGGCCGGCTCGGCTTCCGCCGAGCGCTCGTCCCGCGCCGCAACTACGGCAAAAACGCCTCCGCGCCGGAGGGCGCCGTACTGCTCGGCAGCATATTTGACGCCGTGAGGATCTTCGGAAAATGAAAAAGGAAGATATAAGATACGGCGAAAGCTGTGTTTTCGAGGGGATGACGTCCATATCCGCGGTGCTTACGTCGGACTCGACGGACAGACGGATAATCCGCGTCCTCTATGACGCGGAACGTGCGCGGAAGCTCGCGCGGCCGCTTTCCTTCCTCAGAAGAAAAGCGGAGGAGAGGGGATTTGAAATAGTCGAAAGCGACGCGGAAACGGTGTCGTCGCTCTCCGTAGGGAACAGCCACGGCGGTATCATCGCTGAATGCACCGGGCGTACCGTCCCGGAGCTTACGAAGGATCTGATCGCCGACGGCGGATTTTACGTGTATATCGACGGCGTCGAGGATCCGTATAATTTCGGATACGCGCTCCGCTCGCTTTACGCCGCCGGCGCCGACGCGGTCATCCTTCCCGAACGAAACTGGATGACGGCGGCGGGCGTCGTATGCCGTTCGTCCGCCGGAGCGTCCGAGCTTATGCCGCTTTACACGGCGCCTTCGGAAATGTGCGGACTTTTCAGGGAAAGGGGATATAAGATCCTCTGCGCCGATAAGGAGAGATCCGTCTCCGTGTACGATACGGACTGTAAAAAACCGCTTCTTCTCGTCGTCGGAGGAGAGAAGCGCGGGATAACGAGAGACCTGCTCGACGAAGCTGACGCGGTCGTTCACATCGATTACGGCAGACCCTTCAAGGCATCGCTTTCGGCGGCGTCCGCCGCGGCGGTGCTTGGATTTGAGATAATGAGGCAGAACAGATGAGATATCTTGTCGCGATGAGCGGCGGCGTCGACAGCTCGGCGGCGGCGCTGATACTGAAGTCACGCGGGCACGAGGTCGAAGGCGGGATAATGAGGCTCGCGCCGGGAGGCGACGGCTCCGATATCGAGTCGGCGAGGGCGGTATGCCGCACGCTCGGCATCAGACTTCACGTGTTCGATCTGAGAGACCTTTTCGAGCGGACGGTCATTACGCCGTTCTGCGAGAACTATCTTGAATGCCGGACCCCGAATCCGTGCGTTTTCTGCAACAGACATCTGAAATTCGGTGCGTTCGCGGCGATCTCAGCGGATCTCGGCTTTGACGGAATGGCGACCGGCCATTACGCCGGCATCGTCTCAAAGGACGGGAGATACGCGGTCAGCTCCGGCGCGTGTCCCGAAAAGGATCAGTCGTATTTTCTGTGGGACGTGCCGCAGGAGGCGCTTTCGAGGGTGGTGTTCCCGCTGAAGGACATGAGATCGAAGGACGAGGTCAGGGCGCTCGCCGCGTCCGCCGGGCTTCCGTCGGCGAGCCGGAGCGACTCTCAGGACATCTGCTTCGTGCGGGACGGGGACTACGCCTCCTTCATACTCGGACACACGGGAAGAAAACAGCCCGAGGGCGATTTCACCGACAGCGAGGGGAGGATCCTCGGACGCCACAGGGGACTTCTGAATTATACCGTCGGTCAGCGCAGATATCTGAACGTCGCGGCGGGACACAGGATATACGTCACCGGCTTCGATCCCGGAAAAAATACCGTGATACTCGGGGAGGATAAGGAGCTGTATAAGACGCGTATCCGCGCTTCGGGCGTGAGGATGCAGCTTTATCCGCGGGTTGACGGGATGAGCCTCGACGTGAAGATCCGCTTCGGAAAGAACACCGCGCGGGCGGCCGTCACGGCGGAGGACGGCGGCGGCGCCGATATAATCTTCGATCAGCCGCAGAAAGCGCCGACGCCGGGTCAGTCGGTAGTGTTTTACGACGGAAATACGGTAGTGGGCGGCGGCTTTATTTGTTAAGAATGTATAGAATATCAAAATTGCAATTTTCTCACTTGACAAATTGCAATTTTTGTTATATAATACATGAAAATACCGCAGATTTGAAAGGAAATATGAAAGTGAGAGTGTATAATTTTTCCGCGGGGCCTTCCATGCTTCCGCTCCCGGTGCTTGAAAAAGCAGCGTCCGAGCTTGTTGAATACGGCGATTCCGGAATGTCGGTCATGGAGATGAGCCACAGATCGAAGCCGTATGATAAGATAATAACCGGCGCGGAGGCGTCCCTCCGTTCCGTAATGAAGATACCCGACAACTATAAGGTCCTGTTCCTTCAGGGCGGCGCTTCGCTTCAGTTCTGCTCGGTGCCGCTGAACCTGATGGTCAACAAAAAAGCGGATTACGTCCTCTCCGGCCAGTTCTCCACAAAAGCCTTCAAGGAGGCGCAGAAGTACGGAGACGCCGCAGCGATAGCCTCGTCAAAGGATAAGAACTTCACGTACATACCGCAGATCAGCCGCTCGGATATAAGAGAGGGCGCGGATTATCTGCACGTGTGCTTCAATAACACTATATACGGTACGAAATTCAACTACATCCCGGACACGGGAGACGTTCCGCTCGTCGCCGATATGTCGTCCTGCATCCTGTCGGAGCCGGTCGACGTTTCGAAATTCGGTCTTATCTACGCGGGAGCGCAGAAGAACGTCGCGCCCGCCGGTCTCACTATTGTCATAGTGCGCGAGGATCTGATCGGTCACGCGCGTGAGGACATCCCCGCCGTCATGGATTATAAGATACAGGCGGATAACGGATCCATGTACAACACGCCTCCCTGCTGGCCGATATATATCGCCGGTATGGTCTTCGACTGGGTCGCGGAGATGGGCGGACTCGAGGCGATGAAGGCGTATAACGAAAAGAAAGCCGCGGTGCTGTACGACTATCTCGACAGCCAGAGCTATTATATCGCGCCGGTGGAGAAGGAATACCGCTCGATGATGAACGTAACGTTCGTCACGGGAGACGCCGAGCTTGACGCGAAATTCGCGTCTGAGGCGGCGGCAGCCGGACTTAAAAATGTTAAGGGACACCGTTCCGTCGGTGGCATGAGAGCCTCGATCTACAACGCCATGCCGATCGAAGGCGTCAAAACGCTCGTCGCGTTCATGGAAAAATTCGCAAAGGAAAATCCGAAGGGGTAAGCGATGTATAATATAAAGCTGCTTAACAAGATCTCCAAAAACGGCACCGACGTTTTTGATGAAAAATACGTATACGGCGAGAACGTGGAGGATCCGGACGCCATACTCGTCCGCTCCGCCGCGATGCACGACATGCGGTTCGGCGAAAAGCTGCTCGCCATAGCGCGCGCCGGCGCCGGAGTCAACAACATACCGACAGCCCGCTGCGCCGACGAAGGCATAGTCGTTTTCAACACTCCGGGCGCCAACGCGAACGCCGTCAAGGAGCTTGTCATAGCCGGCATGCTGCTCGCCGCGAGAGACGTCGTCGGCGGTATCGAATGGGTGCGTGAGAACGCCGCCGATCCCGATATCGCAAAGTCGGTGGAGAAGAACAAATCGAAATTCGCAGGCTCGGAGCTGCGCGGAAAGAAGCTCGGCGTCATAGGCCTGGGCGCGATAGGCGGCCCGCTTTCCAACACCGCCCGTCACTTCGGCATGGAGGTCTACGGCTGCGACCCGTATATAACGATCGACGCGGCGTGGAATATCTCCCGCGACGTGAAGAGAGTGAAAACGAACGAGGAGATATTCAGAACGTGCGACTACATAACGCTGCACGTGCCGCTCGTAAAGAACGCGGATCCCTCCAAATCCACCGAGAAAATGATCGGAGCCGAGGCTTTCTCGATGATGAAGGACGGGGTCATACTCCTCAACTTCGCGCGTGACGCCCTCGTCGATGACGACGCGCTCGCCGCGGCGATAGAGTCCGGCAAGGTCGCGAGATACGTCACCGACTTCCCGAACGCGAAGACCGCGGGGATGAAGAACGTCATCGCCATCCCGCATCTCGGCGCCTCCACCGAGGAATCCGAGGACAACTGCGCGGTCATGGCGGCGCACGAGCTCAAGGATTACATAGAGAACGGAAATATAAAGAACAGCGTCAACTTCCCGGACGCGTCGCTTCCGCAGAGCGGCGACTACCGCCTCTGTGTGCTTCATAAGAACGAGCCCGGTATCGTCGCAAAGCTCGCGACCGTCGTCGCGGACGAAAAGCTGAACATAGCGAACATGATAAACAAGAGCAAGGGAGAATACGCCTATACGATCATCGAGATCAACGGCTCGCTCCCGAAGACCTCGGTCGAAAAGGTCGCGTCACTCGAAAATATCATAAGGACGAGAGTCATAGAAAAAGCGTAAACAAAAGCCCCGGAGACCGGGGCTTTTCAAATCTTTCGGAAAGGGAGCCGGCTGATATGCAGGAAAAGACGATCAAAAAATTCGGCGGAAGGATCATCGGATATATAATGACCGACGCCGCGGGCAATAAAACGGTGACGGATTTCAACAGACGCATACTCGGCTATTACGACGCCCGGCGCGACGAGACGATGGATTTTTACAAGCGCGTGATCGCGTACGGCGATATCAGCGGAGTTTTTTTCAAGGATGAGATAAAGTTGTAATGTCGCAGGAAAATGATGAGTTCCGCTGACGCGGAACATGATGAGCGCTTACGCGCATGATGATCGGCTCCGCCGGATGATGAGTGCCTCCGGCACATTCTGCGGAGCTCATCTCATCATTTTGCGGTAAAGCCGCAAATCATCATTGCGACCAAAGGGAGCATCATCATTTGTCCAAATCATCATTGCGACCAAAGGGAGCATCATCATTTGTCCGAAGGACAATCATCATTCAATGATGGACTCCGCTTGCGCGGAACATGATAAGCGCTCACGCGCATGATGATCGGCTCCGCCGAATGATGAGTTCCGCTTGCGCGGAACATGATGAGCGCTCACGCGCATGATGATCGGCTCCGCCGGATGATGAGTTCCGCTGACGCGGAACATGATGAGCGCTTACGCGCATGATGATCGGGATCCGCGGTACAAATCTCCCGCTTGCGCCGATATGCGGCAAAAACCGACTGAAATAAGGATAAACTTTCCTTATCTGAACAGAACCGTTAAAAACGGACATTGAAAAAAAGAACCTCCTATGGTATAATGAAGAAAAAATACCGTAGGAGGTTTTGATATGGCCAGAAGTTAT
>CACYWW010000026.1 GCA_902778145.1 uncultured Ruminococcus sp.
GCGGCGAGCTAAATTGGGCTTCGCCCAGCTAAATTTGCTTCGCAAGCTAAATTCGGCTTTGCCGAGCTGAAAAAGGCGAATTTAATTTAGCTGAAGCCGCGAGGCTTCAATTTAGCTATACGCCGACAGGCGTATAATTTAGCTGCCGCAAAGCGGCAATTTAGCTGCCGCAAAGCGGCAATTCAGCTTAATAAATTCCAAATTTTTAAGCGTAATAACTTTACTGAAAGAAAATAACCCACTATGACACTTTCTCTATTCGAAAGATGTCAAAGTGGGTTTGTTTCTTCTTTACGTCGCCTCTCCCTTCGGGTCTTTTTTTATCCTCATTTGACGATCTGCACGCTGTTATACGCCGCCGTCATCTGATCCGCGAGCTCAGCCGTCGCCGTCGTGAACGTGACCGTCACGCACTTGCCGTCAAAGAAATAGCTGCACGGTTTCTGTATCATTTCGACCTCGCCGATCGTCGCCTTTAATTCGCATACGATGCAGTCTGCGTCTCCGAGCTTGCCGCGGTCATACGTGAAATCGGATACCGTTCCTATGCCGGAATACGCCTGCTCGAACATCGCCTTCATGTTTTCCGCCGTCATCTCTTCAAGATCCGCTGAGGTCGCGGGCACCGACACGAACGTGATGTTGTCGGCGGGCGACGGGTAGGTCTCGGCGACCGCGGTCTTGACGCCGTTAATTTCCGTCAGCTTGAAGCCATCCGGAAGCTTCAGCGACAGGCCCTCGAATACAAAAACGGACGGGTCCGTCTCTGTCGTGTCGGGTACGGTCGTCTCGGGCACGGTCGTCTCGGGTACGGTCGTCTCGGGCACGGTCGTCTCCGGGACGGTGGTGTCATCCGCCTTTTTTCCGCCCGCGCAGGACGCGAGCGCTGCGGCAAGCAGAGCCGCTGTCAGTACAAGTATGATCTTCTTCATTTTCTTTTTATCCTTTCGTTTGTTGTTTATTCCGTAGCGCGGTATTTCCGCGTTTTGTCGTAGCTCATGCGGAAGTCTATCTCATGAGGCGGCGGGAAATCCTTCTCCGCGCGCTCCAGTGCCTCCGCCTTTTCCGCGTCATCGTATGAATCGAAGCGCTCGCCGCGAAGCGAGGCTGTCAGCCTCGCCTTATATTCGAACCAAAGGTCCGTAAGGCTCGTCTCACCCTCACGTATATCGGCGTACTCGCGCTCGAAAACGCCGTCGAGCAAATCGAATTTTTCGAGCTTCACCGAAAGCTTTGCCGCGTGCAGCGCGATCCGGTCGACCCGCTTCATGTTCTCCGGCAGTCCTTCGTAGATCCGCCACGCTTTTTCGTATTTGCCGTCGGATATAAGCCGTCCGAGATACTCCGCCGCAAACGCGAAGTCGCAGAGGGAGGCCGGCATTTCCATAATCGCGTCATACAACGCCTCTGCGCGCGCCTTGTCCCCGCGCAGAAGGTACAGCAGGGCGAGGTTCCTCTTTGCCCAGACGTTCGGCGTGAGGCTGTCTGACGCGAGCCACGCCTCCTCCGCTCTCTTTTCGTATCCGGACGCGTCGAACGATACCGCCGTCGGGACGGTGTGGGCGTTGTCGAAGTACTCGAACATCATGTTGCCGTAGTGGAGGCGGGAAAGCCAGTTGTCGCCGCCGGGTCTGTCAAAGCTTTTCTCAAGGACCGGGATCCATTTATCGGACACCATCCACGAGGAGGGTATCAGCCCCGGGTCGGCGTTTTCAATGACGCCGCCGTCAAGCAGTGAAAGCCACGGTCTCTGCTCCTCTCCGAGCGAATCCCCGGGGAAGCAGAGCGGTGTTTCTATATCCGGACAGAGCCTCAGATGGAGCGCTCCCCATCCGCTCCCGCGGTGGATAACGCTGCTCTCCTCTACCTTCATGTCGGCAAGTCGCGAATATTTTTCATCGGCGCGGATCAGTGTGTTTTCCGGGATAAGCTCGCTCACAACGAGCCCGAACATCCCGTTCGCCTCGTGCAGGGTCAGTCCGTGGACCGTATCGGGGTCGACGCGCGTCCCGCCGAAGCACTGTGTCCATTCGATGGACGAATGCGCGGGGAAAGGCTTGTCGTGGAGCTGGCTCCTCGCAAAGCCCGCCTGAAGCTCGATATAGTCGCCGCGTCTGCCGTCGGACAGGAATTCCTGCCAGCGGTCGCCGCCCCTGTGGTTGCCCCAGCAGAACATCTTGTGATAGACGAGCGGCGCGGTCGATCTGTCATAGAAGGCGAAGCCCTTTTTGTTGACGCCGCCCTCCCACGTCGTTTTCACGCCGTCCTCCGGCTGGAAGAAATAGTCGAAGCTGCGGGTGGCGTTATGCGGGTACGAAAGATCGCCGTCCATCACGGAAAGATGAGGCAGCTTTTCATACGAAAGTCCCTCTCCGCCGCAGACGACTATAACATCCTCCGATGAGGAGAGCACGCGCGTACCGCCGTCCTGCGGGATCGCGACGTTCGTCCACCAGTAGGTCGTCGTGTCGCCTCCGGGGTTCACGACCTTCACGTGCGAGAAAAGCTGTCGGCTCCCCTCCGGCAGATGGAGATCGACCTGGAAAAAGCACTCCTTCGCACGTTCGAATTCATAGAAGCGGAGGAATTCGTTTCCTTCGCCGTCGTTGAGCACGGCCGTCCATACGTCGTCACAGGTGAAGTAGGTATGGCCGAGCGAGCCGAAATTCCATTCGATGCCGCCCGAGGTCCAGGCGTTGCGGATGGCTAAATTTCCGGGCTGTATCACGGGGTTCGACATCAGGATCTCGCGTTTGTTCTCCTTGTCGTACAGCGACCACAGCTTGCCGCCGTATCCCGGCGTGACCGTCGCTCTCAGATACTCGTTTTCAAGCACCGCGACCTTGAGCTTCTGTATCCTCCGTTCGCGTCCGTAGCGATCCTGCACGCGGTACGGCAGTGTCCTCGTACAGGCGCCAAGGTCTTTTTTTGCAAACTCCGGAAAGCCGTCTTTCGTGTCAAAGAGCTGAAATCCTGTCTGTCTTCTGAATTTCGGCAGCGGATCCGTGCCGTTCAGCGAGGCGCCGGGTACGGCAATTTCCGTTACTTTGACTTTCATATTCTCCTCCTAAAAATATATGTACTGCGTGTACGCGGTGAGGCCGTCAAAGCCGACCGCCTCCGCCCTTATGAAGGTCACCTTCGGGTCGACGTCGAAATACGCCTCGCGGACAGTGCCGCCCGTCGCCGTCGTCTGCGGACTGTAGTACTTGTTCGTGAAGAACTGCACGTACCGGCATCCGTCCGGGACCGTCACGGCGAAGCGCGAGCCTCTGAGCTCCCATTCGATGAACGGGCCGTTCGTCGGCACGACGTCGCCCTTGAGTATCCCGCTTATGATCGCATCGCGGCTGAGCTCCGTCGCCTTCACGTATACGATGCCGCGCCCCGCGTCCTCTCCGTAATAGTGCGTGTCGTCCGTCGAGGTGAGGACGGCGCGAAAGCCCATCGTCGTCGCAACGTCGATAAGCGTCCCGGAATACGGGCGCGCCGAAAACGGATAACCGGAGACGGAATTGTATATCTCCGTGCAGTCGACGCCCTTGAGCTGTACCATTTTATCCGGTCTCTGGAGCGACCACGCGGGATGCGCCAGAGTGGCGACTCCGCCCGCGCTCTTTATCGCGTCTATCATCTGTTGAGGCTCCGCTTCCCTTTCGAGGCGCGGATCCTCGCGCAGTCCGTATCCGACTATGTGATAGCATTCGTCACGCGTCAGATCGTATTCCACACCGGACAAAACGAGCATGCCTTCGTATTCGTCCGGCTCGTTCACGTGCCAGTGATCCGTCAGCGCAATAAAATCATAACCCTTGTCTTTATATATCCGCATAGCCTCCGCGGGCGTTCTCGCGCCGTCGCTTGACGTCGTATGCATATGCAGATTTCCTTTATACCATTTATTGCCCTTTGAGTCGATTATCATTTTTTGTCTTCTTCTTTTCCGTAGATTTCACAAAGCCATACCGCCACGTGCGACGCAAAGCCGTGGTTGCAGGACGCCTGGGGCGCGTCAAGCTCCCACAGCGTCCCCGTCTTTTGCGCCATATAGTCGAAATATCCGCGCACGTTGTCAAGAAGCTCCTCGTAAAGTCCCGCGTCGCACAGTATCTGCAGTCTCAGATAGTTGCCGATGAAAGCGTTCGCGAACGCGATCTCCGGATACTTGTTCATCCCCTCGAGCTTTCTCTTGGGTCCGAAATCGCTGACAAGCGTCTGCCACAGCCCGGGATAAAGCTCCTTCGTCGCGACTCCTGTAAAGAACGCGTAATACTGACACGATTCCGTGCAGTCGTACGAAAGCTCGGCTTTGCCGTCTTTATATACCGCGTTGTCGCAGAACCATTTCCCGGTAAACGAGCGCTCTCTTATCGTCTGCGCGAGCCTGTCCGCTTCCGCGGAAAGCTCCGCGTCGCCGTATATGTTCGAGATCGCCTTTTTGAATTTGCAGTAAAGCATATTCGTCGGGAAGTTTATATCCTGAACGAGGTCGTTTGAATGAGACCACTCGATAAACACCCAGCTCTGAAGCTTTTCGAGCAGTCCGTCTCCGTTTTCAAATCCGCGGAAGAACGAAAGCAGCCCGTATACGCGCTCCTTCGCCTTTTCGATGAGCTCTCTGTCGCCCGATCTGTGCAGATACTCCTCAAGCTCTACGACGTACCACATCGCCCAGTTGGGGATATACGTGTGATCGTTGTGATCCGACGGATAGCACATCGGGAGCATCCCTTCCGGGATGAATTCGAATTTTTCCGGCATTATGAAATTCTCAAGGAAATTCTTTTCAACCTCGCTCTTGCCGGTGAGCGCGTATTCGGTGCGCGACGTGAAATAGCTGTCGCAAAGCCAGCCGGCGCGTTCGCGCGACGGGCAGTCCATGAAAATATCCACCGTGTTCTGACGGAATGTCGACACCGCGGCGTCATACACGCGGGAAAGCGCCCCGTCGCCGAGATCCGGCTTTTTCCTGAAGCCCGACGACGTGAACTCGAATCTGATGAGCCCCGGCGAGGTGATAACCGCGCGATCCGCGTCGGACGCGAATTTCGCGTATCTGAGCGAATACGGCTCGAAGCCCGTCAGCCTGTATCTGCCCGGGCCAAGATCGTATATCATGGCGCTGCATGCGCCGAAGCGCGTGAAATTGACGTCGCCGTCAGACAGTATCTCGTCAAAGGATATGTAAAGTCTGCCGCCGCTCGTCTCTATCTCAAGATCGATGAAGCCCGTGAGCTCCGCGCCGAGATCGAGTATCACGCAGCCGTTTTTGCCCAATTTTACCTCGTCCGCCGGCTTTTCGCATGCTTCCATGCCGCAATCGAGCTTTTCCGTCTCACGGCTTATAAAGACCTCGAGAGTATCCGGCTCGAAGCCTTTTATTTTGTCGCCGATCTCAGATATCGCCCTGTCGTTGAAATAGCGGTCGCGTTCTTTTATTTCAAACGTACCGTAGGCGATCGCGTTTTTGAAAAGCTCTTTGTCGTAGTCCGGATACGGCACTCCGCGCTCTATAAAACGCTTGTCCGCTGTCCTTGAAACGGATACCGGCTCTCTTTTCGCGGGGAGCCTGTAAGCCTCCGCAAACGGGCGCTGGAAGGAATAACGCTGTACTCTTCTCACTCTGTCCGTATATCTCTCATACGCGAAGCCGCCGCCTCCGGTGAACGCAGTGATCGCGCCGCCGTCGTAAAGCTCGGCGCAGACGAAGGACGGCTCGTCCAGAAGGTAGAAGCTGTTCACGTTATAGCCTGCCGTTATGACGGTCACCGTGTTTTCGTCTTTTGTGCAGAGCGGACGAAGATCGAGCGTGTCGACGCGGTAAAAGCCGTGTCCGGCGCGCGCGGGTCCCTCCGCCGCAAGCTCTCCGTTGACGTAGACCTGATAAAGCGAGTGGCCGGTTATATCGAGCCGGGCGTCCTTACCCGCCTTCGCCGTCATGACGAGGGATACGTTCATTTCCTTCTCTTCCCCCGTTATCCATACGGGAGAAGCCTTTTTGAATTTGAAATCCTGCATATTCTTTCCTTTCGGTATTATATTTCGTTGTTCCATATGTAAAACGTGAAGCAGCCGGAGGGCGGGAACTTTTTAGTTATGAGTTAAGAGTTATGATCGCCTGCGGCGAGTTATGAGCGCTTCGCGCGTTTTCAGCCGAGCCCCCTCAACTCTTTCTGAGTTGTGGGAGGGGAAAGGGGGTTTGGGGGTTTTGAGGGGTGGGCACCCCCAAGAGCGATGAAGTCGAAGAGCACGAACGGTCGAGCCGCCGCGCTTCAAAAAAACTCCCGCCGGGCCGTGTGGTCGGGCATTGAGAAACCCTGCCTGTGCAGGTTGGTGTCCTCTCCCGAACATTGCGCTCCCAGCGTCCCCGTATCCCGTGCGCGTTTCCGCTTGAACAGGGGATAAGGGGGAGGTCTGCGTACCCGACACGGGAAGCCCGGACTCCATTTTTCTCTCGTGGGTTTTAACACCCGTACCATCACTAACCAAGCAGGATAGTGTATTACCTGAATAGTATTTTTCCGTTTTTATCGATATAGTTGTATTCGCCGCTTTCATCAAGCGTCAGCGCGATGCCGTCCGAGAACGGATAAACGTAAGCGTATTTCCCGAGATCCTCTCTCACCCTGCCGTCTTCTCCGAAGAAAACGCCGTACTTGCTTCTCCCGTACATATAATATTCGGGATCTGACTCTTTCGTGAATACGACCGTCCCTTCGCTCACATATGCGTAGCGGTTGTTTTCGGCGTCAGTCAGATCATCCGACGGGAACGGTACCGGATCGGTGAGCATCTTTCCATCGCGGTCGATCACCGCGAAATAAGGCTTTCCGTCCGAAATGAACGTGATCACGCATTTGCCGCCATGAAAATACGGTATATACTCGTCGCCGTCACGCTTCTTCTCCGCAAGAGAATACCCGGACAGGTCGATCACGACCTCGCCCGACGCGTCGACAAAGCCCTTCTTCTCTCTTGAATACAGAAGGCCTTCGCCTTTTTCAAGCTCATATTTGCGCTGAAGCTCAAGAGTCGTTCCGCTTTCGTGAGGATAAATTATACCGGACGGCAGGTCGTTTTTCCTGCCGAGATCTGTAAGAGTTTTCGTATTATAGTCGAGCGCGAAGAAATCCCCGTTCATGTCATACCGGAACGCGGCGAACGCCGTGCCGGAGCCGAGCTCGAAGGAATACGCGTAAACGTCCGAAAACGGCACCGCAAAGCTGCCGTCCGGGGAAAGTATCCCGTACTTTTCGGTCTCGCCGATGCTGCATACGGCGACGCTGTACCCGTTGAAATAAGTGTTTTTCAAAAGCTCGTGATCTGCGGAAAAATACGGGCTGCCGTCGTCGATCCCGGGGTAAAGCGTCACGTTGTCGGCGCCGCCGAAAAGCTGATGTGCGGCTTTCATGCCGTCCTCCGCGTCGCAAAAGATGACCCTGCCGTCACATCCGATAAGATAACGGGCGCCGTTGTCCTCATACAGGCAGACGCCGCGGTGAAAATTCGTGACTCTGCCGGTGCCGGGATAATCGCCGGTCTGCTCATATCCGCGGAACAGGATCTTCCCTTCGGTATCTATAAGAAGCATCCTCCCGCGCGCCCCGTCCTTCGATGAGACGAATACCCACGCCGCGCCGTCGCAGAACGGCTGGGCGAATTTCAGTATTTCGTCTTCTCCGAGCCTGAGTACGTCGGGCTGCGCGGGTGAAGGCTCCGTTACGGTGTCCTCGACCGACGTCGTGCCGCCGGACGGGTCAGGTACTTTCTTACATGAGACCGCGCCGACCGTCAGCAGCAGTGCGGCGATGAGCGCGAGAGCTTTTTTCATTATTCTTCGTCGTAGTCTATCTCAGAATTGAGATAATCGTCGATCTCCGCGGAAACGATGTCGAACTCTTCATCGTCATCTACGGTCACAAGCATCGTCTCGCCTTCCTCCTCCTCGGCGCGGAGGATAACGTAACCGTCCTCCTCGTCCTTGGCAGGCTTTTCGGGAAGGAGCGCGTAATACTGTGCTCCGTTATATTCTATGACGCACAGTATGATAAATTTCTCCTCTTTGCCGTCTTCATCGGTCAGAGTTATTATTTCATCTTCATCGAACAGCTCTTCTGCCATTTGTATTTATTCCCTTTCTTTTTCCGTTGCCTTTATTCTATACTATTTTTGTGAAAATGTCAATAGAGAACGGGATGAAAAAGAAAGTTTATTTCCGTTTGGGAAAATCATGTTGACTTTTCCTTTGCGTTGGGGTATAATGGATAAAATCGGACTTATCAAGAGGTTTATATGAATTTCAGAGACAGATCCCGCCGCTTCCTTCAGGGCAGATACGGAAACGACGGACTGAATGTTTTTCTGCTCGTCGTCTGCGTATTGCTGCTCGTCACGGCGATGTTCTTCCGGGGGACGGTATCGTACATTCTGCGCGGCGCGGCGCTCCTCGTGCTTATACTGAATTTCCTGCGCACCTTCTCCCGGAACCGTGAAAAACGCGCGCGTGAGAACGCGGTGTTCACACGTATCATATCCGGCGTAAGATCGTTTTTCATCCGCCAGTTCAACAGGATCAAGTATATAAAAACATACAGGTACAGAAAATGCCCGGGCTGCAGGAACCATCTGAGGCTGCCGTATAAAAAAGGCACTCACACGGTGAAATGTCCGAAATGCGGAAAAAGCTTCGACGTGAGGCTGTGAAAGGAACGGATATGACAAGGATACTTATAGCTGACGACGACAGATCGATCGCCGAGCTTATTTCGGACGCTCTGACCGACGAGGGATACGAGACGGTGATAGCCTGCGACGGAGAGGATGCTCTCCGCAAAATAAACGGCTCCGCCGGGTTTTCGCTTATTCTGCTTGACGTTATGATGCCCGGCATCGACGGGCTTGAGGTATGCCGCCGCGTGCGCGAGAAGGTGGGCTGCCCCATAATTTTCGTTTCCGCTAAGAACCGGACGATCGACACCCTGCTCGGTCTCGGAATGGGAGCCGACGATTATATAGCAAAGCCGTTCGTGCTCGATGAGCTCGTCGCGCGAGTCAAAGCTCATCTCCGCCGCGAGCAGCGCGCCGCTCCCGCCGTTTCAAACGTTATAAGATCCGGCGAGATAGAGATCCACCGCGACACGTACACCGCGTACAAGGCGGGTGAGAAGATACCCGTTTCCGCGCGTGAATTCCAGCTTCTGCAGTATATGATGGAGAACGAGGGCAAGGTGCTCTCACGCGATCAGATATTCGAAGCGGTCTGGGGCACTGAATACGGAGATCCCGGCACTGTGGCCGTCAACATAAAGAACCTGCGTGACAAGATAGACGCGGAAGGCAAATACATCAAGACCGTTTGGGGCGTGGGCTACAAATTCACGCCGGTGAGCTGATATGAAGCTCGGTACGAAGCTCAGCATCGTCATAATCACGGTGTCCCTGATCAACGCGGTCGTCACCGTGCTCGCGACCACGCCGGACGTAAAGCCGGCGGTCTCAGCCGCCGTGATCATCGCGGTGCACGCGGCAACGCTTTTCGCGGCGATCATATCCGTGCATTTCATAGTCACGAAGCCGCTGCGCTCCCTGCGTGAAAACGTCAAGAGCTACAAAAGCGGCAACAGGTTCCGGGCGGTCGAGCGCGGAGACGAGATAGGGGAGCTGTACAACAGCTTCAGCGATCTCACCGGACAGATCGACGCCGAGAAGGCGGCGCAGAACAGGATAATCGCGTCCATCTCCCACGATATAAAAACGCCCCTGACCTCCGTCATGGGCTACACGGAATTCCTGAAGAACCCGAACCTGACGGAGTCGAGGCGCGAAAAATACATCAATACCATCTATGAGAAGGCAAAGGATATACAGGACACCGTTCTCGGCTTCGACGATTATCTGAGCCACAATCTCGACCTGAATCTCAAATGCGAGTTCATGACGGCGGGAGAGCTGCTCGACCGCGCGGCCGAGCATATGAGCACCGACGCTTTCGGCTCCGGCGTCCGCGTCGTACGCGATTACGAAGCGTGCCGCGACGAACAGATATACGTCGACCGTCAGAGGCTCGGCCGCGTATTCATGAACACCGTCACCAACGCCGTCAAGCACTCAGGAAAGGATCCCGTGACCGTAACGCTTTCGGCTGAAAAACGTGACGGCGGGATCCTCATCAAAATCACCGACGACGGTATCGGCGTTAAAAAGGATCAGCTCGGAAAGATATTCGAGCCTCTTTACACAACGGACAACAGCCGTTCCGTCGCCGGGCTCGGGCTCTCGATCTGCCGTGAGATCGTCGGATCACACGGCGGTACGATCTACGCCGAGAGCGAATACGGGAAATTTTTTTCCGTCTGCTTCACTCTTCCGACCGTCAGCGGGAGAAAAAAACCGGTCTGATCTCAACGCCCCCGACCGCGTTTTCGATACACGTTTCAAGAAGTGTCATATCGGAGACGAGGGAATGGGGCTTTTTTTCTTTGTCGTCCATATACATCGGCACGAAATAAAAATTCTTGCGGTTGAGAAGAGCTCCTATATTCGCAAGATTTGCTCCGAGCGCGTCGTTCGAGCAGAGCGCTATCAGCACCGGGCGGTCAGCGCGCAGGGTCGCTTTGGCGGCGAGCGTCACTGACGTGTCCGACACGCCGGACGCGAGCTTTGAAAGGGTGTTTCCCGTGCAGGGACAGATCAGCAAAAGATCGAGCGGTTCAAACGGGCCGAGCGGCTCCGTTTCTTCGACCGTCGTCAGAGGCGGTCTGCCGCAGATCCGCGTTACGTTTTCAATAAGCTCCGAATGCGTGCCGAAGCGCGTATCCGTGCCCGCCGCCCGCTCGGACAGGACCGGGACGAGCTCGTATTTCATGGCGAGCCTTTCCATGGCGCAAAGCGCCTTTTTGTGCATGCAGAAGGAGCCGCAGATACAGAAGCCTATCTTCATATTATCCCCCTCCTCTCGAGTATCGAGACGACGGCGTCCGCTATGCGTGCGCCGGCGGTCGCGGGCGAACATCTGCCCGGCAGAGAAAGCTCCCGGCAGACCCTGAGCCCGAGCTTTCCCGCGTACTCCGCGTCGACGCCGCCGGGAAGAGACGCGAGATCGACGATCAGAGTGTCCGCCGGAACGGACGAAAGCACGTTCCGGTCGAGTATCATATCCGGCACCGTGTTTATTATGACTTCATTTTCCGCCGCGGCGCGGCAAAGGCGCTTGATGTCGGCGGTGCGGCAGCCCGCGCATTCGGCCGAGGCAAGTGCGGATCTGCGTCTTGCGCAGACCGTGACGTCGCACCCTGTCGCCTTGAGCAGCGCGGCGACGGCGGATCCCACTCTTCCGTAGCCCGTTACGAGGACGCGCCTTCCGAGCAGAGTCACCGGCAGCTCGCGTATGAGCGCCGAGAGCGCGCCCTCCGCCGTTGCACGCGCGTTGTATATCGCGAGCGCCTCGTCGTTCATGTAATCCGTGACGTCGAGTCCTCTCTCCTCCGCCGCGGAGACGAGCGCCGGTCGACAGACTCCGGCGAGCAAAAGCTGTGACGGCCGCAGCAGACCGAGCAGATCGTCGATCCTCGTCTCCGACGCTGAGAACGGGCAGTTCAGCCTGCATCCGTCGGTCGAATACGGGACCGGAAGTATGACGGCGGACGAGGCGGCGAACGCGTCCGCCGCGGTCCTGCATCTCACCGCTCCGCCCGGATCCGCGCCGGCGCCGTCAAATCCCGAAAGAGCCGTCTCAAATCCGCGCGCGGCAAGCTCCTTCGCACAGTACAGCATACGCATATCGCCGCCGACGACCGCGAGCTTCGTTCCATTTATATCATTCATATCTGACCACCTTTAAGTATTACGGCATGACGCCTCTTGTATCATATGCGCAAAAATCCCCCGATGTCCCTAAAATTCAACAAAAATTGATATTCAGTTGATGATGAGTTGCAAATACGAGTGTATCATATATGATACGGAGACAGAAAGAAGGAAACCCGGATGAACGGAAAAAACGACAATACCAAAAGAATATTCACCATTCCGAACGTAATATCCATGCTCAGGCTTTTGATGATCCCGTTTATCATATGGGCGTACGTCGGGCTCGGGAACAATCTTCTCACGGTGATCCTTATCGCGGTGTCGGGCCTGAGCGACGTTCTTGACGGATTCATCGCCCGCAGGTTCAACATGGTGAGCGACCTCGGGAAGGCGCTCGATCCGTTCGCGGACAAGCTGACGCAGATCGCGATGCTCTTTTGCCTTGTGTTCCGTTATAAATATATGCTGATCCCGCTCATACTGCTTACCGTAAAGGAATTCATAGCGGGTACGACCGGAATCGCCGTGATAAAGGCGACGAACAAGGTCCGCAGCGCGGAATGGCACGGCAAGCTCGCGACGGTGACGCTTTACCTGATGCTGATACTCCACCTCGTCTGGCCGATAGTGACCGGCGCTGACATTCCGCGCACCGTGTCGGTGATATCCGTCGCGGTGACGACGGCGGCGGTGCTCCTGTCGTTTTTGCTCTATACCGCGAGGAACATACGTCTGATAAGATCATCCGAAAAGTAAAATAAACGCGGCGATCCGCGAAAAACATAAAGAGGAATACGGTCATGGCAACTACTTATATTTTCTACAACCCGCTGGCTGGCAACGGACAGTGTCCCGGAGAAGCAAAAAAGCTGAAAGAAAAGGTCGGCGAGGGCTGCGTTTTCTGCGACATGACGAAGCCGGAAACGTACAGCGAAACGCTGTTCTCCATAGGCGAGGACGACAAGCTCATCCTCTGCGGCGGCGACGGCACGCTCAACCGCTTTTTCAATCTCACCGACGGCATCCCCGTGAAATGCGAGATACTTTATTTCCCGTGCGGCAGCGGAAACGACTTCGCACATGATCTCGGCAAGGAGCGCTGCGCCGATCCGTTCCCGATAACCGAATACGTAAGGCGCCTGCCGACCGTCACGGTAAAGGGCAAGTCACATAAATTCATAAACGGCGTCGGTTACGGCATAGACGGATACTGCTGCGAGGTCGGAGACAAGCTCCGCGGCGCATCCGACAAGCCGGTCAACTACACCGGAATCGCGATAAAGGGTCTTCTCTTCCACTACAAGCCCACGACGGCGACGGTCACGGTAGACGGCGTCAGACACGTATTTGAAAAAGCGTGGCTCGCGCCGACGATGAACGGCAGATTCTACGGCGGCGGCATGAACGCGGCGCCCGATCAGGACCGTCTCCATAACGAAACGCTGTCGGTCATGCTGTTCCACGGCGCCGGCAGGCTCAGGACGCTCATGGCGTTCCCGTCGATATTCAAGGGCGAACACGTCAAAAACACGAAGATGGTGACCGTCCTCAAAGGCAGGGAGATAAAGGTCGAGTTCGACTCTCCGCGCGCTTTGCAGATAGACGGCGAGACGATCCTCGACGTCAAGGAATACACGGCAGTCGCTCCCGCAAAGCAGTAAAAACGGATAAAGGATCCGCACGCCGGAAGGTGTACGGATCCTTTTTTCGGTATTTACAAAACGTTTACATATTTTTACGTTGCGTTTCGCCCGTTTTCCCGTTATTATTATTGAGGGGCGGTGAAGCCGCGGAAACGGTACCGGGTGACGGCAGAGGAGAAAAAATGATGTTTGACGGAAAAAAGGCGGACGATAAAAAAGACCGCCTGTCGCTTTTATATGAAAAATACGGCGGAAAGATGTTCGCCGCCGCGAAGCGGATCGTCGGCAGCACCTCAGACGCCGAGGACGCGCTCCACAACGCGTTCCTCTCCGTGGCAAAGAGGATCGACGAAATCGACACGGACGACGATGATTCCATCCGCGGTTACCTCTTCACCGTCGTAAAAAACGAGGCGATAAACATACTGAGATCGGAAACCGACGGTGTCGGGCTCGACGACGCCGCGGACGCGTCGGAGGACGTCGTGCTCGAATTCGAGCGCAGGGAGGCGTACGAGTGCGCCGTGGAAGCCATAAGAGCGATGGACGAGCGTTACCGCGCTCCGCTGTATCTCACGGTCGTCATGGGTCATTCGGCAAACGAGGCGGCGTCGATACTGAAACGCACGCCCGGTACCGTGCGCATGCAGATCAGCCGTGCTAAAAAGATCCTGCAAAAGAAGCTCAAGGAGGCGGGATATGAGTTATAAATTCACGCTCAGGGACGCCCTGCTCGAGGCGGGCGCCAGGGATTACAGGGACGAGCCCGCGGATAAAAGCTGGGTCCCGTCCGATAAGCTCAGGAAAGACATGGACAAGCTTATAAAAAAAAGCGGCAAAGGCGTTTCCGGAACCGTTATCAAAGCCGTCGCGGTCGCCGCCTCCGTTCTGCTCGTATCCGGCGTCATCCTGACGCTGAAGCCGGTGCGTGAGGCGTTTTCCGGCACGGGCGATAAAACGGATACGGCGCCGGTCACCGCTCCGTCGACCGACGGGACGGCGTATTACGTGCCGGCCACACAGACTACGGCAGCCGGGGAACGTGAAACGGAGTCCGAAACGTCTGTTGCACCGCCGGACGCTCCGCCGGTGACACCTGATCAGACAGGAGTCTATCTGCTTCTGCTCGGCACCGAAAAGGATGACGAGGCGAGCGGCTTTCTTTACGCTCCCGAGAGGGAAGCCGAGGTCTGCGGTTACTGCATATCCGTGCTTACCGGATCCGGCGCATCGAAGGAGCTGAAGAACGGCGCCGCTCACTTCCTGCACGGCCTCAAGGGCTTCGTCTCGCCGCTGTTCGCCATACTTCCGTACGATGAGGAGCTGATGGATATGTCCGGATACGGCGGGGAGACGCCGTACCTGTCGTGGTTTGAAAACTATATGGATAAGCTGAAGGAGGAGGCGAAGAACGTCACGGAAACAGACGCCTCCGCCGTGTGCTATCAGTATAACGCTTTGTCGGCGTCCGGATTCAGCGACTGGAGCGCCGTGTCGACGTATGAGCAGCAGGCGAAAAAAGCGCTCACCGGCTTCTTCGGGCTCTTCAACAACGTCTTTGCGGGCATCCCCGTTACCGGCACGGTATCAACGCCCGTCGGCGAGCCGTATCCGCCGGAGCTTGCGGAAAAAATAACAAAGCTCTGGGGAGACGAAAAACGTACGTTTTACAAGTCGTCGCTCACGCTGTCCGATTTCAGGAGTTTATACGAGAGATACGTCATGAATACGCATGAGGAAATATTCATAGACGATACGAAATACTTCATCATCTGCGGCGACACGATATATACGACGCCCTGTACCGAAAAGGACTCCGACGCGCACGTGTACGGATCCGTCAGCATAAAACGTGTAAAAGAACCGTCAAGCGAATCCAGATTGCTTTTCGGCACGGCTGAAGCGGTATATGACGGCAGGACGAAAAACCTGTCGTTCGAGCTTAACGACACACGAGCCTCATCAAACAGATACAGATTCTCCGCCGACCGGATGATACGCTTCGTCATCGGGCTCCGCGATGAAAAGATCATCGAGACCGCCGTCTCGGATACGGCGAAAAACACCAAGGCGTCTTCATTGACCGGTACCTGCATTTTCGAGCTGAGGGACATGACGGTCGATTACGTTTTGCGGAATTACTTCAACGAGACGGACGAGGGCAGACGCGCCGCGATGGGTATGCTTTATTACTTGATACTGCGGATGGAAAGGATCCGTGAATACAATGTGTTCGAAGATCTCATGGACCGTCAGACGTCGAATGAGCTTAACAGATACGGTGACGGATGGATATACGATATCGGAAGCAGCGATCAGAAAAAGATATTCACCGTATGGCTTGACAGGTTCATAATGAAGCTTGAACCCTTTGCGGCAAAAAGATACAGAAACGACGTGAAGGAATTCTTCCCGTCCGCCTATAAGCTTCTCGAAAAAATCGGTTTTGACGGCTACCTGCCGGGCGACGGCGGAACAGCCGCGAGAGCGCGGGACACTCTGATCGAGATCGAGCAGCTGCTCAACGCGCTGAAGTACGGCATCGGCAGATACGACGACAGCTCGATACTGTACGGAAACAAGGAAGCGGGAAATCTCGAGTACCCGGATGAGCTAAAAAAGCTGCTCGGAGGTGAGAACCCGTTCTTTGAAGGCATATACACGCAGGCGGAGGGCTTCAAGACCGCGGACGAATGGAAAGCCCATTACAAAAAGATCATGAACGGGGCGCTTGTCGACGAGTTCATAAAGCCGACGAAGGGCTTCATGATCGTTGACGGCACGGTATATACCGGCTTCATAGGCGTGGAATGCGTTTACAGCCTCGACGTTCTGAACGCGCGCGAAATTGAAAGAAAAGGCGACGCTGTCGTACTTGAGCTCGAGATCAGGATCCCCAACGGCATGGGAACGATGGGGCGGCTCGTCACGGTCGAGGTGACGGAGGATGAGCGCGGCGTCTTCGCGCAGGGCGGCACTCTGTTCGATATATTCTTCAGAGACGGCGCGACGAAGGGCAAAGCCGCCCGCGCGGTCTACGAGGCGCTCCGCATACAGGAGATCCTGCTTGACGGAAACATCAACTTCAGCCCTTCCCGGGACGGCGACGAGATCATAAAGATCGATGACCGGGATGAACTGCGTGATTTTTTGGATAAAAACTTTATTTCCGGAAAAACGGAGTTGCCGGACGATATGTTCCCGCTGTACCTGAACGTCGGCTGGCAGTACGGCCTCACCTGGGAATGGTGGATAGGCGCTGTCTTTCCCGATAAAGACGTATATTACAACAGATTTGTCACGGAAAACGAAAACGTTGCCTTTATCGGTCAGATGCTGGCGATCTCCGGAAACAAAGCCGGAGTAACGAACACGCCCGTCATCGGCTCCGCCGACGTTATAACGCTTACCGACGTTTACAACGCGATGAACGTCATAAGCGAAGAGGACGGGAAGATCACCGTGTCGCTCGATTTCATCAGGCGTGAAGGCGGCGTAAGCAAAAACGTCACGTATACGTTTGAAACGGAAGACAGGGGCATCAAGTCCGACTGCCTGACGATCACCGGCGGAACGTTTCTTTCCGACGTGATAAACGGGAACTGAACGGAAAACGGTAAACGGAGCGCGAATCGCACTCCGTTTTTTGCCGGGCATTAAATTCACGCTGTAGTTTTCACAAAAACACTTGCTTTTTTTCGACGGATATTGTATAATATACATAATATGAAAATCGGTAATATAACAAGTCCGCGGGAGCTTGCGGACGCGGTCGGGCGGATCGGATTTCTGCCGTTCTTCAAGAACGGCATTCCCGGCTTCTCCGTCGAGGAAAACTGTCCTCCGCGCCTCTGGTTCACCGATGAACCGGGCCCATGGGAATGGAAGGGACCGGTCATAAAGACCGGAGAGTGTGCATACGGTAAATTCTTCCGCGGCAAAGCCGTTTACGTCAGCCTTGAGTGGCTGTCGCATCTCTGCAACTGTCGCCGCGACGGCTATGATTTTGACGCCCGCTGTGACGACGGGCTCGTGTTCTTCCGTGACCGGGAGATATATGAGATCATAGAGCGTGCCGGGAAGATCTCCTCGAACATCATCCGTCAGACGGCCGGCAAGGATACGGACAAATATCTCACGCGCCTGCAGATGCAGACGTATATAGTCAACTCCGATTTCCTCTACGGCAAGGACAAAAACGGCAAGAGCTACGGCTGGGGCACGGCTGAGTTCTCAACGCCGGAGCACCTTTACGGCGACGTTCCGCGCCGCTGCTACGGCATCTCCCCCGCGGATTCCTATACCGCGATATTCGATCACCTCAAAGGCATTTTCAAAGACTGTAATGAAAAAGTCCTGCACGGACTTTTGAAATATTGAATAACCGAAGGAGTAAACCATGAGAAAAGATGAAATGACCAACGGCCGTGCAAAGTGGATAAAATGTCCCGAGTTCGGGCACGTCGAGATACCTCCGCTCCACTGGGGCGGCGGACAGGCGGAACAGCATCAGCCCATAAGCGATGAGGGCGGTCTTTGCATGTTCTGCAAGACCTTCACCGTCAGCGGCAGGGCGAGTGCGAGCGTCGACGCCACGTCTCTCGGCGTATTCGATCTCTGGATAAACGGATCGCGCGTATTCGACGGCAAGCCCGACGAGCTCAAGCCCGGCTGGTCCGATTACAGCAAGCACGTTATGTACTACACCTATGATATCTCGGGATATCTGAAGGACGGCGAAAACACAATCCTCGCCGTGCTCGCTCCCGGCTGGTACGCCGGACGCATTTCGTTCGGAACGTATAAAAACGTTGAGATCTGCTTCATGGCGTCCCTTCATATCCGCGACGACAACGGGCAGCGCGAGATACTGACCGACGAAAGCTGGCTTTGCAGCAAAGGCGGCAGGATCAGAAAATCCGACATCTGGGACGGCGAATACATAGATTTCAATCACCCCTGCTTCAGGAAGATCTCGTCCGAGCCCTCCCTGCGTGAGGGTTGGGTAAACGCCGTGACAAAGGAAAATGACATCGACGTCACGCCGCTTGTCGGACCGACGATCCGCATCCGTGATTTTTCCGTCGCGCCGAAGACCCTCACCGTATACGAGGGAACGAAGGACAACGGCACGGATTTCGGTGAGATAAACGTCGTGCGCGAATCCGGCTTCGCCGCGGATTTCACACTCAAAAAAGGGCAGACCGCGGTGATCGACTTCGGACAGAACATGGTCGGCTGGCCCGAATTCGACGTCGTCGGCGAAAAAGGCACCCACGTCATGGTCCGCTTCGCCGAGATGCTGAACGACAGCGGTGAAAAAGCCCGCGGCAACGACAACCCGAAGGGCTCCGTCTACACGATAAACTACCGCTCCGCGAAAGCGAAGCTCCAGTGCGTCCTCTCTGACAAGCCGAAGGATCACGTCAGACCGACGTTCACCTTCTACGGCTTCAGATACATAGAATTCACCGCGGACGCAGATATAACCGTCGGCGCGCTCAACGGCGACGTAGTCGGTTCCGATACCGTTGAGACCGGTTCGATCGAGACGTCGCACAAGAAGGTGAACAAGCTGATATCGAACATACTATGGGGTCAGCGCGGCAACTATCTCACGGTTCCGACGGACTGCCCGCAGCGTGACGAGCGTCTCGGCTGGACCGGCGACACGCAGATCTTCTGCAACACCGCCGCCTACAACGCCGACGTCGACGGCTTCTTCAAAAAATGGCTGCGCGACGCGCGCGACTCACAGTCGCCCGAGGGCATGTATCCGGACGTCATACCGCACGTCCGCGTCGTCGGCTTCGGCGGAGCCGCCTGGGCTGACGCCGGCATAGTAGTACCGCACGTGATGCTGCGGATGTACGACGACAGGGAGCTTGTCGCCGAGCACTGGGATTCGATGGAAAAATACATGGGCTGGCTCGCCTCCCGCGGAATGGAAGGTCCGAACCCGACGTACGGCGACTGGCTCGCATACGAACCGACGGACAACAAATACATAAGCGTCGCCTACTACGCGCTCGACGCGCTGATGATGGCTGAGATGGCGAAGGCGATCGGCAAAAACGACCGCGCCGAGCACTACGCAGAGCTTTACGTGAAGATAAGAGATCATTTCAGATCAGTATACTTCGATGAAAACGGCGATCTTCTGCCGGATCACAGATCTCAGACCTGCTATCTGCTCGCGATGATGGCGGGCATGTACGACGAGGAGAACCGCAAGGCCGCCGTGAAAGCCCTTCACGACAAGATCGTCGCAAACGGTCACAAGCTGAGCACCGGCTTCGTCGGCGCGGGCATACTCAACAAGATCTTAGCCGAAAACGGCGACTGCGATCTCGCCTATTCCCTGCTTCTGCAGACGGCGAATCCGTCGTGGCTGTACAGCGTCGATCAGGGCGCGACGACGATCTGGGAGCGCTGGAACTCCTACACGATAGCGACCGGCTTCGGCGACGTCGGTATGAACTCGTTCAACCACTACGCGTACGGCTCCGTTGAAGAATGGATGTACCGCTTCGTCGCGGGTATCGAGGTCGACCCCGAGGCGTACGGCTTCGAGCGCGTGATTCTTCAGCCGACTCCCGACACGAGAAAGCCCGGGGAGCTGCCCGAGGGTCAGGAGAAGATAACGTGGGTCAAGGCGCATTACGACAGCAGACACGGCAGGATCGAATCGAACTGGAACACCGAAAACGGTTTCGTATACGACGCGGTCACGCCAGTCCCGGCGACTCTACGCCTCCCCGTTCTCACGGACGGCGAAACGTTCAGGGTCAACGGCATAGAGCATAAATTCAGCGAATTCGAGCAGAAGGACGGCAGAGTGATAATAACTCTCGCCCCCGGCGCCTATGAATTCGAACAGTAATACAAAACTGCGGCGGCGCACGAACGCGCCGCCGCGCACATCAAATCGGAGGCAGTGATGACAGACGATCAGAACAAAAAAGAACAAACCGGAAATACCGCCGAAAACGCGGAACCGAAGGGTAAGGACAGGACAAAGCTGCTCGTGATAACGATCGCGGCGTGCGCGGCGGTGATAATCGGCACGCTTCTCGCGGTGTTCTTCACGCAGTCGAGGCAGACCTCGGCGCCGGTCGGCGAAACGACCGTGACAGAAACGGAGCAGCAGGCGCCGGAAACGGAACCGTTCCCCGATTCGATGTTCGCGCAGTCGGTCAAAAGATCATCCATGTTCGGCAAATGCGAGGGAAAGAACGTCGTCATCATAACGGTACCGTCGCTCTGCGCCGAGCTTCTGTCGGAGCAGCTGACTCCGAACATGGAGGCTCTGAAAAACGACGGCGCTTACTTCGGCAACGTTACGACGTCGTCGTTTGATCCGGGCGACGTTTCCGACGTTATAAACACAGGTATCCCGGCGGAGCGCTGGGGAAACGCCGTAAAAGCTTTTGACGATATACCGGGGCTCGGAGATCTTTTGCACTCGAAATACGGCTACACCGTATGCGATCTCAGATACGGCGATATAACGGCGTCATCGTCATCCACGCTTTACGGCGACGCGCTGAAGGCGCTTTCGGAAAACGAGCGCTCGCTTGTAAGATGGAGCGAGGACGAATGCGTATATCCGTATTTTTCACCTGACGGCGAGCTTGAATCCGCTCTCCGGATCGCGGACGGACGCATAGGTGAATTCGTCTCCGCACTGCGGGAGAAGGGGCTCTACGACAAAACAGTCATAGTGCTGACCGGCACCGGACTCTCCGATACGGACAGCTTCGGCGGGCTGAACGTCAAAAAGCGCATCACGGTGCCGCTGATCATCACCGGCTGTGAAAAGTACTCCGACGATAAGCTCGGCTCTCACACGGACGTCCTTCCTACGCTGCTCGATCTGCTCGGCGTCGACCACGATCTCATGTTCTTCACGGGGATCGATCTTCTCACCGAGGAGCGCGACGCCGTGTATCTTCAGACGATGTTCGAGCGCGGCTCGTTCGTGGATCAGTCCAGGGTGGTAATGGCGGACAGCACCGCGACGGCGAAATTCTCAACGTCATACAATATTGAAAAGGACAGGACAGGCGCAGCGACCTCCTCAAAATCAAGGATGGCGGAATCCGTAAGGTTTTACGAAGAGCTTGATCTCGCGCTTTCATACGGGCTGCCGAAGCTCGCGGCGGATATAGGGCGCGACGCGGCGATAAGGAAATACGAAATGGAAAAAGACAAGACAGAAATAAAGACGCAGACAAACGTACAGGACAAGTTCCCCGAGAACGAATCGAAGGACTTTTACAAAAACGACGTAAAGCTGTTCAACCGTGCGACGATGCTCTCGGCAAACGAATTCGACGGATACTTCGACGGCGTGATATTCAAAAACGACGGACTGATGCTCGCCCCCGGCAGAACTGAGGGAACGTTCATCTCGTCTGATATAGAATTACAGCGCTTCGGCACGCTGATAGCCTCATGGAACGCGTCGAGCGCGGGCGGCACCGTTGAGATCTCCGTCTCCGCCAAGCGTGACGACGGAACGTATACGGATCCGTATTCCTGGGGCGTCTGGAGCGCCGATCAGGGGGTTTCCGCAAGCGCGTCGCGCTCTGACAAGGACGGCAAGCTTGACACGGATACGCTGACTCTGAAAAAGAAATGCTCCGCCGTCAGATTGATCATAAAGCTGAAAAAGACCGGAGACAGATCGCCCGTGCTTTACAACGTCACGCTCGCGGTCGACGGCGGAAAGGGCGCGCTCACGAAAACGCCCGCCGCAAGGTCTGTGAAGCTTTCCGTAAACAAGCGGTATCAGATGGATGTACCGAAGATCGGAAACATCATCTGCTCGCCCACTTCCCTGTCTATGGTGCTCGACTACTACGGTGAAAAAGGCGTCAGCGAGGAAAAGACCGCGGCAGGCGTATACGACAACGGCGAAAATATATACGGCAACTGGTCGTACAACGTCGCCTGGGCGGGCGAGCTCGGATATAACGCCTACGTCGACATATATGATATTACGGCGCTGAAATGGGCGCTTTCAAAGGACGTGCCCGTCGTATGCTCCGTAAAGATCAAAAAAGGTCAGCTCGCGGGCTCCGGATACCCGGATTATCAGACTGACGGCCATCTGCTCTGCGTCATTGGTTATGAGACGGTCGACGGCGTCGATTGGCTCATAGTAAACGACCCGGCGAGAAATCAGGTCGAGGTCAGATATCTCGTCTCCGAATTCGAACAGATCTGGCGAAACGTCGTATACATAGTGCAGAAGCGGCCCGAGCGCTTCACCTGGCGCATAGGCGAGGGCACGGAACAGGATCTGCTTGTCATAGCCGACTACATCCCCGAGGGCAGATACAACCGCCCGGGCGGAAACTACAAGGTAAAGTACATAGTCATCCACAATACGGGCAACTACAGTCAGAGCGCGGACGCTAACGCCCACAGAGGCTACGTGAAAGCCGACGGAACGCAGGTCTCGTGGCACTTTACGGTGGACGATCACAGCATATACAAGCATCTGCCCGAGGAGGAACGCGCCTGGCACGCGGGCGACGGCAGAGAGGGCAGGGGCAACACGTACGGCATAGGTATCGAGGTCTGCGTCAATCACGAGACCGACGGAACGACGAAGCCGTCCGAATACTTCTATAAAACGCTCGACAACACGGCGCAGCTCGTCGCGGAGCTTTTATACAAGTACGATCTCAGCATAAAAGCCGTGACGCAGCACAACCACTACTCCGGCAAGAACTGTCCTCAGGTCATACGTGAAAGCGGTCTCTGGGAGCCGTTCCTTGAAAACGTGAAGGCGCGTTATCAGGCGATCGTCGCCGAGCGCGGGGCTAAATAAAAGACGACCGGGAGGCAAAAGCCTCCCGGTCTCAGAGTGAAGACAAACTCCCTCAGTCATCCGGGAAGCATCCCGGATGACAGCTTCCCCAAGGGAGGAGCCTTGTTTTGCCTCCCTCTTTGAGGGAGGTGTCACGACGTTCAGTCGTGACGGAAGGAGTAGAATAAAAACTTTGTCTGCAAGTTGCGACCGGGAGGCAAAAGCCTCCCGGTCTGTTTGTATACTTATTTCTTGAAAAAGTCGGCAATGACGCCCGAGCTTTCGTCCCGCAGATCGACGTACGTCAGATCATCTGACCACGGCGCCCATAAATACATTTTTCCGTCGAATATCGTCGTGTACAGACTCCGTCTGTATTTCGCGTCGGCGGGTGGTTCCGGGACCGCGCATTCTATCGTGCGCGTCACGGTCCCGTCCTCCGCCGTGATGAATTTCAAGCCGTCGTTTTCGACCTTCACGATCATGCCGCCGTATATTTCAACGTATCCGGATATTTCCGCGGAACAGATCTCTCCGTTTTCGTCAAGCTCGTGAACGGCGTTTTTATCGCGTACGTACAGCCTGCCGCAGGAAAGCTTCGCAAGCGTTACACCGTCGTATTCCGCGAGCTTTTCCGCGCTGCCGTCAAAGCTTATGAAATATATGAGCCCGGTATTGACGTGCACATACACACCGTTTGAGGTGACGCCGATGACGGAAGCGTCGTACGCCTTGTCACACTTGAAGGATCCGATCCTGTAAATGTTTTCTCCTCTCACGTCAGCGGCTTTTACCGTTACCGTATCTTTGCCGTGCGTCACGTAATACAGCATGGAACCGACCCTGAACGTATTTCCGACCGGCTGCTTCGTCGAGATGTACGAGGCGGTCTTGCCGTTCGCCATATCCCATTTGTATATCCCGTTTTCATTCCCGTAAACGCCGGAGCGTACGAAATATTCCGAATGATACTGGATGCCGCCTCCCGTGTAAAGATTCAGTGTGTAAGCCGGGGACTTGACGCGCTCGCCGTGGTCTCTCTTGAGGATATAATAATCGCTCCCCTCAGAGCGGATGAAAGCGGTATATCCGCCCGCCCTGAAAGCCTTCAGACCGACTGCAAGCACCCGGTCTACATTGATATCGTATACGAACCTCTGATAAGTGTCAAATTCAAGGGAAAAGTCAAATATGTCGTCAGTCTCTGCCTCGCACCCTTCGGCGCGCTCATTCGCGCGCATTTCCGGAGAACACAAGCCGTTATTCAGCGCCCCGTCGGATTCCTTCACCAATACTGTGCCGCGATCGAGGACAAGCTCCTTTATAACGTCGTATTCAGCGCCGTACGTGTCACTCACCGTCATTCTGACGGCAGGCTTTCCTTCGAGCGCCGTAAGACCGACGGCTCTGTCCGTGCCCCATACATAGACAACGTTTCCGCCGCCGGCACGCGGAGCCGGACCCGTTTCAAAAACGCTGAATTCAACTGTATAAAAACCCGACGTCGGACCCGGAGTACAGGTCAGAAGCTCATATTCTCCGTCAATGTCGATATCGCAGGAAAGTATACCGCAGATATCAGGACGATGGTTTTTTCCCTCAAACCCGATCCCCGTATCAAGCGCGTCATCCGCCCCCGCGATGAAAAGCGGGATATACGGCAGCCCGGAGCCGCCCGGAGATATGACGCACATGATGAGTTTATCCGACGTTTTTTCATAAAAGCCTTCCGGTGAAACGTCTATCGCGTACAGCACGTCTCCTTTGTCAAGCGTATGATCTGCGGTTTTCGCGCCTATCAGCTCCTTCTCCTTTTCACCTACGGCATTGCCCGTAGCGCCGTACGCATATACCGTCATGCCCACGCCGTTGCTCCGGCTCAAATACAGGATCGCTTCATTGCCGTAAGCCTCTGCCCGTCCGCCGTCCTTCGATCTTATAACGGTCATACCGGCGTCCTCAAGGTTTTCAAGGTATACGTCATATAAAACGTGCTCGTAATCGTACCGGTGCCCGTTTTTAACGTAAGGCTGTGAATTCGGTAAGAACCGGTCGATCTCGACCTCGGGTATTCCGGGGATGGGTTCGAGCTCTGCCGTGGGCTGCCGATCCGTCGTTTCGGAAACGTCGCCGCCGGGTGTCGGCTTCTGCATGAGCGGTCTGAAAAGCGGCAGCATAATAAGCCCCGCGAGCGCGACCGCGAAAAGCGCCGCAAGCCCCGGCAAAAGTCTCTGGGAGCGGTCTTTTCTTTTTTCTTCTTTATCTTCTTTCGGGTCGATATCGAGCGTGGCGTCGTCGAGCTGACCGAGCGCGTTCGCTATGATATATGATCTCTTCATAATAACCCCTCGCTTTCAAGCTTTTTCCGCAGCGCGTCACGGCTGCGCTTGAGCATCATCTTGACCTTGCTCTGAGTATAGCCGTACTGCGCGGAGATCGTTTTTATGTCCCGGAAGGCATAGTATCTTGAAAGGAACACGCGTCTCGTATCCGGATCGAGCCCGCGGACGAACGCACGGACAACGTCAGCGACAGCCTCTGATTCGCCGTCATTTTCCGTCTCGCCCGGGATCGCCTCCTCAAGCTCGTGCAGAGGGATCGCCGCCGTGCCGCCTCCGCGCTTTTCCGCCGTGTTCATACGCAGCCGCATCAAAGCACGGTTTCTCACAAGCTTGAAAAGATACGTTTTGAGGTTTGCCGGTCTTTTCGGCGGGATGCTTTTCCACGCGTCATAAAACGCGTCGCTCACGCATTCCTCGGCGTCCTCACGGCTCCCCGTGACGGCTTTAGCCTCCTGACGCAGATAAGCGCCGTATTTTTTCTCCGTTTCAGCAAGAGCGTCTTCACTTCTTTTGAAAAACAACTCCGTTATCATATAGTCTTCCATACCGTCCTCCGGAACGTTCTCACCCTATATCATGCAAAACAGCCGCCCGACGTCACATAAAAAAGAAAAAAAACGGATCCGCGTCCGTTTTTTTTATTTGCGGCAAGTCACTATGAGCCCGCCGCGGTTGTCGCCCGATACCGTATACGGCAGATCGCGCGGAACGGTGAGCGAGTCGGACGGACAATACCAGACTTCGTACTCATCGCCGTCTTCGGTGACGATCGTCAGAGGATCCGAGGCGGGGTGCGAGCGCAGCAGATTGAGGTATTCCTCAAGGCATATCCCTTTATTCGTTATGTAAAGCGAATGCGGCATCCCGACGTAGCGGAAATGATTCGATTCGCCCTCGATCCCCGTAAACGAGCCCTTGTTCGCCGGATATCTCATAATGAAGCCGTAGTATTTGTAATTTTCCACGATCCACGCGGCTTTTTCCGTCGCGTATCTGCCGTAGCTGTAGGAGTTGCCGCCGCTGTCGTAGAGCTTTACGTCGAAGCAAAGTCCCGTGTGATGATCCGAATATCCCGGCAGCTCAACGTATACCTTGTCCGATTCATTGACGACGAAATCGTCATAGAAAGCCTGCTGCGCCGCGCTGTCACGGTAACCGGACGTCAGCATCAGCGGACAGTATCCGAATCTTTCGGCGTACGAATCCGTCATCCGGCAGAGCGCCTCGTAGCAGACGCGGGAAAGCGTGACGTTGCTGTTCGACAGCGTAAAATTCTCGTGCCGCTCCTCAAAGAGGTTGACGAGCTCCTTTTCCTTATCCGCCGGCATTGAGTACGCCGTCTTTCCGTTGACGAGGATGAGCGTGCCGTCGGACGTGTCGTAACGCGATCCGTCCACCGTGCGCGTTTCAAGAGAGGTCTCCTCCTCCGTAACTTCGGCCCTTGTGTGCGGAGTCTCCTCCGTTTCCGTATCCGGCCGCTCCGGCGGATATACGATATTCGGTTTCAGCGCCTGTGACGCTATTATTTTTATGAGAAAAGCCGCAAGCGTTATCACGATCACGACGAGCAGCGCGATTATGACCTTCGCAGAGGTCCCGAGCACCGCCTTCTGCTTCCGGATAGCCGGCTTGTAATTGTTTGACACAGTTCTCCTCCGGGTCTTAAAACCGGGCGCCGTACGGACGCCCGGGAAAGATCAGTTTGCTTTCGGATAATTGACGGATTCCGGAACGTTTATCTCCCTGATATCCGCGCCGACGGAACGCAGCTTCCCGGCGATATCGTCATAACCGCGCTTTATGTGGTGTATGTCCTCAATCGTCGTCTTGCCGTTCGCACAGAGTCCCGCGATTATCATGGCAGCGCCGGCGCGCAGATCCACCGCGCGTACCGGAGCCGCCGTGAATCTGGTATTGCCCTCGACCACGGCGGTCTTTCCGTCCACTTTGATCTCGGCTCCCATCTTGCGGAGCTCCTCGATATATCTGAACCTGTTGTCCCAGACGCTCTCCGTCAGATAACTGACGCCCTCGGCAAGGCAAAGGAGCGTGCACATCTGAGGGTTCATATCGGTCGGGAAGCCGGGATACGGCAGCGTGCGTATATTCGTTTTAGTAAGCTTTTTCGCGGCGGTCACAACAACGAAATCGTCGTGCTCCTCGACCTCCACGCCCATTTCCTCAAGCTTTGCGGAGATAGACTCAAGGTGTTTCGGTATGACGTTCGTTATCTTCAGACGGCTTCCGGTCGCCGCGGCGGCGATCATGTACGTGCCCGCCTCGATCATATCCGGGATTATCGCGTAAGTACAGCCGGAGAGGCTCGATACGCCTTTGACCTTTATGACGTCCGTACCGGCTCCGGTTATTTTCGCGCCGCAGGAGTTGAGGAAGTTCGCCAGATCGACCACGTGCGGTTCACGCGCGGCGTTCTCGATAACGGTATTGCCCTCCGCCATCGTCGCCGCTATGAGAACGTTCATCGTAGCGCCGACGGAAACGCGGTCAAAATATATATTCGCTCCGCGGAGCCTGCCGTCCTGCGCCTTGCCCTCGATATATCCGCCCTCGACCGCGACCTCGGCGCCGAGCGCCTCGAAGCCCTTTATGTGCTGATCGATCGGACGGATACCGAAATCGCATCCGCCGGGGCATCCGACGCGGGTCCTGCCGAATCTGCCGAGCTCGGCGCCGGCGAGATAATAGGACGCGCGCATATTGCGCACCATTTCAAACGGCGCGCGGCCGCCCTCCGCGTTCGTACAGTCTATCTCTACCGTCGTTTTAGTAAGGTATCTGACCTTCGCTCCCATCGCCTTGAGGATGGCGAACGACGTTCTGACGTCACTGATATCGGGTATGTTTTCAAGCGTTATTTTATCATCTATGAGAAGGCATGCGAAGATGACGCCGACAGCGGCGTTCTTCATACCGCTTACTTCAATATCTCCGGAAAGCTCATTTCCGCCCTTGACTACAAAATATTCCATATGATACGGTCCTTATGCTTATCGTTATTTCAAGCGACATAAAAACGGCGGCGAATAAAACAAACCGGAAGGATCAAACGTCCGGTCAGCCGCCATTTTCATTATAGCATATATTTTCAAAAATGCAAATGTTTTTTTCAAAGTTTTCAGAATTTTAAAAAGTTTGACGGTACCCGGCACGCTTCGACGGCGCGTGCGCGAAAAACCGTCCCGCGCCGTTTTTCCGACGCGGCTCCGGGATCGAAAAAAAAACGCGTTTTCCCGAAAATTTTCACCAAATCTATTGACAAAAAATAAAAAAAGTTATAAAATCATAATGAATAATAGTCTGTTAAAGGAGACAGTAAATGAAAAAGGCTCTATCGCTTCTTATCATTCTGGTCATGATCTTATCCCTTTTTGCCGCCACAGTTGCGGCTGAAGGTGAAGCAGTATCTGTAAAGGTAGTAATGACCGAACAGGATTTTTCGGATGGTTTGGAAATAGATGCCGGTAACGGTATCACAATATCATTTGCAAAAGGAAACGGACAATCTGCTCCGGCATACAGCAATCCGGAAGTCAGAGTATATCTGAACAATACAATCACGATATCCGTTTCATCAGAAACAGATGTGATCACAAGCATTACTTTCACACTCAACTCGAATAAATCCAGCGTTCTGAACGCAAGCGTCGGAACATACGAAGACGGCAGCTGGGTCGGAAGCACCAACTCCGTGATCTTCACTAACCCCAATTCCGGAAAAACAGGACAGGTTTGGATTTCAGCGATCACCGTTAATCTTAACGGCGCAACGGAAGAACCGCCTGTAACGTACGATACACCCGAAGAGATACTAGCGGCCGCTTATGAACTTTCAGCGGGTGAGACTCTTGAAGGCGGACCGTACACGCTTGAAGGCGTTATCACCGCTGTAAACGATCCTTATAGCATCGATTACAAGAATATCACAGTAACGATCCAGGTCGACGAAGTGACCGCGGAAAACAACAAGATCATGTGCTACCGCTTGGTCAACGGCAGCGGTATCGACGCCGTAGACAAACTTGCGGTCAACGACCACATTAAAGTAACAGGCAATATAAAGAACTATAAAGGCACGGTCGAATTTGACGCAGGCTGCACGCTCGTCGAATACGAGGAAGGCGAGCACAACGAAGTCGTTATCTACGAGACTCCCGCGGAGATCCTCGCGGCGGCTTACGAGCTTGAATCCGGCGTCATGCTTTCCGAAGGCTACGAATACACGCTCGAAGGCGTTATCACCGAAGTTAACACCGAATACAGCGAAGATTACAAAAACATTACGGTCACTATCGCGGTCGACGGCGTTACGGCGGAAAACAACACGATCCAGTGCTACCGCATGAAGGACGCGACCGGAGTCGACGGCGTCAGCAAAATAGCTGTAAACGACCACATCAAGGTCAAAGGCGCGATTCAGAAATACGGCGATATCGTGGAATTCAAATAGAACTGCACGCTTGAAGAATACACGCTCAGCCCGCGTTTCATGACTCAGCAGCTTTCGCTCGCGGGCGATCTCGGAGTGCACTTCTACATGGATCTCAAATCCCTTCCGGAAGACGCGCTGGATGACACTTATATGGAATTCACCGTAAGCGGAAAGACCGTGAAGGTCGGATTCGATCCGGAAAACATGAACGCCGCGGGCGAATACTACGGCTTCACCTGCCGTGTGAACGTGCTGCAGATGGCTGAGAACATCCACGCCGTGTTCCACTACGGCGACAGCACCGTTGAGACCGATTACTCAGTCGAAAATATATCGACTACATATTCGAACATGCCAGTGATTATGACGCGGCGACAGTCAATCTCGTCTCCGCGATCTGCGATTACGGTTATTTCTCTCAGCAATACCTGCATGAATGCAACGGCGTTAAACTGGGAGAGAACGGCTACGCCGCGCAGAGCCCAAGTCCGTACGGAATAAACTCCCTTGAGGATTATTCCACCCTTTATGCGATGGAAAAATCGGCAGAACTCGATGACGGCGCAAAATTCACTTATTGTCTGGTGCTCGATTCCGAGATCACGCTTGAGCTGTACGTCACCGTTCCCGATGGCGAAATCTTTTACGGCATTCGAGCCTCGTTTGACGATGAGACGTATGATAATGATGAAGATCTCGGCGGCGGACGTTTCAGAGTGACGATACCCGGTATCTCCGCAACGCAGTTGGAAACCTGGATTGAAGTCATATACGACGGCACGACTGTAAGACGCCTTTGCCCGCTTTCGTACGCGGCGGCAGTAAAAAATGCAGAAATCAGCCAAAACGCCTCTGACTGGGCCGATTCACTCGCCTGGCTGTACCGCTCTGCCGCTGCATACGCAAACAATGATTGAAAAAAACACGGAGGTGCTTGAAAATGACTGATAAAAAAGTATATACGCAGGCAGAGACCGAGATAATAGAACTTGATCTTTCCATAATCACCGAGAATTCGGAGATCAGAGTCCCTGAAATAGAGGACTGATGATAAAGATAAAAGACGCGTGAAGCGAACGCCCGACCGTGATAAGGCAGTTTTTTCACCTCACGTTCGAGTGGTGAGTAAGTGCGAACTTAAGAAAAGCAGACTGAGAACAAAATCAGTCTGCTTTTTCGTGTTCAACCGGTATAA